>CALWOF010000043.1 GCA_944382995.1 uncultured Oscillospiraceae bacterium | reverse complement strand
TTGTGGTCCTGCAGCAGCTCGTACACCGCCCGGACGGAGCCGTTGGAGCTGTTCTCGATGGGCAGCACGCCGAATTTGCACAGGCCGGACTCCACGGCGGAGACCACCGCCTGGAAGGTCTTCACATAGACCAGATTGCCCCGGGGCACGATCCGGTCGCTGGCCACCTGGGAATTGGCGCCCTCCACGCCCTGGCAGGCCACCAGGCCCGTCTGGGGGAAGACCTCGCTGATGTCCGCCAGGGAGGCCTTGATCTGGGCACCCACCTTCGTGGGGGCGTCGATCAGCTCCGCCTGACGGGACCGGGCCAGCTCAAAGAGGGTGGAGAAGAGGTGGTAGGCGTAGCGCTCCTTGTCGCCGGACTTCTCCGTCACCTTGGCCAGGATGGCCCGCTCCCGCTCCTTGTTGAGGATGGGCAGGCGGTGCTCGTTCTTGTAGGCGGCGACCTCCTCCGACAGGTGCATCCGCTCCAGAAACAGGTCCAGGAGCTGGTCGTCGACAGCGTCGATCTTCGTGCGGATCTCAGAAAGTTCCATGATGTCCCTCCAATAATAAGTCTAGCAAAACGGCGGCGGTGACCGCCTCCACCACCGGGACGGCCCGGTGTGCGATGCAGGGGTCGTGCCGGCCGCGGATCACAAGGTCCGTATCCTCTCCGGCGGAGAGGCTGACGGTCCGCTGAGGCCGGGCGATGGACGGCGTGGGCTTCACGGCCGTCCGCAGGACGATGGGCATCCCGTCGGTGATGCCGCCCAGGATGCCGCCGGCGTGGTTCGTCTCCGTCGCCACCCGGCCGTCCGCCATGCAGAAGGGGTCGTTGTTCTCCGAGCCCCGGGCCCGGGCGGCGGCGAACCCGTCCCCGAACTCCACGCCCTTCACGGCGGGGATTCCGAAGAGGGCCGCGGCGAGCCGGTTTTCCACGCCGCCGAACATGGGCTCCCCCAGCCCGGCGGGGAGGCCGACGGCCGCGCACTCGACGACGCCGCCCACGGAGTCGCCGTCGCTCTTCGCCGCCAGGATCGCCGCGCGCATCCGCTCCCCGGCGTCGTCGTCGATCACCGGAAAGGGCTTGGCGGCAACGGCGTCAAACAGCTCCGCGGTGGGCCGCAGGGGGAAGGGGGCGTCGCTCTCCGTGCCGACGGAGGCCAGGTGGGCCCCCACATACACGCCCCGGCGGGCGAGGATCTGCTTTGCGATGCCCCCGGCCACGCACAGGGGGGCCGTCAGCCGGCCGGAGAAGTGGCCGCCGCCCCGCATGTCCGCCTGACCGCCCCACTTGACGAAGGCAGTGTAGTCCGCGTGGCCGGGCCGGGGCCTGTCCCGGAGCTGGTCGTAGTCCGACGAGTGCTGGTCGCCGTTCTCGATGACCGCGCACAGCGGCGCGCCGCAGGTGACGCCGTTCTCCAGACCGGAGAGGAACACCGGCGCGTCCGCCTCCCGCCGGGCGGTGGAGAGGGGGCTCTTCCCCGGCCTCCGCCGGGCCAGAAAGGCGTCCAGCTCCTCCAGGTCCACGGCCTCCCCGGCGGGGAGCCCGTCCACCACCACGCCGATGGCCTTTCCGTGGGACTGGCCGAACACGGAGATCTTCAGGAGCGTTCCGAATTCAGAGGACATGGATGTCACCTCCCAGGGCTTGGTAGACCTCCCAGAAATCCGGGTAGGATTTTTTCACGCACTCCGCGCCCCGGACCGTGACGGGGCCGGCGCAGGCGGTGGCGGCGATGGCCGCCGCCATGGCGATCCGGTGGTCGTTGGCGCAGTCCACCGCGCCGCCGGAGAGGGGCCCGCCGTGGACCGTCAGGAAGTCCGGCCCCTCCTCCGCCTGACCGCCCAGGGCGGTGAGCAGAGCGGCCGCGGTGGAGAGCCGGTCGCTCTCCTTCATCCGCAGCCGGGCGGCGTTGGTGAACCGGGTGGCGCCGGAGCGGACCGCCGCCATCACCGCCAGGGGCGGCAGCAGGTCCGGGCAGCCGGAGACGTCGATCTCCGCGTCCCCCGGCCTGGCCAGCTTCCAGTAGAGCTCGCTGACCACCTTGTCCCCCTGAGCGGAGTCCGGGTTCAGGCCCCGGATGTCCACGCGGCTGTCCAGGAAATCAGCGGCGTACCAGAACCCGGCCTGGGACCAGTCCGCCTCCACCGCGGCCGCAAAGGGCTGGTATTTCTGCCTTCCGGGAACAAGCAGCGTGTTCTCGTCCGCCCACTGGCTGGTGACCCCGGCGGCGGCCAGGGCCTGCCGGGTCATCTCCAGGTAGTCCCGGCTCTCCAGGGGCGTGGTGGACACCAGGGCGGAGTCCCCGTCCAGCAGGGGCAGGGCGAACAGCAGCCCGGTGAAGAACTGGCTGGACACGTTGCCCGGCAGGCGGTACTCGCCGGGGGAGAGGGCCAGGGCGTCGTATCCCCGGCCGCCGTTCACGGTGAGGACGCCGTCGGTCAGGTCCCAGGCGACGCCCTTCTCCCGAAACAGGTCCTCGTAGGGCCTCAGGGGCCGCTCCATCAGCCGGCCATGGCCGGTGAAGGACGCCTCCCCCTGCACCAGCAGGGCCACGGGGATAAGAAACCGCAATGTGGAGCCCGACTCCCCGCAGTCCAGCGTGGCGAAGGGGGGCGCCATGACGACACCGTGCCCCAGGCCGTGGACCCGGAGAGAGCCGTCCGGCAGGTCCTCCATCCCGGCCCCAAGGGCGGCGAGGCACCGGCGGGTGGCCCGGATGTCATCGGAGTCGGCCAGGCCGCGGAGGACGCTGACCCCGCCGGACAGGGCGGCGGCGATCATCAGCCGGTGGGCCTGGGACTTGCTGGGGGGCGGCGTCACGGGGCCGGAGAGCTTTTTCGGCGTGATCTGAAGGTCCATTTACGCCTCCAGTCCCGCCCGGATGACGGGCAGCAGCTCCGCCACCGGCAGCTTTTTCAGCTCGCAGCGGCCGATGGCCCGGGGGACCACCAGGGTGATGTCCCCGCCGGCGCGCTTCTTGTCGGAGAGGGCGGCCTCCGCCAGGGCCTCGGCGGGGAAGTCCGTCCCGGTGGGCAGGCCGTTCTTGGCCAGGCACGCGGCGATGCGCTCCGCGATGGGTTCTTCCGCCCAGCCCAGCTGTTCCGATGCCCGGGCGATGACGGCCAGCCCCGCCGCCACCGCGTGGCCGTGGGGGATGGCGTAGCCGCTGCACTTCTCGATGGCGTGGCCCACGGTGTGGCCCAGATTCAGGAGCCTCCGCTCCCCCTGCTCCTTCTCGTCCCGCTCCACCACGCCAGCCTTGTAGGCCACGCACCGGGCGATGACCGCGCCGGGGTCGGCGGTGAGGGTGCCGTCCTCAAACAGGGCGAACAGGGACGGGTCCGCCAGCACGCCGGTCTTGACGGCCTCGGCGGCCCCGTCGGCGAACACATGGGGGGGCAGGGACGTCAGGCAGTCCGTGTCGCAGAGCACCGCGGCGGGCTGGCAGAAGGCCCCGGCCAGATTCTTTCCGGCGGCCAGATCCACGGCGGTCTTGCCCCCCACGGAGGAGTCCACCGCCGCCAGCAGGGTGGTGGGCAGCTGGACATACCGGATGCCCCGCAGGTATACGGCGGCGGCAAAGCCCGCCATGTCCCCGGTGACACCGCCGCCCAGGGCGGCCACGCAGTCGGTGCGGGTCAGGTGCTCCGACGCCAGGAATTCCAGCAGGTCCGACAGGGTGGAGAGGTTCTTGCTCCCCTCCCCGGCGGGGAATACGCGGGAGCAGACGGCAAAGCCCGCGTCCTCCAGGCTGGCGGTGACGGTGTCCAGATACAGCGGCGCCACGGCGGAGTCTGTGAGCACGGCGATCCTCCGCCGGCCCAGCAGGGCGGAGAGGCGGGGGCCAGTCTCCCGCAGCAGGCCGGGGCCGATGGTCACTTCATAGTCCGGGCCGACCCGGACGGGGATGGTTCGGATGGAGTCAGACATGGAAAAACGCCCTTTCTCGACAGGATGACGCCGTCAGTTGCCGCCGGCGGTGGCCTTGAGCTCCCGGCCTTCCTTCAGCAGGTCGTGGAGCCGCCGGGCGTCCTTTGCCCGCAGGGCGTCCCGGTAATCCGTCAGGTGGCCGATGAGCTCGTCCAGCTCCCTGGTGAGGAAGTCCTCGTCGTCCAGGAACAGCTCCGTCCACATGTCCTCGTCCAGCCGGGCCACCCGGGTCATGTCCTGGAAGCTGCCGGCGGAGAAGCCCCGGCGCCGCTGGGCCTCCGGCGACTTCACATAGGCGCTGGAGACGATGTGGGCCAGCTGGGAGGTGAAGGCGATGATCCGGTCGTGCTCCTCCGGGGTGGAGAAGGTGAGGCCGGCGAAGCCCAGGTCCAGGAAGAAGGCCTTCAGCGTCTCCAGCAGCCGCATGTCCGTCCGCTTGTCCGGCGTCAGGATCATGGAGGCGCCCACATACAGGTCCTCGGTGGAGGCGGTGAAGCCGCCCCGCTCCCGGCCCGCCATGGGGTGGCCGCCGATATAGGCGAAGCCATACTGTTCCGCGATGGGAGCGATGGCCGCAACCACGGTCCGCTTCACGCCGCACAGGTCCACCAGAATGGCGGACTTGGCGATCTGCGGCGCATGCTGCCGGACCCACTCCACGGCGGCGCCGGGACGAATGGCCACCAGGATCAATTCCGCCTGGGGCAGGTTCTCCTCTGTCAGGGGGGCGTCGATGGCGCCGCACATCCGGGCCATGGTCATGGTCTCGCCGTTCAGGTCCGTGCCCCAGACGGTGTGGGCGGTGCGGTTTTTGATGCTCTTGGCCATGGATCCGCCGATGAGCCCCAGGCCGACAATGGCAACGTTCATGGCTTACTCCTCCACCGTTTTCATGAAGTCATGGAGCTTCAGCAGCTTTTTCGCCAGACCGTCAAAAACCTCCGGCTTCAGGGACTGGGGACCGTCGCACAGGGCGTGGGCCGGGTCGTTGTGGACCTCGATCAGCAGGCCGTCGCAGCCGGTGGCCACGGCGCCCATGGCCAGGGGGTCCACCAGCCAGCTCTTGCCGGTGGCGTGGCTGGGGTCGATGATGATGGGCAGGTGGGTCAGCTTCCGCAGCACGGGGATGCAGGCCAGGTCCAGGGTGTTGCGGGTGTAGCTCTCAAAGGTGCGGATGCCCCGCTCGCAGAGAATCACGTTCTCGTTGCCGCCGGCCATGACGTACTCGGCGCTCATCAGCCACTCCTCGTAGGTGGCGGACATGCCCCGCTTGATCATCACGGGCTTGTCCTGATGGCCCACGGCCTTGAGGAGGTCGAAGTTCTGCATGTTCCGGGCGCCGATCTGAATCACGTCCACATCCTTGAACAGGGGCAGCTGGCTCAGGTCCATCAGCTCCGTGACGATGGGCAGGCCGGTCTCCTGCCGGGCCACCTTCAGGTATTCCAGACCCGTGGCACCCAGGCCCTGGAAGGAGTAGGGGGAGGTCCGGGGCTTGAAGGCGCCGCCCCGGAGCATGGTGGCGCCGCTGGCCTTCACCGCCTTGGCGATGGCCACCACCTGCTCCTCGCTCTCCACGGAGCAGGGACCCGCCATCAGGGTCAGGTTGCCGCCGCCGATCTGGGTGTTGCCCACCTTCACCACCGTGTCTTCCGGGTGGAACTTCCGGTTGGCGTTCTTGTAGGGCTCCTGGACCCGCTTCACGTCCTCCACGATGTCCAGGGCGGCGATCAGGTCGATGTCCAGCTGGCTGGTGTCGCCCACCAGCCCCAGGATGGTATTGGCCTCGCCGATGCTGGTGTGGATGATGATGCCCTTGTCCTGGAGCCAGGCGATCAGGCTCTCCAGCTGGTCCCGGTTGGGATTGGGTTTCAGAACGACGATCATATAGGTTCCCTCCTAAAAATAATCCGTGGTACAAAAAAGACCCGCAGCCGGTTCGGCTGCGGGTCGTCCTGCACGAAAAACCTGAAAACGTGTCAGACACGGGTCCCCATCTGTTCAGCCAAACCCAAATAAGCCTTACCCATAAAGTAGGTAAAGCTAAAGTAGCGGTATTCGGCAGAGCGGATGGCGTTGGTCATGTGGAAAATCCTTTCCGTTTTCTGGATAGATTCAGCATAACACCGGAGCGGGAAAATGGAAATTGACAATGATCCCAAAGAATGGAGCCTCGCAGGTGCGGCCTCTGTGCGCTTTCTCCAAATCCCCCGTCAGGCGGCAGAGGCGGCGGGCAGGGCCTCCCGCTCCAGCTCCGGCAGACAGCCGGCCATCAGCAGGGAGGTGGCCTTGAGGATGAACTGCACGTCCTTGCGCATGTCCGCCACGCCGTCCATATACTGGCGGTGGAGCCGCCGCAGGGCCAGCGTCACGTCCCGGCGGGCATTCTCCCGGCGGACCTCTCTGTCGGCCAGGTACTTCTCCAGATAGGCCCGCAGGTCCGTCTCGTACTGGTGGTGGCAGAGCATACTGTCGGGGTAGTTCTCATTATGAGGGTAAGTAAAGGCGTCCGCCAGGTAGTGGGTCAGCTTGCCGAGGGTGTAGTACTGCCACATGGTCCAGCGCCGGCGGCGCTGGAGCCGGATGATGCGGGAGTAGATGTAGCGCTGGGAGTTGGAGTAGTTGTGCCCCCGGAACTTATGGGCCCGCAGGGAGCCCTTCAGATACGTGAGGGGGTTGCAGTCCGGCTGAAAGGAGCCGAACAGGAAGGCGAGCTCGAACCGTCTGGACCGGAAGCCCTGGGCGTTTTCCAGCAGGGTGGCGGCCAGCAGCTTGTGACTGCGTTTCTGCAAGGTGGCACCTCCATGGGAAAAATCAAGAACACGGCCAGTATAACACGCATGGGCGCCTGGCGCAAGCGAAAAAAATTAAAATTTGTGTAAACTAACTGCGCAAAAAACGGGATTGTGTCCGGCCGGGTTCTGCGGTACAATATGTAGGATGCAAAATCGTACATGCCGGTCCCTCGGGAGCGGCAGAGGAGGCTACCATGACAACACTGACACCCACCCGCCGGGGCCGCTGCGCCGGCAAGGGAGAATGGCAGGCCCAGTATCAGGCGCTGCGGATGACCCCCCGGGAGGCGGCGGAGCTGATCCGGGACGGAGATGTCCTGGCCTTTGCGGCCATGGCCAACTGGCCCTGGGAGCTGGATGGCGCCCTGGCGGACCGGCTGCTGGAGACCGGCGGCCGCGTGGCCATCTACGGCCACTTCATCCCCGCCGGCACCCGGCTGCTGACCCCGGAGCTTGCGAAACAGGTGACCTACGACTCCAATTTCTACGGCGTGGAGCGGGGGCTGGAGCCCATGGGCAACGTCCGTTTCGCTCCCTCCAATCTGAGCCAGACCCCCGCGTGGCTCCTGGCCCGACGCCCTCGGGTGGCGGCGCTGACCTGCTCGCTCCCGGACGAGAACGGGTGGATGAGCCGCTCCCTGTGGGGCACGGCCCTGAGCCGGGGGGTGCTGGAGCAGTGCGAGCTGGTGCTGGTGGAGGTAAATCCCCGGATGCCCAATATCCCCAGCGACGGAGAAGCCCACACCCTTCTCCATGTGTCGGAGGTGGACGGGATCATCGAATCCGGCCGCCCTCTGGTGGAGACGCCCATCGCGGCCGGGACCGAGGAGGACCGCCGCATCGCGGGCTATATCGCGGAGCTGGTGCCGGACGGCGCCTGCATCCAGCTGGGGCTGGGGGGCCTCGCCAACATCGTGGGCGAGTGTCTGGCCCACGCGGGAAAACGGGACCTGGGCGTCCACACGGAGATCCTGAGCACCGGCGTCATGGAGCTGATGCGCCGGGGCGTGGTGAACAACAGCCGCAAGCAGACCTGTCCCGGGCGGAGCGTGTATGCCAACATGGTGGGCGGACCGGAGCTGTGGAGCTTTGCCCATGAGAATCCCGCCTTCTGCCAGAAGGAGATCGACTGGGTGAACGACGCCCGGAACATCGCCCGGAACGACAATGTGGTCTCCATCAACAACGCCATGGAGATCGACCTCACCGGCCAGGTGAACGCCGAGAGCATCGGTCCCCGCCAGTACTCCGGCACCGGCGGGCAGCTGGAGTGGGTGGTGGGCTCCCAGTGGTCCAGGGGCGGAAAGAGCATCCTGGCCCTGCGGTCCAGCTACCGGGACAAGGCGGGGGCCCTCCGCTCCAAGATCGTGCCCCAGCTGGCCCCCGGCAGCGTGGTGACCACCCCCCGCACCTGCGTGCAGTATGTGGTGACGGAGTACGGCGTGGCAGACCTGAAGTACAAGAGCGCCCTGGAGCGGGCCCGGGCGCTGATCGCCATCGCCCACCCGGACTTCCGCCGGGAGCTGGAGCGCCATCTCCCCCTGTGAGGCCGGCTCCCCGGCAGGCTGGACAAGACCCCTCTCCCGCGGGAGAGGGGTCTTGTGTCGTTTTGCCGAAATTCCCGGCGGACAGGCCGGAGGGTTTGACTTTCCCCGCCGGCCTCCGTAGAATAAAAAAGCTGAAAATATTCCGCGCCTGCCTGTCAAGGAGGCGCAAAAAACACGGCGGGCGACCGCCGGGAGAGGCGGTCCATCGTGAAACTACTGACCCAGATCGGCATCATCTTCGGCATCTGCTGGCTCAGCACCTGCATCGAGCGGGTGCTGCCCTTCACCCTGCCGGCCAGCATCATCGGCATGCTGCTGTTGCTGGCCCTCCTGCTGGTCCGGGTGGTGAAGACGGAGCACATTCGGGAGAAATCCGACTACCTGCTGGGGAATCTCCCCTTCTTCTTCATCCCCGCCAGCGTCAGCATCGTCAACTACGCGGACATCGTGCGGGAGCATCTGCTGGCCCTTTTGGTGATCTGCACCGTGTCCACAGCGGTCACCTTCGCCGCGGCGGCTGGGGCCGTGCGTCTCACCTGCCGCCTGCTGGAGAGGGGGAAGCGGTCATGACGGAGCTGTGGGAGTCCCCCTTCTTCGGGGTGACGCTGACGACCCTGGCCTACTGGCTGGGGTGCAGGATCCAGAAAAAGACCGGGCTCGTCATCTGCAACGGCCTGGTGCTGGCGGTGGGCATGATCGTCGCCGTGCTGGTGGTCTTCGACATCCCCTATGACGCCTATAACACCGGCGGCAGTCTCATCAATCTCTTTCTGGGGCCGGCCACCGTCTGTCTGGCGGTGACCATCTACTCCCAGATCGATCTGCTGAAAAAGAACCTCCTGCCCATCCTGGCGGGCTGCGCCGCCGGCGCCGCGGCCTCCGTGGGGAGCATATGGGCGCTGTGCCGGCTCTTCGGCCTGGACCGGGCGCTGACAGTGTCCCTCCTGCCAAAGTCCGTCACCACCCCCATCGCCACCGCCATCACGGAGGGGCAGGGCGGCATCGTCCCCGTCACGGTGGCGGCGGTGATCTACACCGGCATCCTGGGGAACCTCTGCGCGCCGGCCCTCATCCGGCTGTTCCGGGTGAAGGACCCGGTGGCGGCGGGGCTGGCCGTCGGCGCCTGCAGCCACGCCATGGGCACCGCCCGGGCCCTGGAGCTGGGGGAGACCGAGGGCGCCATGAGCGGTCTGGCCATCGGCCTGTGCGGCATCGCCACCACGGTGCTGGCGCTGTTTTTCGATGCTCTGCTCTGAAGGCCCGCAAAAAAGGAGGTCCCGGTCTTGCAGACCGGGACCTCCTTTTTGTACGTCACACATAGAACAGCAGATCGCTGTAAACAGGGAAGGGCCAGAATTCGGAGTCGGTGAGCGTCTCCAGCTGGTCGGCGGCCTTCCGGGCATCCGCCATGTCGGGGATCAGCACATTGTGGCAGTAGCACATGGCGTCCATGGTCTCCTCGGGGATGGCTGCCAGGTCCCGCTCCAGCTTGTCGCAGCAGGCCATCAGGGTGTCCGTCAGGGCGGCGATCCGGGCGGCGGTGCCGGTCTCATACTGGCAGGGAAGGTGCATGGCATCCTTGTGATAGGCCCGCTGGCACAGCGCATCGGCATATTTGGACACGGCGGGCAGGATCTGATGGCGGATCATGTCGATCATGGTCTTGGCCTCGATGGAGATCACGGCAGAGTAGTTCTCGATGTGGATCTCCGCCCGGGCCTCGATCTCCTCCTTGGTGTAGATGCCGTGCTTGATGAACAGGTCCATGTTCTTCCGGGAGGTGTACATGGGCAGGGCGTCTGCAGTGGAGACCAGGTTGGACAATCCCCGCCGCTCCGCCTCGTCGATCCAGGCCTCGTCATAGCCGTTGCCGTTGAAGATGATCCGCTGGTGCTCGGTGAATACCCGGCGGATCAGCTTCTCCAGATCTCCCCGGAAGTCCTGGGAGGGCTCCAGCTCGTCGGCGAACTGCTCCAGCTCCTCGGCCACGATGGTGTTCAGCGCGATGTTGGGGCCGGAGATGGACTGGGACGCGCCCAGCATCCGGAACTCGAACTTGTTGCCGGTGAAGGCCATGGGAGAGGTGCGGTTCCGGTCCGTGTTGTCCTGGGGGATGGCGGGCAGGGTGTCCACGCCGATCTTCAGCGTCCGCTTGCCGGCCTCCTGGAACTCCGTCCCCTGGATGATGGACTCCACCACGGCGGTGAGCTCGTCCCCCAGGAAGATGGAGAGGACAGCGGGCGGCGCCTCCTGGGCGCCCAGCCGGTGGTCGTTGCCGGGGAAGGCCACTGTGGCCCGGAGAAAGTCCTGGTAGTCGTCCACGCCCTTGACGAAGGCGGCCAGGAACAGCAGAAACTGGGCGTTCTGCCGGGGGGTGGAGCCGGGCTTGAACAGGTTCCGGCCCTTGTCGGTGGACAGCGACCAGTTGTCGTGCTTGCCGGAGCCGTTGACCCCGGCGAAGGGCTTTTCATGGAGCAGGCAGACCAGGCCGTGGCGGTCCGCCACCTTTTTCATGATCTCCATCACCAGCTGGTTCTGGTCGCAGGCGGAGTTGGCGTCGGTGTAGATGGGGGCCATCTCGTGCTGGGAGGGCGCCACCTCGTTGTGCTTGGTCTTGCTGAGCACGCCCAGCTTCCACAGCTCCTCGTCCAGGTCCTGCATATAGGCGGCCACTCTCGGCCGGATGGCGCCGTAGTAGTGGTCCTCCAGCTCCTGGCCCTTGGGGGGCTTGGCCCCGAACAGGGTGCGGCCGCAGAACCGCAGGTCCTCCCGCTGGGCGTACATCTTCTTGTCGATGAGGAAGTACTCCTGCTCCGGACCCACCTGGGTGATGACCCGCTTGGTCTCCGTGTCCCCGAAGAGGCGGAGGATGCGCACCGCCTGGCGGCTGACCTCGTCCATGGACCGCAGCAGCGGCGTCTTCTTGTCCAGCGCCTCGCCGGAGTAGGAGCAGAACACCGTGGGGATGCACAGGCTCCCCTCCTTGATGAAGGCGAAGGAGGTGGGGTCCCAGGCGGTGTAGCCCCGGGCCTCGAAGGTGGCCCGCAGGCCGCCGGAGGGGAAGGAGGACGCGTCGGACTCGCCCCGGACCAGCTCCTTGCCGGAGAACTCCATCATGATCCTGCCGCCGCCGGCGGGGGCGATGAAGCTGTCGTGCTTCTCGGCGGTGACGCCGGTCATGGGCTGGAACCAGTGGGTGTAGTGGGTGGCGCCCTTCTCCACGGCCCACTGCTTCATGGCCTCGGCGATCTCGTTGGCGGTGGAGATGTCCAGGGGCGTTCCATCGGTGACGCAGGTCTTCCAGGCCTTGTAGGACGCGGATGAGAGGCGTTCTTTCATGGTCTCCTCGTTGAAGACCATGCTGCCGAACAGCTCAGGGAGTTTCGTCGTGGTACTCATGCGGTTCATCCTCCTATTTTCATAGCTCTTATCCTAACACACAGAACACGGAAAACACAACAGGAAACGGCAAATTTTCGCCGGCAGGCTCCGTCCGCGCCGCTTTCGTCCGGCGGGCAGGCCGCTGCCGGAAAAACCGTGCCGGGGCCTATGCCCCGGCACGGTTTGACCTGCGCTTACAGATCGATCTCCGGCTTCTCGCCGCTGGCGCCGGAGAGCAGGGGCCGCACCTGCGCCAGGAAGGCGTCCACCTGCTCCTCGCAGCGGCCGATGTACAGCTTCGGGTCCAGCACAGCCTCCATCTCCGCCTCGGTCATGCCGAAGGCGGGCTCCGCCGCGAGACGGGAGAGCAGGTCGCAGGGCTCCCCCTCCTTCATTCTGGCGGTGGCGGCCATGGAGTTCTCCCGGATGATCTCGTGGAGCTGCTGCCGGTCTCCGCCCCGCTTGACGCCCTCCATCATCAGGTTCTCCGTGGCGATGAAGGGCAGGTACTCCCGGCAGGTCCGGTCCACGATCTTCTCGTTGACATGGAGCCCGTCGGTGACGTTCTGGGCCAGGCGCAAAATGGCGTCGGCGCACAGGAACCCCTCCGGCAGGGAGATCCGCCGGTTGGCGGAGTCGTCCAGCGTCCGCTCCAGCCACTGGACGGAGGCGGTCATGGGGGCGTTCATGGCGTCGGCCATCAGGTAGCGGGACAGGGAGCAGATCCGCTCGGACCGCATGGGGTTGCGCTTGTAGGCCATGGCGGAGGAGCCGATCTGGTTCTTCTCAAAGGGCTCCTCCACCTGCCGGTCATGCTGGAGCAGGCGGATGTCGTTTGCCATCCGGTAGCAGCTCTGGGCGATGGCGGAGAGGCTGTTCAGGATGCGGCTGTCCACCTTTCGGGGATAGGTCTGGCCGCAGACGGGGAAGCACCGCTCAAAGCCGAACTCGGCGGCGATCCGCCGGTTCATCTCGTCGATCTTCCCGCCGTCCCCGTCAAAGAGGTCCATGAAGCTGGCCTCGGTGCCGGTGGTGCCCCGGCAGCCCAGGAACATCAGGTGCTCCGTGACAAAGTCCAGCTCCTCCAGGTCCGCCAGAAGGTCCTGCATCCAGAGGGTGGCCCGCTTGCCCACCGTCACCAGCTGGGCGGGCTGGTAGTGGGTGTAGCCCAGGGTGGGGGTGGCCTTGTACCTGTCGGCAAAGCTGGCCAGGTTGGCCAGCACCGCCAGCAGCTCGCCCCGGAGATACTTCAGGCCCTCCCGGTAAATGATGAGGTCCGCGTTGTCGGTGACATAGCAGCTGGTGGCCCCCAGGTGGATGATGCCCGCGGCGGAGGGCGCCGCCTTGCCGTAGGTGTAGACGTGGGCCATCACGTCATGGCGGACCTCCTTCTCCCGCGCCGCCGCCGTCTCGTAGTCGATGTCGGTGATATGGGCCTCCAGCTCCGCCACCTGCTCCGCCGTGACGGGCAGGCCCAGCTCGTGCTCCGCCCGGGCCAGGGCCACCCACAGCCGCCGCCAGGTCTGGATGCGCATATCCGGGGAGAACAGGTGCAGCATAAAATCGGAGGCATACCGGGAGGCCAGGGGGGACTCGTAACGGTCTTTCGACATGGCAGTAACCACCTTTTTTGAGAATAGAGAATGAAAGCGTGGAGAGTGAAGATTCGGTGTCCGGCGGAGCCGAACGATAAAATCATTTTCGGCAGGACAGGTGCCTGCCGAAAATTCTTTGGCTCAGCCGCCTGGGGCGGCAGGAGGGCGAGGGGAAAGCGGCGGGTGAAGCGAGCCGCTTTCGAGGCAGCGGCGCAATTGGCGACCTTGCTTAGGCCGCCATTGCAGTGCCGCAGCGGTGACAGCCCGCTCCCCCTCGAGAGATCACCGGATGATGATGGCGTCCCGCTCCGCGCCCACAGACACGTAGGTGATGCGGCAGCCCACGGCCTTTTCCACATACTCCACGTAATCCCGGGCCTCCTTGGGCAGGTCCTCCCACCTGCGGACGCCGGAGATGTCGCACCTCCAGCCGGGCATAGTCTTCATCACCGGCTTGGCGTCGGGCAGCAGGGTGGGGAAGGGGAAGTCGTCAGTGATCTGGCCGTCCAACTCGTAGCGGTCGCAGATGGGGATCTCGTCCATGTAGCTGAGCACGTCCAGCTTGGTCAGGGCGATGTCCGTGGCGCCCTGGCACTGGATGCCGTACCGGGTGGCCACGATGTCGATGGGGCCCACCCGGCGGGGGCGGCCCGTCTTGGCGCCGTACTCGCCGCCGGCCTCCCGGAGCTTTTCCGCCTCCTCGCCGAACCACTCACAGGTGAAGGGACCCTCGCCCACGCAGGAGGAGTAGGCCTTCACCACGCCCACCACCTTCTCGATCTTGGCCTCGGGATAGCCGGAGCCCACGGGGGCGTAGGCGGCGATGGGGTTGGAGGAGGTGGTCATGGGGTAGATGCCGTAGTCCAGGTCCCGCAGGGAGCCCAGCTGGGCCTCGAACAGGATGCTCTTGCCCGCCTTGTCGGCCTGGCGCAGGAAGGCGCCGGTGTCGCAGAGGAAGGGCTTGATCTTCTCGCCGTACTCCGCCACCCAGGCCTTGAGGTCGTCCATGGTGTAGGGCTTGGCGCCGTAAACCTTGGTGAGGGTCAGGTTCTTCCACTCCAGAATGCCCTCCAGCCGGTCCCAGAGTTTGTCCGGATACCGCAGCTCGCCGGCCAGGATCGTCTTCTTCTGGTACTTGTCGGAGTAGAAGGGGGCGATGCCCTGCTTGGTGGAGCCGTACTTCTTGTCGGCCAGGC
>CALWOF010000042.1 GCA_944382995.1 uncultured Oscillospiraceae bacterium | reverse complement strand
CGGCGCTAAGTTGCGCCACCCTTGACGAATTAAAGAACATTCTCAATAGAAATGATAAATCCGAACACATTACCCACTTGGATAATGTAGTTCGGATTATCATTGTTTGGTCCGAGTGGCGAGACTTGAACTCACGACCCCTTGACCCCCAGTCAAGTGCGCTACCAACTGCGCTACACCCGGAAGTGCGCTGCTTGAAGTCAGCTTATACATAATAGCACACTCTTTCCTGGAATGCAACCCCTAAAATGAAAAAAATCAGAAAAAGAAAAGTGAAAAGATCATTGACAAACAGGAGACAGGTATAGTATAATCTTCAAGTGTCCGACAAACGGACCTGTCTTTTCCTCTGTGGAGAGATGTCCGAGCGGTTGAAGGAACCGGTCTTGAAAACCGGCGACGCGCAAGCGTCCGTGGGTTCGAATCCCACTCTCTCCGCCACATCTTTTGAATTTCATCAAGGATCTGCAGAAGTACCCAAGAGGCCGAAGGGGCTCCCCTGCTAAGGGAGTAGGGTGTCTAAAAAACGCCGCGAGGGTTCAAATCCCTCCTTCTGCGCCAGCTCGTCGCAAGCGACATATTGCTTGTGACGAGCTTTTTCATTTCATTGCAAAGCGCATCGCGCGCTCCCGCCGCAGCTCCGTCGGAGACCGGGCTGCCGGCTTTCCTGACAGCCGGGCCGTCAAAATTTCTCTTTTTATATTGACACAGCGTCAGGAGAGTGGTAGCATACAGATGTTGACAACGTGTCAGAATACAGAGGAAACACAGAATACACTGCGCAAGGAGGCTGCGGCGATGAGCGCGAAGGTCTGTTTTACCCGGGAGATCACCCCGGAGGCGGTGGTGCGGCTGTACCGGGCCCTGGGCATCGAGCTGCCCGGCAGGGTGGCGGTGAAGGTCCACTCCGGCGAGAAGGGGAACCAGAATTTTCTGCGGCCGGAGTTCTGGAAGCCCATGGTGGACGCGGTCCACGGCACCATCGTGGAGTGCAACACCGCCTACGGCGACGCCGCCGGCGGCGTCCGGGACCACACGGAGGCCCACCGGAGGCTGCTGGAGGAGCACGGCTGGACCAAGTACTTTGACGTGGATCTGATGGACGCCGAGGGCCCTGATGTGATCTGGCCCATCCCGGGCGGCAAGATCCTGAAAGAGAATCACTTGGGCAGGCACATCGAGAACTACGACTCCATGCTGGTGCTGGCCCACTTCAAGGGCCACCCCATGGGCGGCTACGGCGGCGCTCTGAAGCAGCTGGCCATCGGCTGCGCCAGCCGGGCGGGCAAGGCCCTGATCCACTCCGCCGGAAAGACCGAGGACCGGTATGAGACCTGGAAGCAGCACGCCGACAGCACGGCCTTCCCCGAGGCCATGGCCGACGCCGCCTCCAGCGTGGCGGAGCATTTCAAGGGCAGGATCGCCTATATCAACGTGATGAAGAACCTGTCGGTGGACTGCGACTGCTGCGCCGTGGCGGAGGACCCCTGCATGGAGGATATCGGCATCCTGGCCTCTCTGGACCCGGTGGCCATCGACCAGGCCTGTATGGACCTGGTGGTGAACGCCGATGACCCCGGCAGGGAACACTTCATGGAGCGGGTCAACAGCCGCAACGGCATCCACACCATTGAGGCGGCCGCCGAGCTGGGCTTCGGCACCCGGGAATACGAGCTGATCGAACTGTAAAGACAGGAGGTTTTCAACATGAGCAACATCTTAGTGGCCTATTTCTCCGCCGGCGGCGTCACCGCCAAGGCGGCGCAGGAGATGGCCGCCGCCATCGGCGCGGACCTGTATGAGATCGCCCCTGCGGAGCCCTACACCGCCGCGGACCTGGACTGGACCGACAAGAAGAGCCGCACCACCCGGGAGATGACGGACCCGGCCAGCCGGCCGGCCCTGGGCGTCCCGCTGCCGGACCTGAGCGGGTATGATACCGTGTTCGTGGGCTTTCCCATCTGGTGGGGCGTGGAGCCCCGGGCGGTGGACACCTTCCTGGACGGCGGGAACTTCGCCGGAAAGAGGATGATCCCCTTCGCCACCTCCGGCGGCAGCGGCATCGCCCACGCGGAGGGCCATCTGCGCCAGCTGTACCCCGGCCTGGACTGGTCCGCCGGCCGTCTGGTGAACCGGGGCGGGACGGACTGGGCCAGGTCCGCGGTAAAGGGGTGAGCCTGCCATGCCGAGGGGTTCGGAAGAGCTGACGAACGCCAGAAGAGACGAGATCATCACCGCCTGCGCCGCCCTGTATGAGACCATGGGCTTCCGGGACATCACCATCCGGGACATCGGGGAGAAGACGTCCTTCACCCGGACGTCCATCTACAACTACTTCCAGACCAAGGAGGAGATCTTCCTGGCCCTGTTCCAGCGGGAGTACGAGCGCTGGCGGGAGGACCTGGACGCGGTGCGGCGGGACCACGATACGCTCACCGCCGCCGGTTTTGCCGACCAGCTGGCCCGCACCCTGGAGCGGCGGACGCGCATGCTGAAGCTGATGAGCATGAACCTCTATGACATGGAGGGGAACAGCCGCATGGAGAACCTGGTGGACTTCAAGCGGGCGTACCGGGACGCTCTTGCGGCGGTGGAGCAGTGCCTGGAGAAGTTCTTCCCCGCCATGGGGCCCCGGGACCGGAAGGAGTTCCTCTACGCCCTGTTCCCCTTCCTCTTCGGGGTCTATCCCTACACGCAGGCCACGGAGAAGCAGAAGGCGGCCATGGAGGCGGTGGGGTTCGCTTACCCCCGCTATACCATCTACAATATCACAGAGCCCCTGGCGGAAAAGCTGCTGCGGCCCTTCCAGGCCGGGTGAGCGGCTGATCCGCCCCGGGACAGGCGTTTTAAGGAGAGACGACATGGAATACCGCATCCACCCCAGGACCGGGGACAAGATCAGCGTCATCGGCATCGGCACCGGCCCCATCTTCGAGACCACGGAGCGGGAGGCGGCCGCCGCCCTCACCTATGCGTATGAGCAGGGCGTCAACTACCTGGACTTCGCCACCGCCGGGGCCCGGACCTTCTCCTATGTGGGGGCGGCCCTGGCCGACCTGCGGAGGGAGCTGCTGTATCAGATCCACTTCGGCGCAGACTACACCTCCGGCGAATACGGCTGGTCGCTGGACCTGGACACCGTGAAGCGCCAGGTGGACTGGCAGCTGCGGGAGCTGAAGACCGACTACATCGACTTCGGCATGATCCATTGCCTGGACGAGGAGAAGGACTGGCGGGCCTATCAGGAAAACGGCGTGCTGGACTACCTGCTGGAGCTGAAGAGGGCCGGCGTGGTGCGCCATATCGGCCTGAGCTCCCATACCCCGGAGCTGGCCCGGAAGATCCTGGACACGAGGCTGGTGGAGCAGCTGATGTTCTCCATCAACCCCGCCTATGACTGCCAGCAGGGGGAGTACGCCGTCGGCAGCGCCGGAGAGCGGATGGACCTGTACCGCCGGTGCCAGGCGGAGGGGATTGGCCTGTCGGTGATGAAGCCCTTCTCCGCAGGGCAGCTACTGGACGGGAAGACCTCCCCCTTCGGCAGGGCCCTCACCAAGGTCCAGTGCATCCAGTACGCCCTGGACAGGCCCGGTGTGCTGACAGTCCTGCCCGGCATCCGGAATTTACAGGATATGAAGGAGGCCCTGGCCTGGCTGGACGCTCCGGCAGAGGAGCGGGATTACGCGGTCCTCGGCACCTTCACACCGAGGGAGGCCACAGGCACCTGCGTGTACTGCAACCACTGCGCACCCTGTCCGGCGGGGCTGAACATCGGCCTCATCAACAAGTACTACGACCTGGCGAAGATCGGCGACGCCATGGCGGCGGACCACTACAAAAAGCTGGAAAAGCACGCATCCGACTGCGTCGCCTGCGGCCACTGCGACGGCCGCTGTCCGTTCCGGGTCCGCCAGTCGGACCGTATGCGGCAGATCGCGGCGTATTTCGGCAGGTGAGCGCGGAGACAGGCGGTCCGGAGCGCCGCCGCAGAGAAAGAGGCGGGCGCCCTTCGGCGCCCGCCTCTTTGGGTCACAGCGGGAAGTTACAGGTTCTTCTCGTAGGACTCGATCATCTTCTTGACCATCTGGCCGCCGACGGAGCCGGCCTCGCGGGAGGACAGGTCGCCGTTGTAGCCCTGCTTCAGGTTGACGCCCACCTCAGAGGCGGCCTCCATCTTGAACTTATCCATGGCCGCGCGGGCCTCGGGAACGTTGATCTTGTTGCTGTTCTTGCTAGACATAACAGGTTCTCCTTTTCATCATACATTGTTGCGTGGGTCACTGGGTATCGCGAGCATAGTTTGACTCCCGGCGGTGAGAATATGCGGAGTTTCTGGCGGAAAAATCTGCACAGAGACGAAAAAAGACGGCTTCTGTCATTTCTTTGTTACCACTTGCCGGCGGCGCTGTGATATGATATATAAAAAGCAGAAAGACGAGAGCCGTCAGCGGGACGGGAGAGGAGGAGCGCGGTCATGCGGGACTACGAGAAGGAGCTGGGCGCCCTGCGGGAACGGATCGCCCGTCTGCGGCAGAACCGGGTCCGGCGGGAGGCGCTGTACGCCCAGGAGGCGGAGGTCCAGGCGGAGGCAGAGCGTCTCTGCCGGACGTGGAACAAGGAACAGAAGGATGTGGACGACCTGGACCGGCTGACCTTCTCCGCCATCTGGGCCAACCTCTCCGGAAGAAAGGCGGAGAAGCTGGAGAAGGAGGAGGCGGAGGCCTTCGCCGCGCGGATGAAGTACGAGGCGGCTGAGCGGCAGCTCTCCGAGATCCGGGAGGAGATCGAACGCTGCGAGGCGGAGCTGCGGGAGGACGAAGGCTGTGAGGAGCGGTTCTGCCAGGTACTGCGGGAGAAGCAGGAGGACCTGAAGGCGAACAACGCCGCGGCGGCGGAGAAGATCCGCGCCCTGGAGGAACGGCTGACGGAGCTCGCTGGCAGCCGGCGGGAGCTGGAGGAGGCCGTCTCCGCCGGAGAGACCGTGCTCCGGCAGACGGAGGCCGTGTATGGGTCCCTGAACAGCGCGGGGAACTGGGGCACCTGGGACGTGCTGGGCGGCGGACTGCTGACGGACATGATGAAATACTCCCGGCTGGACGATGCCCAGCGGGGCATGGAGCAGCTCCAGAGCGCCCTGCGGCGGTACCGGGCGGAGCTGGCGGACGTGACCGCCCTCCACATCGGGGAATTCCGGCCGGAGGGATTCTCCATGGTGCTGGATGTGTTTTTTGACAACGTGTTTTCAGATTGGATGGTGCTGGACCGCATCAACAGCGCGGCCAGTCAGATCGAGGCCCTCCGGCATCAGGTGGAGGGCCTGCAGGCCACCCTGGCGGACGACCTGGAGCAGACCTGCGGGGAGGCGGAGGCGGTCCGGCGGGAGCTGGACGAACTGGTGGAAAACGCCTGAACAGGAGGAGTGAGCCATGGAGGGACTGTGCGGACGGGACTGTGAGACCTGCGCGTATCGGGAGCAGCTGAACTGCGGCGGCTGCCGCACCATGGGGAGGTGCCCGGTGGCGGTCTGCTGCCGGGAGAAGGGACACGAGACCTGCGGCACCTGCACCCAGGCGTCGTACTGCGGCCTGCGCCGGAGCGGCGCGGGCCCGGAGGCGCGCCTCCGGGAGCAGGAGGTCCTGCAGGCCCGGGAGGCGTGGATGCGGGAGAACGCCCCGCTGCTGGGCAGCCGGCTGTGGCTGCTGTTCTGGCTGCTGATCCCCAACATCCTCGCAAATATCATGACGCTGGACCAGGTGGCCGCCGCCTCTCCCAAGGTGGGGCTGGCGGGGGAGGTCCTGTCGCTGTTCGTCTCCACCCTGCACGCCCTGGTGCTGCTGAGCCTGCGGCGGGTGAACCGGTCTCTGGGGCTGGCCGGCATCCTGAACCTGGTCAGCGGCGGCTGCACGGTGCTGATGATCGCCGCGGCAGGCGGCTCCAGCGCGCTGGTCCTGCTGCTCTTGTTCTCCGTGCTGGGTGTGTCCATTGCGGCGATGTACTTTGAGTTCCGGGGCTGCTGGGAGGTGCTGGACGGACTGAACGACGATCTAGCGGGGAAGTGGCGGATGGTGTGGAAGTGGACTGTCGGCCTGCTGGCCGGTATGGTGGGCTGCATCGTGCTGGCGTTCCTGATCCCCGCGATGGCGCTGCTGGCCCTGCTGGCGGACCTGATCGGAATTCTGGTGATCTCGGTGATGCAGTGGGTGTACCTCTACCGCACCGCCCGGCTGTTCAGGGACTGGACCGCCCGGCTGTGAATGCCCTCAAATGCTCCGGAAACAATAATAATAAAAGAGAGCGCCGCTCCTGTCGGGAGCGGCGCTCTCTTTTCGGCGATTCAGCCCGTCAGCTGGCTGAGCAGGTTCCCGGCAAAGGCGGCGGCCCGCTCCCGGATGCCCGGCAGGGCCAGGGCCTCGCCCTTGTCGTTGGCGGTCTCCAGCATGCAGAAACCCGCCGGGAGCCAGAAGCCCTTGTTCATGTTCATGGCGCTGACGATCTGGCTGGCCACGATGTCTCCGCCGGAGTACCCGGACACGACCAGCGCGAACACCGCCTTGTCCTGGAAGGACACGGTCCGGTACAGGGCCGTCAGCCGGTTGACGGCCGCCGTCAGATTGGCGGAGAGGGCATCGTTGTAGTTGGGACACAGGAGCACCACCGCATCCGCCTCCCGGACGGCGGGATAGACCTCCTGGACCATCACCCCGCCATAGAAGCAGCCGCCCTGCTCCCCGTAGTGGAGGCAGGTGGTGTAGGGGCAGCCGGCGCAGTCCACCAGGGTGCCGCTGCGCAGGCCGATCTCCGTGACGGCGCAGCGGTCCGCCAGCTGTTCCCGCACCAGCCCCCACAGGGCCAGGGTGTTGGAGGTGGAGCGGCTGGAGGCGTGGAGCACCAGCAGCTTCGGCCGCGCCAGCCGGGGGCGGGCGAAGGCGAGGATCCGGTCCGTCAGCTCTGAGACCGCCAGGGGATAGGCGGCTTCCAGGGAGCAGCCGGCGTTTTTGGCCTGGACGGTGAAGTTCCGCAGACTGCCGGTGCCCTCCACCAGAGGACGGCCCACAAAGGCGCAGCCCGCAAGATCGGCGGCCAGCACCAGCTCCCGGCCAACGGCCTTGGTGAAAAGATCTCCGGGGCCGTCGATGAGGACGCCGCCCACGCAGCCCCGCAGACATCCGGGGACCGTCCGCAGGAAGAAGAGGAGCTCCTGGGAACCCCGGCAGCACCCGCCCTCGTCCAGAGAGAGGGCGAAGAGCAGACGGCGGCCGTGCAGGAGACCCTCCGGCCGGGAGAGGACCTCTGTGTCCCGCCCGGCCAAAGCACGGGCCAGCACATCGGCACAGCGGGAGGAGAGGGGGCCGGGGCAGAGCACCGTCAGAGGGGTATCCGGCATAGACAGGTCAACTCCTTACAAGATCTCCAGAAGGTCCCGCTCCGTGGCGCGGAGCCGGTCGAACAGGGCGGCGGGCAGGGAGGCCGTCTCGATCTCCAGCCCGGCGGAGGCAAAGCGGTTTCGGACACCGAACCACACGTTCCCCAGGCACACGGATGCGCAGTGCCACTCGCCCCGGAGGGTCAGCAGCAGCTGCATGGCGCCGGAGGAGATGGCGGGAGCCACATAGGGTTTGTATCCCAGCTCCCGGATGCGCAGGTTGGCGGTGGACACCAGCTCCGTCAGCTCCTGAGAGAGGCTGTCGTCGTAATGGGAGAGGGAGTTCGCGATCACCAGCCCCGCGCCGTGGGGGCCGAAGCTGCGGCCGTCCGCCAGGAAGCTGCGGAACCTGGGGTCCTGCTTTGCGAAATAGGCCGCCCGTGCGTTCATCACGCCCAGGCCGAAGCCCTGGATCTGCTCGGCCCGGAGGCCCTGCCCGTCCCAACGGCCGTCCGCACCCCGGTTGGAGGCCAGATAAGCCGCCTTGCACAGGGGGTCCACCGGGTCCGACAGGACGATGAAGAGGCCCCGGAATCCCGCCTCGCGGGCCTGACGGGCATACCGCTCCACCAGAGGGCGGTTGGCGCCGAACTGGGCCATCCGCACGTCCCGGACGCCGCCGCCCACCGGGGGGACGCCCTTGGTGGCGGCAAAGAGGAACACGTCGCACTGGAACAGGTCCTCCTGAGCGGCCGGGACCACATCCGGAAGGGCGTCGTAGGCCCAGGGCCAGGACACCTGGCCCAGCTCCGCCACCCAGCGGGAGACGGCCTTCTCGTTGAGGTCACAGACGCCGATGCGCTCAATGCAGTCGCCGCCCAGCAGCTTCAGGGCCGTCAGCAGGGTGCTGCCCACGTCTCCCACCGCCAGCAGATTCACCCGGCGCTTCCCCACCGGCTGCCGGCGGGCGGGGTCGAGGAGCTCCTCCCACCGGGGGTGGCGGATGTTGACGGCCCGCAGCAGCCGGGCGTCGATGCTCCGCTGGATCCGTCGGGGAAGAGCCGGGACAGCGGTGCCCATCCGGGCGGGGTCCAGCCAGGAGACATCCTCGGCCCGGGCGGTGAGCTGCCGGGGGTCTGACACGCAGAAGGAGGCGCGGCCGGCGGCCGGGTCCCGGTCGATGAGAAAGATGCCGGGGCTTCCGGCGGCAGGGCGTTCCGCAGGCTCCAGGGGCAGGTCCGGCAGCAGGGAGGCCAGGACCGTCTCTCCGCGGCGATAGTAATACATGGGGGCTCCTTTCTCCCTGCCGGGCGCAGGGCTGCGTCACTCCAGCACGTTGCGCATCCGCAGGAGCATCTTCAGGTCGTTCTGCAGGAAGGCGGACGCGGGGAGGCTGGGGTCATAGTGCAGACAGCTGCCCTTGTCCGGAGAGAGGGGCAGGATCACCGCCTCACTGAGGCGGGAGAGGGTCAGACTGCGGGCATACCGCCGGCGGAAGGTGGCCTCCAGGGCCAGCAGGATGTCCCGGGCATTCTCCAGGCAGGTGGTGGAGAAGCGGAACACCGCCGAGCGGTCGCAGTCCTTGTAAAACCGGGGGAACGCATAGGGGAGGATCAGATTCACGGACGGGGTCAGGCCGGGGACGGAGGGCTCCTCATGGCCCACGGTGTCGCCGCCGATGAAGGGGTACATGGTGGACTCCACGAACCAGGAGCGCATATTGGGGATGAAATAGACGGCGTCCACACTGCGTCCTCTGGCTGCCATCAGGTCCCGCCCGCTGCCGGACAGCAGCCCCACCAGCACCTGGTCGATGGCCAGCCCCTCCTGCCGGAAGAGGGGGTCCAGGGCCTTGATGCGGTTGCCGGAGTGGAGCAGATCGTCCACCAGGATCACCGGCCGGCGGAAGGAGTGGATGGTGCGGATCTGGCTCTCCAGCGGCGCGTAGCCGGGAAAGCTCTCGATGGTGAAGGACCGCAGGTCCGGAGCAAACACCTTGTCGGTGTGAAGGGTCTTGGTGACGGTGTTGGGAATGGCGTTGCCCCGGAGGATCTTGCCGAAGGGGACGCACATCTTGGGACCCAGCACCCGGGGAAAGGTGGGCTCCGCCGGGACGCCGTTCAGGTCCACGATCTTGCGCACCAGCCGGTGGTAGATGACCTCGGCGTTCAGGGAGAGGATCAGAGAGCCGGGATAGAGACCGGTGAGCGCCCGCTGCATCCGCTGCTGGGCGGTCTGGACCGCCGCCAGCACGGTCCGGTCCGAGGAGAAGGGCTCCTTCAGCGTGGTGGGAATATTCTGCAGCAGCACCGACGGCGAGCGCATATCCACCAGCAGCAGCGGCTGGGCGCTGGGGACCTCCGCGGGGACAAAGCCCTGCCGTTCCAGCAGGTCCAGGGTCTCCGGCGGGGCGGGGGCGTACCAGACGGCGTAGCCGCAGTCCTCCCCCAGGGAGCGGGAGAGCGCCTCGGTCATCAGCAGCTGGCCGATGTCCTGCCCAGTGCCGGCGCCGTGCAGCAGATACAGTCCGGTCAGCAGCTGGATCTTGCCCGCCGTGTGCTTGCGGATATAGTCCGCGAGCTCCGTGTCTCCCAGGACCTCATACAACCCGCCGGAGGTGATGGCCCGCAGGGTCAGGAAGCCCAGGATCCGGGGGCGTCCCCCCACATCCCGCAGGAGGCACACGCCGTCCCGGGGGTCCAGCTCCGGAGCGCAGCCGCCCTCTGCCTCCAGGGCGGCGGTCAGCTCCTCCCGCAGCTCCCGGTCCGGCCGGGACACATGGGTGAACTCCAGATCGCCGGCCCGGAGGATCTGTTTGTACTGGGGCTCCCGGAGATAGAGGCTGTTGCGGTAGATGAAGTCCTGCACCACCGGGTCGATGAGGCTCGAGATGTCCCGCCCCAGGTCGATGTTCTCCCGGATGCGGGTGGAGCTGATGTCCTCCAGGTGGGTGGGCAGCTGCAGCTGGATGATGCGGCCGGTGATGCAGCTTAAGTCCGCCTCGATCTCCCGCCCCTCCGCATCGCTGGAGCGGCGGAAGACGATGTGGTTCATGGAGTGGACCGAGCCGTGGGTCGGCGGGGCCTTATAGGACGAGGCGTTGGCCACCACGTCGGACCCCACCGCCAGATACAGTTCCCGGTCGGCAAAGACCTGCCGCAGGCGGTCCAGGTCGCCGGGAGTGGCCAGGTTCACCGGAATGTCGTGGGGGAAGAGGTACACGTCGAACTGGTCCGCCACGGACATGCTGACGATCTGCCGCCGCACCAGGGAGGGCTGGGCCTTTTTGGACCAGGAGAACTCGTCGATGGCGAGATACACCTCCATCCCCAGGTCCCGGATCTCCTGGACGATGCCCTTGTGGCTCAGGGAGAAGGGGTCGAAGGTGCCGGGGAAAAAGGCAACTTTGGAGGGCGTATAGAAGGGGAAGTCCCCGCTCTCGATCTGATGGGAGACAATGAAGCGGTAGATGTGGGACAGGGCGGCGGCGGTGTAGAAAAAGCTCAGCTCCTGCTCCGGCTGCTCCTGGAGCAGGAAGAGGATTTTCTTGGCCGTCAGGGTGAAGATGGCGGTCTTGCCCTGATAGGAGAGAACGTCGGAGCCGAAGATCCGCTCTCCCAGGATCTGGAGCGCCTCCTGACGGACGCTCTGCCGGTAGGAGGCCAGCCCCTTGAGCAGGAGGCCGGCCAGACGGCGCCACCGGGCATTGAGCACATCCCGCGCCTCGCCGAACCGCTGGGCGTAGACGGCGTAGTGCTCCAGCATGGAGCCAACGGTGGCAAGGGCGGCGGCCACCACCACGGAGTTGGCGGAGGAGAGCAGCAGACCCATCTGGTCCACCACCTCGTCCAGCTCCCGGGGGGTCAGCCAAAGGGCGAACTGGCCCAGATACACGGGGATGTACTGGGAGATCTCCGTCTGCCCCGTCTCCAGGACCTTGGCCAGCTCCACCGCCACCTCGTTCCGGCGGTCCGGCGTCAGGACCGGGGCGATGGCCAGCAGGGAGGAGCCGGCTATCCGGCGGACCACGATGTTCTCGCTGACCTTCATCAGATTGGAGAAGTGGGTGGCGATGTGGAGGACGTTGGCATGGTCCCCCTGCTCCACCTGGTCCAGCAGGTACTCCACGCCCACGGCCTTCAGGACCCAGGGGGTGGCGGTCTTCAGGTTGTCCAGGAACACGTTGCTCACCGCATCCCGGCGGTCCAGCTTCTCCCGCAGGGGGGACACGTCCAGTCCCAGCCGGCTGCCCAGGCGGGCCTGCAGGAAGAGCAGCGGCGTGCTGCCCTGGCAGTCCGCCTCCGCGACCGCGGCGGTGATGGCCGCCGCCTCCCGCCCGGCGGGGTCCAGGGCCGTGAGCAGATGGAGGAACAGACGCATGGCGGCGGCTTTCTGGGGCAGGTCCCCACGCCTCAGCCACCAGACGGCGAAGTCCGTCAGCAGGCGGAGCTCCTCGGCGGTGACCCGGCCAAGAGGCAGGTTCAGGACCGTGTCCAGCAGGGCGAAGGCGGCATCCGGCTCCACCATCTCCGGCCGGCGGTAGTGCCGGAACAGCTCCCCGGCGAAGCGGGGGGCATCGGCGTCGGAGCAGTTCATCAGCAGCGCATCCGCCGCGGTTTTGGCCTGGTAGCGGATCATGCTGATCTGCCGGGGCGTCAGCCGCCGGTCCGGCTGGATGAACCTGGAGAGATACTCGGCCCACAGCCGGACGGGCAGGTCCTCGTCCGGGTCCGGCGGGGCATCCGCCGGTGGCTCCTTCTGATACCCCAGCCGGAAGGCCGCCAGGATGCGGCCGATGAGAGCGGCGGCCCGGCGGCGGATGTTTCCGTCCGGCATCAGCAGCAGCTCATAGAGAAAGTCCAGGGTCTGCTGCTTCTGTGAGGTGTTCCAGTAGGTGAAATACTCCTCAAAAATAGAGACGTAGGCCTGGAGACGGGCGGGGTCCTTCTCCCCGCGGGCGGCCTCCAGCGTGTTGCCGAAGAGCTGCTCCCGGCCCAGCCGGTGCATCAGGCGGATGTTGTGGTCCACCGCGGTGCGCCGCAGGCCGGCCACGACCTCGCTGGGGGCGAGGAGCGCGGCGTTTTTCACCGGCCGGGGCGGGCCGCCCGCTGTGCGGAGGGTGGTGTCCACCCCGAAGGAGACGAGATAGTCCTCAAAATCCCGCAGCTTTGCATAGACATACCGGTACCGGAGGCGCTTGGCGTCATCCACATCGTCCAGCTTGGAGAGGATCACGTCAAAGGCCTCCTGAAGCGTGAAGAGGCGGGCGGTCTCCCGTCGGCTTTCGTCATAGGTCTGCTTGACCCGGAAGTCCGCGTACACCAGCGCCAGGGATTCAGAGGACAGGTTCTCGATCTCCAGGTCCCACACGGAGTGGTTGGCGGCGATATGGCCGATGACCGGCAGGCTCCGCCGGGTGAACCACTGGTCCGTGTAATAGTAGTGGAGATAGGGCACCCGCTCCCCGGGCTTGCAGCCAAATTTGCCCAGGTCGTGGCCCAGGGCGGCGCCGGAGATCAGCCCCAGGTCGATGAGACCGCCGGAGGCGTGGAAGGACCGGGCCACCCGCATGGCCACATGGTGGACGCCGGCAATATGGTCCAGGGTGCGGAAGGGCGTGACCTCCCGGCTCAGACGGAGCATCTCGTAGATGTACTCCTCACGGAACCGGCGGCGGAACCGACGGTATTCCTCCGCGGCGGCACTGTGGAGCAGCTCCTCCTCCGTACAAAAATCGAAGTCCAGCCAGAAGTCGAAGGGCACAGCGGCCCGCTCCGCGTCCAGCAGGACCTGGAGAAACTGGAGAAAGCACAGGGCGCCGTCCCACTGGGCGGAGGTGTGCTCCCCGTCCGCCGCCGGGAACAGCAGGGCGCGGGCGGCCTGGTAGCTGTAGGCCAGCCACCCCTCCGGCGGCTCCGGAGCCACCTGGTCCAGCAGGGGACGGAAGACCTCCAGCGCGCCGGCGCAGGAGATGCGGCCGCGGATGGGCGTTATGCCGCGGAGGAGCCGGCGCCAGTCGGCGCCGCTGAAGAGGGCGGACGCTGACTGCTCCATCCCCAGCTTCCGGAGAAACGCGGGCTCCGCGAAAGCCGCCGCCGCCCGGGCGTGGAGGGGGGTCCTCGTCTGACGTTCCATAGGCTCTTGCTCCCTTCCGATCACGGTCAGCTGCCGTTTTTTTCAGTATACCGCATTTGACGGCGGGAAGGAAGAAAAATCTCTCCGGACAGGGAAAAAACCGCGGCCGCTGCTCCTGACGCAGCGGCCGCAGTACGAAAGCGGGTCACTCTGTGAAGTGGGTGTGGTTGAAGATGTGGTCCTGGCAGAAGCAGTGGTAGCCGGCGCACTTGGAGCAGTACCGGAACTGCAGGTCCGGGAAATCCGTGTCCGTGCGGCCGCAGACCTCGCACCTGTGGCGGTAGCCCTGCTCCCGGGCCTTTTTCCGCTGCTGCTTCACCGCAGCCTTGAAGTGGATGGTCTGAGAGGAATTCTGATGCCGCACGGCGAAGCCGAACTCCCCCAGAAGATCTGCGATTCTGTCCCAGAAGAATACCAGATAGACCAGCCACACGGCCAGCAGCTGGGGCAGGGTGAACAGGGCACCCCACAGCCCGGACCGGAGCAGATCGTAGACGGTCAGCACCACGTACAGCACCGCCAGCCATTTGGCCTTCACCGGCAGGATCAGGTAGATGCGGATCAGGGCGTCCGGGTACAGGGTGGCAAAGGCCAGGAACAGGATCTGGTTGAGATTCCAGCTGCTGACGGAGGGAGATGGGTCCCACAGCAGGCTGACCATCCCGAAGACTACCATCAGCAGGGCGGATGCCAGATAAAACAGGGTGAATTTGGCGGTGCCCCAGGACTCTTCAATGGAGGTGCCGATGAAGTAGTAAAAGGACAGGCTGATGAAGATCCAGAACAGGGACCCGTTGGTGGGCAGGAACATCCAGGTGACCAGCCGCCACAGCTCTCCCTGCAGGATCAGTGGGGCATTGAAATACAGCATATAAGTGGCATAGCCGTTGCTGAACAGGTCCAGCACGAATACCACCGCCATGGCGGCCACCAGGACCTTCATCAGATTCGGGATTCCAAAGCGGGGATGGCTGTATGCAAACCGGTCTATCGCCGCGTTCAGTTTTCTCAAGCGTAAAACCTCCCAGGAAGATGTTGACAGATGCTGTGGGACATTATACCCGAATCGGGGAAAAAAGTCATGTATAATTTTTGAACTGCCTCCGCTTTTTTGAAAGACCCCGGCGGGACAGGGAGAAATCATCTTGACAAACGGAAGAAACCTGATAGAATAGTAGAGACAATTTGATATCCCCTTATCAAGAGTGGCGGAGGGAACGGCCCTATGAACCCACGGCAACCTGTATCAGACAAGGTGCCAATTCCGGCGGTGATCGACAGATGAGGAACAACGAACAGTCCTGTTGCGCGTTTCGCCGTCGAAACGCGTGATTTTTTTCGCCCGTTGACAGGGGAGCAGAGCATGGAAAGGAACGATACTATGGCAAGACACTATCTCTTCACCTCGGAGTCCGTGACGGAGGGACATCCCGACA
>CALWOF010000041.1 GCA_944382995.1 uncultured Oscillospiraceae bacterium | reverse complement strand
GACCGCCTCCACCCGGGGCTGAAGGACATCGGCCCCCTGTCCAAGCTCCAGGATCTCCAGTCTCTCACCATCAACAGCCGCAGCATCACGGACCTGTCTCCCCTGCGGGAGCTGACAAATTTACAGACGGCGGATATCCGGGCCTACGGCAGCGTGGAGATCACCGACTGGTCCCCGGTGGAGCATGTGCCGAACCTGATCAAAAGCTGACAGAAGAACGTACAGCGCCGCCCCGGTATTGCCGGGGCGGCGCTGTGCAGTCACTGGGCCAGGAACACCAGGTTCCGGTCCGTGATGAAGTTGGGGACGCTGTACACCGCGCAGATAGCGTCGATGCCGTTCTCCGCCGCGTACTGGGCGGCGGGCAGGCGGTAGTACCGCAGGTCCAGCAGGTGGACCTCGGCAAAGCTCTGGGCCAGGAAGGGTGCCAGGGCATCGGAGTAGGAGTCCCGGATCAGCAGGAGCTTTCCCCCGTCCCGGGCGTTCTCGTTCCGGATGACGCACAGGGGCTGGTTGCCGCCCAGGAAAGACGAATACTTGTCCTTCTCTGTCAGATAGCTCCGGTCATACAGCTGGGCGGGCTCCGGGGATCCGGAGCGCCAGGAGGTCACCGTCAGGCCGTCCTCCTCCACCCAGTACTCCATAGTGTCCGGCGTCAGAGAGTGGATGCCGGACTGGGAGTAGAGGGTGCCGTTGAAGTCCTCACTGGCGGTCTCCGGTGTAAAGTCCTCTGCCTTTAAAGGTTCTCTCCCCAGGCTATCCAGCAGAGCATTGGCCCCATAAAAGGCGCCGAGGGACGTCCAGTGGTGGTCCGTCCGGTAGAAGATGGGCTCCGAGGCGTGGGCGGTGAGGGCGCCGGCAAAGTCGATCAGGGGCAGGCCCGTCTCCGCCGCCTGGGCAAGATAGGCGTTCTGGTCCCAGGACTCCGCGCCGTAGGGCAGCTTGTCCCGCCAGACCTCCGCCGCCGAGGGGATCAACCCCAGGTACACGGGCACGTCCGTCTTTCCAGCCAGCTGGGCGATGTACCCCAGGTTCGTCTCCTCCAGGCCGTCCGCAGGCGGGTCCACCTTGGAGATCAGGGTCTCGTCCTCACAGAGATAGATGTTGTTGAACAGGCGCTTGCCGATCAGCTGCTCCGCCCGGGCCTTCAGGCCCGTCCACTGGTCCCGGAGGGGGAACTGGTCCTGGACGTAGGACTCCACGTCCTCCATGAAGCTGCCGTCCAGCACGCCGGAGAGGGTCAGGACCGGGCGCTGCTGGAGGGTGCGGTTCTCCACATCGGACCGCTCCCGGTCCGGCAGGAGCAGCTGCCAGACCATCAGGCCCCCGAGAAAGAGGCAGAAGATGGCCGTGATGGCTCTCGCGTATCGTTTTGACATGGTCTCTCCCCCTCTCTTCAGAACCGGAAGTACAGGAACGGGTTGTAGCTGCCGTCTACCAGATAGGCGGTGCACACCACCAGGGATGCGGCCATCAGGATAGGCGTGGCGACCCGGTCCGCCTTTGCCGGCAGTCTCGCCCACAGGCGCTGCCCCAGAGGCGTGGCGGCGATGACCAGAGCGGTCAGGGTCACGGCGTAGCTGGCGAGGCGGAACAGATCCGCGGCGCTCCACAATGGCGCCGCGCCGAAGCAGGCGGCGAGATAGTCCCCGCACTGTCTCAGGTCCACGATGGCGAAGAGGCCCCAGCCCACGAATACCACGATGAGCGTGTAGAGGTGCTTGACCGCCGCCGGGGTCTTTTCCAGCACGTTCCGCAGGACGTACCGCTCCAAAATCAGCCACGCGGCGAAGTACAGCCCCCACAGGACGAAGTTCCAGCTGGCTCCGTGCCAGAAGCCGGTGCAGAACCAGACGATAATGAGATTGCGGATGGTCTTTGCGGTGCCGCCCCGGTTGCCTCCCAGGGGGATATACAGGTAGTCCCGGAACCAGGAGGTCAGGGACATGTGCCACCGCCGCCAGAAGGACCCCACGGAGTCGGCACAGTAGGGGTGGGCGAAGTTCTCGTCGAAATAGAAGCCGAAGATCCGCCCCAGGCCGATGGCCATGTCGGAGTAGCCGGAGAAGTCGAAGTAGATCTGGAAGCCGTAGGCGATCAGGCCCAGCCAGCCCCCCAGGACGGTCAGCGTCCCCGCCCCCTGGGCCGCCAGGCACTCGTCCCACAGTGCCCCGATGGAGTTGGCCAGCAGGACTTTTTTGGCAAGGCCCACACAGAACCGCCGGGCGCCGACGGCGAAATTCTCCGACGAGTGGACCCGGCGCACCAGCTCCGCCGCCACCGTCTTGTACTGGACGATGGGACCGGCGATCAGCTGGGGGAACATGGTGACAAAGGTGCCGAAGTCCACCACGCTCCGCTGGACCGGCGCGTCCTTCCGGTAGACGTCGATGGTGTAGGACATGGTCTGGAAGGTGTAGAAGGAGATGCCGATGGGCAGGGGCACGCCCCACAGGGGGATGGTCAGCCCCAGCACCTGGATATGCTGGGGGATCTGGAGGCCCGTCAGGGCGTACAGATTCTCGGCGAAGAACGTCCCGTACTTGAAAAAGCCCAGGAGCAGCAGGTTGAAGATCACCGACTGGGCCACGAACCACCGGGCCTTCCGGTCATTGTCCCGGTACTTCTCCACCAGCAGGCCGTGGGTGTAGTCGATGGCGATGGAGAGGAACATGATGACGATGTACACCGGTTCTCCCCAGCCATAGAACAGCAGGCTCACCGCCAGCAGGATGAAATTCCGCCACCTCAGGGGCGAGAGAAAGTACACCAGCAGCGTCAGCGGCAGGTAGAGGAATAGAAAGGTCAGGCTGCTAAATACCATGGGGAAACTCCTTCCCGCCCGTCAGCGGGGCCGCGGCGTCGGCCGCGGCCCGGGCGGTGTTCTTGTGTGGGATCAGGCGAACTGCTCCTGGAAGGAGCTCACCAGTGCGTCCTGGTACTGGGAGGAGGCGATCAGCGCCGCATAGGTCCCCTCCCGGAGCACTTGGGCCTTGGACCAGGCCTCCATGGACTCGGGGTACCAGGCGCCGCCCTCGGCCTGGGCGTCCGCCCGCTCCTGCAGGATCACGGCGGCAGCCTCTGCGTCCTCCTCGCTGGCGCACTGGACCAGCACGATCTCATTCACCACGGAGCTCATCATGGGGGCCTTGGCCACCAGCTGCTCCGTGGCCAGGGCGGCCAGGCCGGGGTAATAGCTCTCCAGGGTCTCCCCCTCCAGGTCCATCAGCAGCAGATCGTCCGGGCCGCCGGAGGCGGCATCCTCGCTCCAGTGATACTCCTCCGCCCAGCCGGCGTACAGGCTGTTCAGGCTCACCTGGGCGTCCTCTGCGCCGCCCTCGTCCTTCTGGCCGCCGCAGGCGGTCAGCAGTCCCGCCGTCAGCAGCAGGGACATCATCAGTGTCACAAATCTTTTCATGGATCGTTTGGTTCCTTTCCGTCGTTTTCGGGGGTACAGACGGGCATTGGACCCGAAAAGTTCCCTCCCGATGGCAGTATTTCCAAATTTTTTTCTTTTAAGCGCGGCCGGACCTGCCCTTGCAATTCCCCGCCGCAGGCGTTATCATGGCTCTATCATACCATATTGAGGGAGAATGTGAAGTCTATGTCCTACAGCTTCCGCAACGATTACAGTGAGGGGGCCCACCCGGCGGTTCTCCAGGCGCTGACAGACACCAACCGAGAGCAGACCGTGGGGTACGGCATGGACCCCCGCTGCGCCGCGGCGGCGGATACCATCCGCGGCCTGTGCCATGCCCCGGAGGCGGCCGTCCACTTTCTCATCGGCGGCACCCAGGTGAATTTCGTCACCATCGATGCGTTTCTGCAGTCCTATGAGGCGGTGATCGCCGCCGCCACGGGCCACATCGCCGTCCACGAGACCGGAGCCGTGGAGGCCACCGGCCACAAGGTCTGCACCGTGGAGAGCCCTGACGGCAAGCTGACCCCGGCGATGATCGAGTCCGTTCTGGCCGGGCACAACGGCACGGAGCACATGGTACTGCCCCGGCTGGCGTACATCTCCGACACCACGGAGATCGGCACCGTCTACACAAAGGCGGAGCTCACCGCTCTCCGCCGGTGCTGTGACGAGCACGGCCTGTATCTGTACCTGGACGGCGCCCGGCTGGGCTGTGCCCTCACCTCCCTGGAAAACGACCTGACGTTGCCGGATCTGGCCGCCCTCACCGACGGCTTTACCATCGGCGGCACGAAAAACGGCGCTCTCTTCGGAGAGGCGCTGGTGCTCCCCCGTCCCCTGCCCCACTACCGCTGGCACATGAAGCAGCGGGGCGCCGTGCTGGCCAAGGGGCGGCTGCTGGGTGTCCAGTTCCAGACGCTGCTGAAGGACGGCCTGTACTTTGACCTGGCCCGCCATGCCAACGCCCTGGCCCTCCGTCTCCGGGACGGTATGGCCGCCCTGGGATATCCCTTCCCGGTGGCCTCTCCCTCCAACCAGCAGTTCCCGGTGCTGCCCAATGAGACGGTGGAGAGGCTCCAGCGGCTGGGCTACGAGTTTGAGATCGACCATCCGGTGGACGGAGATCACACCTGCATCCGCCTGGTGACCAGCTGGGCCACGCCGGAGACGGCGGTGGAGGACTTCCTCCGGGACCTGGCCGGGTGCTGAACAGACCGGGGCCGCAAAGCGGTCCCGGTTTTTGGGGAGATCTCCGTGGGTTTTTGGGAGCTCAGCTGTATCATAGAGCAAAGAGACGCCAGAGAGGAGGGATGCCCTGTGGACGATCACGCGCTGCGCGCCCTGCTGGACCGGGACCCGGCGGCAGGGACACAGGCGGTCCTGGACCGATACGGTCCCCTGCTGGGGTATGTGGTCCGTGGCATCCTCCGGGACCCCCAGGACGCGGAGGACTGCCTCTCCGACATCTCCCTGGCTCTGTGGCGAAATCTGGCCCGATACGACCCGGAGCGGGGCAGCATGAAGGCTTGGCTCACCGCCCTGGCCCGGAACACAGCCCTGAACCACTGGACAGCGCGGCAGCGGCAGGAGACGCACCGGGCGGAGACGGGACAGGAGCCCGCCCACTGGGACACGCCGGAGCGTGAAGTCCTGCGGAAGGAGCGGGCGGAACAGCTCCGCGCCGCCCTGGACCGCCTGTCGGACCGGGACCGGCAGCTGTTCTACCGGAAGTACTACTACCTGCAGTCCACCGCCCAGATCGCGGCGGAGCTGGGCCTGTCGGAGCGGTCGGCGGAGGGCCGGCTATACCGACTGCGGCAGAGACTGCGGCGAGAGCTGGGAGGTGACGGTGATGACTGACTGGAAGGACTTTGACGACGCCCTGCGGGACGCTGTGGCAGACCTCCCTCCCCCGGAGGACACCGTTCAGACGGTGACGCCCTTCCGCGCCGCCATCCGCTCCGTGACGGCCGGGCTGTGCCTGAGCTTCTTCACCCTCGACGCCTGGTATCTCCAGTACCTGCTGCCGGCCCTGGGGGCGGTGTTGCTCTGCCTGGGGACCCGGTCCCTGCGGAACAACAGCCGGTGGTTTTGCTTTATGTGGATCATCAGCGTCTGTGAAGCTCTATCACTTTACTGCAATACTATGCTCCGAGCCACCCGTCTGCCGGATCTGACTGCTTTTCCGTGGCTGTCGCTGGGGCTGCGGGCCGCCCTGCTGGTGTGCCTCCACCTGGGGCTCCGCCAGGCGGCTGCCGAGACCGGCCATTCTCCAAAAGGCGCTCCCGTCCTGTGGGCCCTGGTATGGTACGGGGTGCTGGTCCTGCTGGGCATCTTCTGGCCCCAGCCGGGCTGGATCGTGTTTCTGACCATGGCCGCAGCCTTCGTGTGTATCGTCCGGTCCCTTCTGCGGGTGAGTGCGCAGCTCTCGGAGGCGGGTTACAGTCTCCGGGCCGCGCCGGTGCGGGTCAGCGGCGGGAAGCTGGCGGCAGCCTATCTGCTGTCTCTGGCGGCCCTGACGGCGGGTCTGTCCCTGGCCGCAAATCATCTGCCGGTTGAGGGGCACCCGGTCGAACAGCTGTCCGGGTCCTCTGAGACCGCCGCCATCCGGACAGACCTGAAGGCGCTGGGCTTCCCGGAGGACCTGCTGGACCTGCTGCCGGAGACGGAGATTGCAAAACTCTCCGGCGCGGAGGGTGTCCAGGTGAACCTGGAGGCCGCCTGGGCGGACAGCACCGACAACGGCGTCCGTTACACGGATCTTTTTGTTTTGACCTCTCCTCGCTCCGTCCGTTGCTACCATTTCTTCACAGTGGATACCCCTGTTGCTGTGTTGCAGAACCAGGTGCGGATGGAGGCCAGCAGCTTCCACCAGATCTCAAATCCGGCGGGGCAAATTCTCTGGAACAGAGGCGGCACTCTTTACGCTGCCTCCCTGTCTTTAGAAGAAGAAACATACACCAATCCTCTTTTCAGTCAGACCTACAGCTCCTTCACGGCCCTGTTCAGCTATCCTTTTGCCGGGAAAGACCGCCAGGGCTGGTGCGCTTACACAGCCTCCTTTGCTCCCGACGAATGGCCCGGCAGCGTCTCCATTCTCCGCTATCAGACGCAGGCCCTGCGGAACCTATTCCCCTATGCACCACTGCCTGAACAGCCGCAGGTAGGCATGCTGAACGATCTGGAGAGTCAGAGCTATTCCACCTACGATTTTGGTCCCACCTGGATCGGAAACTGAGCAGACCGCCGCCCAAACAGGGCGGCGGTCTCTTTTGTCCTGTAATCGAATTTTTGTTCGATTTCTCCTTGACAGGAACGTTTGTTCGAGTTATAATTTGACCAGAACAAAAGTTCGAGTAAGGAGGACGCTTTTATGAACGGCTGGACTTTCTTCTTCATTCTGGTGGGCGTGGTCTTTCTGACCTCCCAGCTCTTCCGGGTGGTGGACGCCATTGAGCGTCCCGCCCGCCATCGCCGGCGCCGCCCCGCCCTGCGGTGAGATGGATGTTCTGGAGAAGCTCACCGTCCTGACGGATGCGGCCAAGTACGACGCGGCCTGCACCTCCAGCGGCGGAGACCGCCGGAGCCGGGCGGGATACATCGGCAACACCACCACGGCCGCGGCCGGGTGCTGTCACTCCTTCTCCGCCGACGGCCGGTGTGTGACGCTTCTGAAGGTGCTGCTGACCAACCGGTGCGTGTACGACTGCGCCTACTGCGTCAACCGCCGGTCCAACGAGACGGTGCGGGCCATGTTCACGCCGGAGGAGCTGGCGGATCTCACCGTCCAGTTCTACCGGCGCAACTATATTGAAGGGCTGTTCCTCTCCTCCGGGGTGTACCGCTCCCCGGACTATACCACGGAGCTGATGATCCGCACTCTGCGGCTGCTGCGGGAGACATACCGCTTCAACGGCTACATCCACGCCAAGGCCATCCCCGGCACGGCGCCGGAGCTGGTGGAGCAGCTGGGGTTCCTGGCGGACCGGCTCAGCGTCAACATCGAGCTCCCCTCGGAGGCGGGGCTTCGGGCCCTGGCGCCGGACAAGACCAAACAGGCCATCCTGGCCCCCATGGGACAGATCCGGGTCCGGAACCAACAGAGTCGGGAGGAGCTGGTGAAATATCGCCACGCGCCGAAGTTCGCCCCCGCCGGCCAGAGCACCCAGCTGATCGTGGGGGCCACGCCGGACACGGACTTCCACATCCTGCGGCTGACCCAGGCCCTCTACGACCGGTATCGGCTCAAACGGGTGTTCTACTCCGCCTATGTGCCGGTGGTGGAGAACCCCCTTCTGCCCTCCCGTGACACGAAGCCGCCCCTCCTGCGGGAGCACCGGCTCTATCAGGCGGACTGGCTGCTGCGGTTTTACGGCTTCCGGGCGGAGGAGCTGCTGGAGCCGGACCGGCCGGACTTCGATACCCGGGTGGACCCCAAGTGCAGCTGGGCCCTGCGGCACCTGGACTTCTTCCCGGTGGAGGTGAACCGGGCGGACTATGAGGCGCTGCTGCGGGTGCCCGGCGTCGGCGTGGTCTCGGCCAGGCGCATCCTGGTGTCCCGCCGGGTCCGGCGGCTGCGGATCGAGGACCTGCCCAAGCTGGGCGTGGTGATGAAGCGGGCCCAGTACTTTCTCACCGCCTCCGGCCGCATGGCGGAAGGCCTGCGGTTCACCCAGGACAGCCTTCTGCGGAACCTGATCGCAGCCGAACGGCCTGCCCTGCCCCAAGCTGTCTTTGAGCAGCTGTCCCTGTTTGCCCCCGCGTGAGGGAGGTCACCATGACGGAGATCATCTATGAATACGACGGCAGCTTCGAGGGCTTCCTCTCCTGTGTCTTCGAGAGCTACCTGTGCAAAGAGCTCCCCACCGCCTTTTCCAGCGGCGAGGAGCTCCCGTCCTCTCTGTTCCCGGTGCGGACCGTTCTGACAGATCCGGAGCGGGCAGCCCGTGTATACCGAAAGGTGGCCAAGCTGTCGCCGGAGGCGGCGGACCTGCTGCGCCGGGGCTTTCTCACCTGTCTGCCGGAGAAGGAGCTGTGCCTCTACCGGCTGACGGCCAAACTCCTGGAACAGGGGCCGCGGTTCCTCCGGGACCTGTCCGACGAGACCCTTCTCCCTGTCCTGCGGGCGGTGCGGCACCTGAACGGCGAAGTCCACCAGTACAAGGGCTTCACCCGTTTTTCAGACCTGGGAGGCGTGCTGGGCGGGGAGATCCAGCCGAAAAACCGGGTCCTGCCCCTGCTGCGCCGCCACTTCTGCGACCGCTACCGGAACGAGCGATTCTTCCTCTACGACCGCACCCATCACGAGGCGCTGTTCTACCAGGAGGGAAAGTCCCTGATCTGCCCTCTGGACCACTTCCGGATGGCGCCAACCGACGAGACAGAGGCCCGCTACCGGCTGCTGTGGAAGCGGTTTTACGACACCATCGCCATCCGGGAGCGTGAGAATCCCCGCTGCCGCATGACCCAGATGCCAAAGCGGTACTGGGGCACCATGACGGAGTTCCAGGGGGAGTCGTACTTCAGACCGACAGCAGCTCCCGCAGGCGTCTCAGGCTCCGCCGCTCCAGCCGGGATACCTGCACCTGGGACACCCCCAGCACCCGGGCCGTCTGCTCCTGGGTCAGCCCCTTGAAATACCGCAGGAGAATGGTCATCCGCTCCCTCTCCGGCAGACGATCGATGGCCTCCCGCAGGGCGATCCGCTCCACCATCCCCTCCTCCGGGGCGTCGGTGCCCAGGGTCCCCTCCAGCGTCAGCCCGTCGGAGGTCTCCCGCTGAAGGGACTCTGGCGTGTCCGTGGCGATCTCGATCTGGGCGATCTCCTCCGCCGACAGGCCGGAGGCCTCCGACAGCTCGCTGAGCACTGGCTCGCGGCCCAGCTCCTGCCGCAGGCGGCTCCGGAGACTGTAAAGCGTCTGTGCCTGCTCGCGCATGGTGCGTCCCACCTTCACCGCGCCGTCATCCCGCAGGAAGCGCCGGATCTCCCCTGCGATCTTCGGCACGGCGTAAGTGGAAAAGCAGGTGCCGTAATCAAAATCGAATCCCTGGACCGCCTTCAGAAACCCCAGGCAGCCCAGCTGGTACAGGTCGTCTGGGTCCACGCCCCGCCCGTAGTAGCGGCGCACCACGCTCCAGATCAGGCCGTTGTTCTCAATCACCGCCCGCTCGCAGGCGTCCCGGTCTCCCTCCTGGGCCGCCCGCAGCAGCTCCAGCGCAGCGCTCATTTTCCGCTCTTGAGCCGGGGAGCCAGCTTTTTGCGCATCACCACAGTGGTGCCCCGCCCCGGTGTGGAGCGGATGGCGAGCCTGTCCATAAAGCTCTCCATGATGGTGAAGCCCATGCCGCTGCGCTCCTCCCCTCCGGTGGTGTACATGGGCTGACGCGCCTTCTCCACATCCGGGATGCCCCTGCCGTGGTCCTTCACTGTCACCTCCAGCATTTGGCCCGGACAGATGCGGACCTTTACGATCACCTCTCCGATGGAGTCCGGATAGGCGTGGACGATAGCGTTTGTCACCGCCTCGCTGACCGCGGTCTTGATGTCCTCCAATTCGTTGAGAGTGGGGTCCATCTGCGCTGCAAACCCGGCCACTGCGGCCCGTGCGAACCCCTCATTGCTGCTGCGGCTTGGAAAGGTCAGCGTGACCTCATTGGACGCTTTGACTTTCATGGTATGTACTCCCCCTTTTCACTGTATCGTCACCAGCCGGCTGATGCCGGCAGCGTCCAGGACCCGGCGGGCCTGGGGCGGTACGCTCCGTACCAGCAGACTGCCGTCCAGCAGCCCCATCCTCTGCTGGGCCCGCAGGATCAGCGCGATGCCGGAGCTGTCCATGAACGTCACGCCGGCCAGGTCCAGCACCAGTCTGCGCGGCAGCGCCGCATCAATGGCGAGCTCCATCTCCCGCATGGCATCCCGGGCGCCATGGTGGTCCAGTTCCCCTTTCAGTTCCAGCAGCAGATCCCGGTCCGCTCCGGTGGCTACGATCTCCATACGATTCCTCTCTTCCCGATCCTTTGTTTCCTGATATGCAGGTTGTCCCGTTTTTCCTTCTATTATAATTGCCCCGGGTATTTCTTTTTGTCGGAATCAGGCCGGGGAATGAAATGTTCCCGCTTGCGGCGGTCCCGGATCTGCGGTATCATAGAGATCATCACAGGGAAAGGAAGGATGCGGACATGAAAGTCCTGTTGCTCAACGGCAGCTCCCGGCCTGAAGGCTGTACCTGCACAGCCCTGCGGGAAGCCGCCGATGTTCTGGAGGCCGGCGGTGCGGAGACGGAGCTCCTGTTTCTCGGCAGCGGCCCTGTGCTGGACTGCACCGCCTGCAGGACCTGTCAGAAGAAGCCCGGCAAATGCGTGTTTGATGATGACATCGTCAACCGGATCATCGAGAAGGCCCGGGAGGCGGACGCCTTTCTCTTCGGCACGCCGGTCTACTACGCCCACCCCTCCGGCCGGATCCTCTCCGTGCTTGACCGGGTGTTTTTCGCCGGAAAGGACGCATTCGCCCATAAGCCCGGCGCGGCCATCGTCTCCGCGCGCCGCGCCGGGACCACCGCTTCGGTGGATGTGCTGAACAAATACTTCACCATCGCCCAGATGCCGGTGGTGTCCTCCAGCTACTGGAACGTGGTCCACGGAAACACACCGGAGGAGGTGCGCCAGGACCTGGAGGGACTTCAGACCGTGCGGAACCTGGCCCGAAACATGCTCTGGTTGCTGCGGTGCATCGAGGCCGGAGAGCACGCCGGCATCCGCCCGCCTCAGGCGGAGAGCGGTGCGCGGACCAGTTTTGTCCGCTGAAGCGCAAAAAAGGACCCCGGAGGGAGAGCTCCTCCGGGGTCCTGCCGTATTTCGGGTCATTTCATTTTCGCTCCCACAGCATGGGCGTGTAGCGGATGCCATCCGACGACAGCTGTTCCTCAGATGCGGGAGAAAAGCCCAGGCGTCGGTAGACCTCCACCGCATAGGGAGAGCTGTGGACCGTCACCTGGTCCCTGTGGTCCTCCGCCAGATACGCCTGGAACAGCTTGCGGCCGATCCCCTGCCGATGGACCGCCGGGTCTACGAAAAACAGGGCGATATGACTCCCCGCCACCGCTAGAACACCCAGAAGATTCCGGTTCTCCCAGGCGTCGAATACTGTAAAGTGCTTTACCTGTTCAGTACTTGAAATATAATCGCAAAACGCTTCCACGCCTCTGACGGATAGTCGGGCGCCTCAAATTCCAGGAACACCCACCAGCACAGGTCCATGGCCGCCGGAAGCTCCGGCTCCCGGATCCTTCGGATCTCCATGGCGCACCTCACATGTCCAGGAGGGCCCGCACCCGTTCCAGGGCGTCCGGGGCCGATGGCTTGACGCCGATCACCGGCACAGTCAGCCCCGCCGCCTTTATCGCCGCTTGAATAGCGGCGATAAACACGCCCCAGCCAGGCAGCTCCCGATCCTGATCCGAGGTGGTGTTCACTCCGCAGCAGGGAGAGCGGTCAACGCCCACGATGCCAAGCACCGTGAATCCGTGCTTCTGGATCTGCCAGACTACCTGGCCTGTCAACTCCCGCAGCCGGGCGGCGGCCTCCGGCCGACCCATGGCACGGCGGATACGGGTGTTCTCTGCCACTACGGGCCGTTCCCCGCCTTCGGGGTCTCCCCGGTCCAGCCCCAGGCAGCACAGCTCCGGGCAGGGCATCTGCACAACACCTGCCTGGGCATCCAGGATCGTCCGCAGGATCTTTCGGTGGGCGGCGGGTACCTCTGCGGTGCCGTCGGAAATAGCGTTCTGATTCAGCAGGCAGTGGGCCAGAAATATAACGCGCCGGCTCCTTCCATCGGTAAACATCGTGTCCCTCCCCTCTCCCACAGCGCTCCGCTGTGGTTTTATTGTGCAAAACGCCCCTGGGAATGGACTCCGCAGGGGCGTTTTGTCATTGTGTTTTCGTTGGGCCGCGCATTACGCCTGCATGGCTTTGGCAGACTCCTCCAGCTTTGCGATGAGTTCCTGATACTTGGCAGCCTTCTCCCGCTCGGCGTTCACCACCGCCTCCGGAGCACGGGAGACGAACTTCTCGTTGGAGAGCTTCTGCTCCACGCTCCGCAGGCCGTTCCGGGCCTTCTCGATCTCCTTGGCGATCCGCTCCAGCTCGGCGGCGATGTCCACCAGCTCCCGCAGGGGCAGATAGGCCGTGGCGTTGTGGGTGACGGCGGTCACCATGCCGGACACATCCGCCGGAGCAGCGCCCGCGAACTTCACCTCGCTGGCGTAGGCCAGGCGCTGGATGAAGTGGCTGCCCTGGGCATAGATGTCCGGGGTAGCGGTAACAATCAATACCTCTGCCTTCTTGGAGGGTGGCACGTTCATCTCCGCCCGGCGGGCCCGGATGGCCTTGATGGTGTCCATGACCGCCTCCATGGCCGCCTCCTCTGCCGGGAAGGAGAGATCCTCCCTGTACACTGGCCAGTGAGCGGTCATGATGAACTTGTCCTCGTGGGGCAGGGCCTGATAGATTTCCTCTGTAATGAAGGGCATGAAGGGGTGCAACAGCTTCAAAAGCTCCGTCAGCACGTAGCAGAGCACATTCTGGGCCACCAGCTTGGCATCCTCATCCTCCCCCTGGAGGCGGGTCTTGGTCAGCTCGATATACCAGTCACAGTAGGTGTCCCACAGGAAGTCATAGACCTTGGCGGAGGCCACGCCGATCTCGTAGGCGTCCAGGTTCTCCGTGACCTCCTTCACCAGGGTGTTCAGCTTGGAGAGGACCCACTTGTCCTCCGGCGCCAGGGCGTCCGCCGCGGGCAGCTCACACTTGTCGATGGTGAGATTCATCATCACGAAGCGGCTGGCGTTCCAGATCTTGTTGGCGAAGTTCCGCATGGCCTCGCACTTCTCGGTGTAGAACCGGGTGTCGTTTCCGGGAGAGTTGCCGGTGATCAGGTTGAAGCGCAGCGCGTCGGCGCCGTACTTCTCCGCCATCTCCAGCGGATCGATGCCGTTGCCCAAAGACTTGGACATCTTGCGGCCCTTGTCATCCCGCACCAGGCCGTGGATCAGCACGGTGTGGAAGGGGATCTTGTGCATCTGTTCGCAGCCGGAGAAGATCATCCGGGCCACCCAGAAGAAGATGATATCGTAGCCGGTGACCATGACGGAGGTGGGATAGTAGAAGTCCAGATCCTTTGTCTGATCCGGCCAGCCCAGGGTGGAGAAGGGCCACAGGGCACTGGAGAACCAGGTGTCCAGCACGTCCGGATCCCGGGTCAGATGGGTGCTGCCGCACTTTTCGCACTTTGTCGGATCCTCCCGGGAGACGTTGATGTGGCCGCAGTCGTCGCAGTACCAGGCGGGGATCTGGTGGCCCCACCACAGCTGCCGGGAGATGCACCAGTCGTGAACGTTCTCCATCCAGTTGGTGTAGGTCTTGGAGAACCGCTCCGGGACGAACTTCACCTCGCCCTCCCGGACCACACGCAGGGCCTCCTTCGCCAGGGGCTCCATCTTCACGAACCACTGGGCGGAGATCAGGGGCTCCACGTCGTTGTGGCAGCGGTAGCAGGTGCCCACGTTGTGGCTGTAAGGCTCGGTCTTGACCAGATACCCCTGCTCCTCCAGGTCCTTGACGATCTGCCTGCGGCACTCGTAGCGGTCCATCCCGTTATAGGGGCCGCCGTTCTCGTTGATCTTTCCGTCGTCGCCGATGCAGCGGATGACCTCCAGATTGTGCCGCAGGCCCACCTCGAAGTCGTTGGGGTCGTGGGCGGGGGTCATCTTCACGGCGCCGGTGCCGAAGCCCAGCTCCACATAGTCGTCCGCCACGATGGGGATCTCCCGGTTCATGATGGGCAGGATGCAGGTCTTCCCCACCAGATCCTTGAACCGCTCGTCCTCCGGGTTCACGGCCACGCCGGTGTCGCCCATCATGGTCTCGGGACGGGTAGTGGCCACCACCAGGTCGCCGCTGCCGTCAGTCAGGGGATAGCGGATATACCACAGGTGACCGGGCTTGTCCACATACTCCACCTCCGCATCGGAGAGGGCGGTGATGCAGTGTGGGCACCAGTTGATGATCCGGCTGCCCTTGTAAATGAGACCCTTGTCGTAGAGCTCGCAGAAGGTCTCACGGACGGCCCTGGAGCAGCCCTCGTCCATGGTGAAGCGGGAGCGGCTCCAGTCGCAGGAGACGCCCATCTTCTTCTGCTGGGCCACGATGCGGCCGCCGTACTCCTCCTTCCACTTCCACACCCGCTGGAGGAACTTCTCCCGTCCCAGGTCATAGCGGGTCAGGCCCTCCTTGGTGCGCAGCTCCTCCTCCACCTTGATCTGGGTGGCGATGCCGGCGTGGTCCGTGCCGGGGAGCCACAGGGTGGAGTAGCCCTGCATCCGCTTGAAGCGGGTCAGGATATCCTGCAGGGTGCAGTCCAGGGCGTGGCCCATGTGGAGCTGTCCCGTGACATTGGGGGGCGGCATGACGATGGAAAAGGGCTTTTTCTTGGGGTCCGGGTCCCCGTTGAAGCAGTCGTTGTCCTCCCACATCTGGTAGATGCG
>CALWOF010000040.1 GCA_944382995.1 uncultured Oscillospiraceae bacterium | reverse complement strand
ATTTCATAATTTCGGACTGCCGGCTCTGCGGCAGACTCCATTGACCAATAGGAAAGGAGAGATCCCCATGGCACAGATCGAATGCGGCAGGGGCCATCTGTACGACCCGGAGAAGTACGCCACCTGCCCCTACTGCAAGACCAACCAGCAGATCACCGTGGCCGCCGCCGGGAGGACGGCCCCCATCCACGTGACGGACGCCGGGCGCACCGCGCCCCTGTCCGGCACACCGGTGACAGCCGCTCAGAAAACAGCGCCCCTGACGCCGCCGCCCGCGGCTCCGGCGGGGAGCACCCCGGTGACGGCGGACTCCAGGACCATGCCCCCCAGGGGGTACGCTCCCCAGGCGGCCGTTCCGGTGACCGCGCCTCAGAAGACCATGCCCCCCAGGGGCTACGCGCCGCCCGCGCCCGCCCCGGCACCCGAGCCCACCGCACCGCCCAAGTTCCACGGCCCCAGCGTCCTGGACGCGGGCAAGACCGTGGGCATGATGCAGGAGCAGATGGGCTTTGACCCGGTGGTGGGGTGGCTGGCCTGCGTGGAGGGCCCCAGCCGGGGCAAGAGCTACACCATCCGGGGCGGCATCAACGCCATCGGCCGGGGGGACCGGATGGACATCACCATCACCGGCGACCGGACCATCTCCATGGAGAACCACGCCAAGATCAGCTACAGCGACCGGAACAACCGGTTCAACCTGCTGCCCGGCGACGGGCGGAACATCGTCTACCTCAACGGGGAGGAGGTGTTCGCCGCCACGCCCCTCCAGGCCTACGACCTGATCGACTTCGGAGAGACAAAGCTGCTCTTCATCCCGCTGTGCGGTGAGCGCTTCACCTGGAAGAAGGAGGAGAGGGACGCCCATGGGGATGTTTGAGAAGCTGTTCGGCCGGCAGCGCCGGGTGACGGAGGACAACGCCACCGTGGAGCTCCCCATCCCCAGAGGGCCCGCCCTTCAGGTGGGCAATGTGCAGGGCGTGGGAGCCCGGGAGCGGCAGGAGGACTCCTTCGCCGTCTGCAACGCCTCCGACCGGTCGGCGCTGGAGCGGGAGGGCTTCTTCGCCGTGGTGTGCGACGGCATGGGCGGCATGGACAGCGGCAACGAGGCCAGCGAGGCCGCCGTGGAGGCCTTCCTCCAGCTCTTTCACTCCCTGCTGGCGGAGGGGGACATCCCCCGGCAGCTGCGGGAGGGCACCCTGGCGGTCAGCGACGGCATCTTCCAGAGGTTCCGGGGCCGCAGCGGCACCACGGCGGTGGCGGTGCGGATCCAGGGCGGCGGACTCCACTGGATCAGCGTGGGGGACAGCGCGATCTTTCTCAAGCGGGGGGAGTGCGTGTTCCAGCTGAACCGGGAGCAGACCTGCCTCAACGATCTCTACCTGCGGGAGCTCCGGCAGGAGCCCATCCAAAAGGAGCGGGCGGAGGGCGACGAGGACGCCCGCCGGCTCACCGCCTTCGTCGGCATCGACTGCCTGGGGCAGGTGGACCAGAGCCTGCGGCCCTGGGTCCTCCGGGACGGGGACGTGATCCTGCTGTGCTCCGACGGCATCAGCGGCGTGCTGTCCCCGGCGGAGCTGCGGGAGGCCATGTCTCTCCCTCCGGACGAGGGCTGCCGCCTGCTGGAGACCATGGTACAGGAAAAGGCCCTGCCGGGCCAGGACAACTACACGGGCGTCATGATCGCCTGGAAATCTGAAAGGACAGGAGAGAGAGGAACATGAACATCATGCGGAAACTGGCGGCGGCCCTGCTGGCCGCGGTGCTGGCGGCGGCGCTGGCGGTGCCGTCCCTGGCGGCTTTCGAGCAGGACACGCTGAACGGGATCGTGCTGATCCGCACCGGCGCGCCGGATGAGAACGGCGTCATGAATTACTGGCGGGGCACCGGCTTCTTCGTGGGCGAGGAAGGGGAGGACCCGGAGTACATCGTCACCAACAGCCATGTGGTGGAGGAGTTCATCCTCGCCGGCAAGGCTCTGGGCGGCGGCACGCTCCACGTGCTCTTCGACCAGGACGACGAGGCCGAGGCCTATCTGGTGGACTACGACTACGAGAAGGACATCGCCGTGCTGAAGCTGGAAGAGCCCACCGACAAGCGCTCCTCCCTCCAGCTGCGGGAGGTGGAGGACGGCATGCTGGGCGATGAGGTCTACGCCGTGGGCTATCCCCTGGCGGCGGACATGACCGTCCAGGCGGTGGACTCCTTCAGCACCGACGACGCCACCGTCACCGCCGGCAGCATCGGCCGCCTGCTGACGGAGAGCGGCACCGGCCGGCGGCTGATCCAGACGGACACCGCCATGAGCGGCGGCAACTCCGGCGGACCCCTGATCGACGGCAACGGCGCGGTGCTGGGCATCAACACCGCCGCATCCAACCTGGACCAGAACCTGTTTTACGCCGTCAGCGTGGGGGAGCTGCTGCCCATGCTGGATCAGAACAACATCGCCTACACCCTTTACAGCGGCTCCGCCGCCTCCGGGAACACCGCCCTCTACATCGGCATCGGCGCGGCGGCGGTCCTGGTGATCGTGGTGCTGGCAGTGGTCCTGGGGCGGAAGAAAAAGGCCCCCGCGGCCGAAGCCAAGGCGGCGGAGAGCCCCGCAGGCTCCCCGGTGCTCCGGTCCCTGTCCCCCCAGCACGGGGGGCTGGTGGTGCAGCTCCACCACCAGCAGCCGGTGCAGATCGGCCGGGACAGCGCCACCTGCCGCCTGGTGTATCAGGACGGAACCCCGGGCGTCAGCTCTCACCACTGCCAGGTGTACTATGACGAGCGGGAGAAGGTGTTCGTGGTGACGGACCTGAACTCCACCTACGGCACCTTCCTGGCGGGCGGCCAGCGGCTCCAGCCCAATGCCCCCACCAAGCTGCCGCCCAGGAGCTCCTTCTACCTGGGCGAGGTGGACAACACCGTCTACGTGGATCTGGAGTGAGGCCCATGAAGCTGAGAGCTTACGCCTATACGAACCGGGGCGGCCGGGACCACAACGAGGACAGCCTCCGCTTCTCGGCGGAGGACGGCGTCTTCGTCCTGGCGGACGGCCTGGGCGGCCACCGCTGCGGAGAGGTGGCCTCCGCCCTGGCGGTGGATGCCCTCTGCGGGGGCCTGGCGGGGCCGGAGGCCCCGGACGAGGAGGGGCTGCTGGCCCTGTTCCGGTCCGCCAATGAGGAGATCCTCCGCCGGCAGACCCAGCCGGGACAGGAGGAGATGCGCACCACCGCCGTCGCGCTGAAGATCGCCGGAGAGATGGCGGTCTGGGCCCACATCGGGGACTCCCGCCTCTACCGCTTCCGCGGCGGAGAGCTGGCGGAGGTGACTAAGGATCACTCCGTCACCTACCGGAAGTACCTGGGGGGCGAGATCTCCTATATGGACGTGTACCATGACGATGACCGGGGGCGCCTCCTGCGGGTGCTGGGCAAGGAGCCCTGCAGGCCGGAGGCAGGGCGCGCCGCCGTGGAGCCGGGGGATGCCTTCCTTCTCTGTTCTGACGGGTTCTGGGAGTTCGTCTACAGCGAGGAGATGCAGGCGGACCTGTGCAGGGCCGCCGCACCGGAGGACTGGGCGGAGTCCATGCTCCTGCGGCACATCCGGCGGACGCCTCCGGAGAACGACAACTTCTCTCTCATCACGGTATTTGCGGAGGAAGAGCCATGAGACGGATCGTTTCCCTGTGTCTGGCGGCGTCGCTGGCGCTGTCCCTGGCGGTCGGCGCCAGGGCGGCGGCCGCCGCCGAGCTGGAGCGTGCCTTCGTGTACGGGGACACCCTCTACACCTATGTGGACATCACCGGCGCCGACCAGCCCATCACCAAAGCGGACGCGGAGATCGACGGGCGGACCTTCCCGGCCTCCGGCACGCTGGAGACGGTGCGGCAGGCGGGCTTCCCGGTGACATGGCTGCTGCTGGTGGACAATTCCAACTCCATGCCTCCCTTCCGGGAGGAGGTGACGGCCTTTGCGCGGGAGCTGGCCGCCGCCTGCGGGGAGAACACCCGCTTCTCCCTGGCCTCCTTTGGGGATCAGTTCACCCTGCTGGAGGAGGACGCGGCGGCGGAGCAGCTTTCGGAGGCCATGGCGGAGATCCCCATGGACGAGACCGTCACACGGCTCCACAGCTCGATCGACGCGGCGCTGGACTATTTTGACGGCCTGCCCCGGTCGGGCAGCGAGCTGCGGTGCCTGGTGGTGCTCTCCGATGCAGTGCAGTACGACCCCAACGCCGCCGTGTCCCACGGAGAGCTGCTGGAGCGGATCAACAGCTCCGGCGTTCTGGTCCACTCGGTGGGCTTCGGGACGGATGCGGAGGCGCTGGAGAGCCTGGCCGCTCTGACAGAGGCCTCCGGCGGGATCCATCAGGTGGTGGGAGACAGCCTGACAGCCGCGGACGCAGCCGCTGCCCTGGCGGAGGACGCCGGGGCCCTGTATGTGACGGGATTCTCCCTGGCCGGCTTCACCCCGGCGGAGGAGACCGCCCAGGTCTCCGTCACCTTTGCCTCCGGCGGTGAATTGCTCTGCCGGGGGACGGCAGAGGTGGAATTCCCGACGGGTGAGGCGTCGGAGGAGGTTCCGGAAGAACCGGCGGAGGAGCCGCTCCCGCCCCCCGCGGAGGAGGCGGCACCCGTCGGAGGCACTGCCCCGGACAGCGGGGAGGCGGCGCCCGCCTCCGGCGGCGTCCCGCTGCCGCTGCTGCTGGGCGGCGCGGCGGCACTGGTGATCGCGGCGGCGGTGCTCCTTCTGCTGGCGCGGAAGCGGCGCGGCCCGGCGCCGGCTCCCGCGGCGGAGCCCGCTGCGGAAGAGGGGATCTTCCTCCGGCTGGAGGTGCTGCGGGGAGACTACATCGGCGGGACCACGGAGTTCACCCTCGTCCGGGAGCTGGTGATCGGCCGGGAGGAGGACTGCGGCATCCCCTTTGCCGATGCCTCCGTCTCCCGGCGGAACAGCCGGGTATTCCTGGCGGGCGGCGCGGTGTACATCGAGGATCTGAGCTCCCAGAACGGCACCTGCGTCAACGGAGAGCGGATCTCCATGGCCCGGCAGCTCCGCAGCGGGGACGAGATCTCCGCTGGAGATGTGTCGTTCCGGCTGAAGTTCTGAAACGTTCCCGGACGAACCGGGATGAGGCTGAGAAAAGCCGAAAAAGCGGCGCCCCGGGACGGGGCGCCGCTTTTGCCGTCCCCGGCCTGCGGCGAAAAAAACCGCATCGCTACCGATAGTTGCCTGAAGTTGGTGGCCGAAGGGGCGGAGATGTGGTATCATACAGACAGAAAGGGGAGGAGCGGAATGACGATCGGAGAGCGGATCAGGGCCTGCCGGCAGCGGGCGGGACTGTCCCAGGAGAGGGTCGCCGAGCTGGTGGGGGTGAGCCGTCAGGCCGTCACCAAGTGGGAGACGAACCGGTCCGCCCCCAGCACGGAGAACCTGTTCAGACTGGCGGAGATCTTCGGCATTGGCGTGGACCTTCTGCTGACGCCGCCGGAGGCCGGGCCGCAGCCCCGGGAGGAGCTCCTGCGCCTCTGGCAGACGGCGGAGGCGCAGAGGCGGGAACGCAGAAGGCGGACCCTGCGGGCGCGGGGAAGGGCGGCGCTGACCGCCGCGGCGGGGTACCTTGCGATCTATCTGGCCGGTCGGGCACTGTGGTGCAGCGGCTCCGGCAGCTCCCTGCTCGGCTGGCTGGCGCAGACACCGCCGTCCGGAGAGGGCAGCTACCTGTTCGGCTGGCTGCTCAGCAGCCGTCTGTACTGGGCTGCGGCGCTCATCTCCGCGGCAGCGGCGCTGCTGGGAAAGCGGAGCTTCTCCCGCGCCACGCTGGCCGGCTTTGCGGCCGGTCTGGTGCTGGGGACCCTGCTGGGGCCGAACCCGGAGGGGGCGGCTTACGGGCACGGCCATTACGGCTGGGCCATCTGGGGCGGCGTGTTTCTCCTGTCGATGCCGGCCGGAGCGCTGCTGGAGAGGCGTGCCAGGCAGCGGAGGACCGCCGGGGCGCCTGCCGGTGAAAACGAAAAAGAGGCGCCGCCCGGACCGGACGGCGCACAGCACCTGTCATAGGAGCCCGGCGGAGCAGTAGCCCGCCGGGCTCTTTTCAATGTGGGGAGGCAGCGGCGGGACGCACCACCGGCTCATTTTTTCTCGTAGAACAGCTCGGAACGGGTGACCGTGGCGGGCGGCGCCATATCCAGCTTCCGGTCGGCGATGCCCAGGATGTCCTCCGGGCGGATCCAGGGCCGGTTCTGGATGGCGCTGGTCTCCTCGTGGGTGAGGTAGCCCTGATAGGCCGTCAGACTGCGGCGGTAAAAGCCGTCCCGCACGCAGCACTCGGCCACGCCGTTGTTGAGGATGCTCAGGATGAAGGGCAGCATCTCGGCGGCATAGGCCACAGAGGTGGAGTTGGCCACGGCGCTGGGGATGTTGCTGACGCAGTAGTGGACCACGCCGTTGACCACATAGCGGGGATCGTCAAAGTGGGTCTCGTGGCTGGACTCGATGGCACCGGGGTCGTCGTTGGAGATATCCACCAGCACGGAGCCGGGCTCCATCAGCTTGAGCATCTCCTTGGTGATCAGGAAGTCGGTGCGCTCCTTGGGCCACTTGACGCAGTTGAGCACCATGTCCGTCTGGGGCAGCACGGAGGCGATGGTCTCCTGATTGCAGAACATGGTGTCGATGGAGCCCTGGTACTGGTTCTGCAGGGTGCGGAGGATGCCCACGTTGATGTCCATCACCGTGCACTTGGCACCCAGGGCGTGGAGCACCTGCAGCGCGGCCTGGCCCACGGTGCCGCCGCCCAGGATCAGCACGTTCATGCCCGGAGCGCCGGCGAAGCCGCCCACGTATTTGCCCTTGCCGCCGTTGATGGTCAGCATGGACTCCAGGCCCAGCAGCGCGCCCTCCTTGCCGGCGGCCTCACAGTTGGGGGAGCCGAAGCGGTGGGCGTCCTCGGCGGTGAAGGCGGTGACGCCGCTTTTGAGCAGCCCGTCCACCTCCTCCGGGTGCGCGGCGGGGTGGATACAGCCCAGCACGATCTGACCGGGGCGCATCATGGCGCACTCTTCCGGGGTGAACTCCTTGACCTTGGCGATCATATCGCAGCCGGCGTAGAGCTCTCGGGCGTCCTCCACGATGCGGGCGCCCGCCTCTGCGTACGCCGCGTCAGAAAAGCCGGCGAGCCTGCCGCAGTCGTGCTGGGCCCAGACCTCATGCCCGGCGGCGCGGATGCTGCGCACCTCCATGGGGGTGCAGATCACCCGGTGCTCGCCCTCTTTGATATCTCTGAGAATTCCAAAAACCATCGTTCACATCTGCCTTTTCCCGGCCCCGCCCCGGAGAGGGGCAAGGTGCCGCATAATCAGGTACAGGATAGCACGGCCTTCCGCAAAATGCAACGACTCTTTTGCACAAATTCGGACCGGAAAAAGGGCGGAAAGAGGGCGGGCGTGTCGTTAAAATTTCCGGTGCGATATTGACACACCGAAGGAGGTTTGGTAAAATAAGCGCTGATTTATATGGTTCCGGTCCGGTACGGGCCGGTCACGATAGATCAATGGTAGAGGCGCGGCAGCGATGAGTATCCGAGCAGCAGGACAGGCAATCCTTCGGAGAAAGGCGGTGCCGCCGAAGGGCCGTCCGATGCCCCCTGCGGGCGGTTGCCTGGGCTGGCGGGAGAATATCCCCCAGACTGCCACAGAGCGTTGTGGAGCGTTATCATTGACTGTGCGTATGGGCTGCTGCCTGTATCCTGCCATGGATGTTCCTCACTGAGGGGGAATGGTCCGTGGCATTTTTGCTGTGCGCAGGCACAGCGGAAGAGGCGGCGCCTCTCCGCCGGGCAGGCGGGGAAATGTGCCGCGCATGAAAGTTACCCCGGAGAATTTTGAAGAGGGAGGACCCCAAACATGAAAAAGATCCACGTCCGCATCCTCAGCGTGCTCTCCGCCGCGGCTCTGCTGGCAGGCGCGCTGAGCGCCTGCGGCGGGCAGCAGCAGGCCTCCGACCCCGGCAGCACCGGAGGACAGACCCAGGCCGGCGGTGAGTTCACCGAGGGCACCAGCGCCGACCGCCTGGCCGCCGACACCACGCCGGAGGAGGAGAAGTACGGCGGCACCATGCGCCTGAACTTCAACGGCGCCACCAACTCTCTGGACCCGGCACAGTTCTTCACCAACCAGAACTATGTCCCGGGCTACCACATTTACGAGTCCCCGGTGCAGGTGGCCGATGACGGCACCGTCTGGGCCGGCGTGTGCGAGTACGCCATGAGCGAGGACAACCTCCAGCTGACCCTCACGGTGCGGGACGGTGTGAAGTTCCACAACGGCGACACGGTGGACGTGAACGACGTGGTGGCCTCCATCGACCGCTTCCTGACCTACTCCTCCACCGGTCAGGCGAACTTCGGCGACTACATCGTGGACACCCAGGTCCAGGATGACATGACCGTGGTGTACACCTTGTCCGAGGTGGCCCCCATCGCCCTGCTGACCATCGGCGAGCTGAAGGGCGGCTGCAAGATCATGCCCGCCGAGATCGCCCAGGCCCACATGGACTCCTATATCACCGAGGACAGCGAGATCATCGGCACCGGTCCCTATATGCTGGAGAGCTGGAACCGCGAGACCGACCTGACCCTCACCCGGTTTGAGGACTATGTGCCCTTCGAGTCCGGCGGCACCGGCCCGGCTGCGGCCAAGCACGCCTACTTCGACAAGATCTACTGCTCCGTGGCCAGCGACCAGACCGCCCGCGCCAACGGCATGATCGGCGGCGTGTTCGACTACTCCACCTCCATCCTCACCGCCATGGCTCCCCAGCTGCAGAACGCCGGCTGCTGGAGCGACAAGGACTGGAACGGCTGGTCTCCCACCGTCATCTTCAATCTGTCCGAGGCCAACGCCGGCAGCATCGTCCAGGACGTGAACTTCCGCCGCGCCGTCCGGGCCTGCCTGGACGCGGACTCCATCCTGCTCTCCACCAAGACCGACCCCACCCAGTATGAGGTGGACGGCTGCCCCATGATGCCCTCCAGCCCCTACTACAATGACATCCTGAACCAGAACATGGGCCAGGACCTGGAGAAGGCCCAGGAGTATCTGGAGGCCTCCGGCTACAACGGCGAGACCATCCGCTGGTGGTGCGCGGACTCCGATTCCTACTACACCACCGCCCTGCCCGCCTCTGAGAATCTCAAGGCCATCGGCGTCAATGTGGAGCTGGAGCTGATGGACGTGACCACCTACGAGGCCAGCTACAACGACCCCAACTGCGCGGACTTTGACATCTGCTGCCGGGAGACCCAGAAGTCCTATCTCCACCCCCTGCTGAGCCAGTTCGTCTCCGGCTATCTGCTGTGGGACAGCCCCGAGCGCACCGAGATCGTGGAGCGCCTGGGCTCCACTGCCGCCGGCAGTGAGGAGAGCGTCCAGGCCTTCGCCGACTTCTGCACCCTGCTGGACGACCAGGTGCCCTACATTATCCTGGGCGATTTCGGCACCGTCTGCTGGTACTCCGAGAACATGATCCCCGACCGCCAGGGCGTGGACATGTACTGGTGGAACTCCTACTTCAAGGCCGCGTAAAGACCCATGGCACCACAGCAGGGGAGGCAACCGGATTGCCTTCCCTGCTTCCTGGTTTCGTGAAGAGCCAGCCGCGGCGCTGGCCGCAAGAGAGGAAGAGAGCCTGTGTTCAAGTTTATCGTCAAACGAATCCTTTCCGCGATCCCGGTGCTCCTCATCGTGGTGTTCATCACCTTCTTCCTGATGCGGATGCTCCCCGGCGACGTGGCCGTGCAGATCCTGGGGCACGACGCCCCTCCGGGCGACCTGGAGATCCTGCGGGAGACCCTGGGCCTCAATGATCCCAAGCTGGTCCAGTTCTGGGATTACATCCAGGGCATCCTCCACGGGGACCTGGGAGACTCCCTGTACAACAATCTCCCGGTGATGGAGAACATCCGCAACAGTCTGGAGCCCACCATTCTGATCATGATCCTCAGCATCCTGATCTCCGTGGTCATCGGCATCCCCGTGGGCGTCATCAGCGCCGTCAAACGCAACTCCATTCTGGACTACCTGCTGATGACCGTGTCGGTCTTCGGACTTTCCGTCCCCGTGTTCTGGAGCGGCATCATGCTGGCCTATTATATCGGCACGGTCCATCAGATCCTGCCCAACATGTACTACTATCCCATCTCCCAGGTGGGGCTGGCGCAGTCCATCCAGTATGTGATCCTGCCCTCGGTTGCCCTGGGCTTCCAGAGCGTGGCCTCCATCGCCCGGTACACCCGGTCCACCATGCTGGACACCCTGGGGGAGGACTACATCCGCACCGCCCGGTCCAAGGGCCTGGCGGAGCGGGTGGTGCTCTACCAGCACGCGCTGAAAAACGCTATGTCTCCGGTGATCACCCACATCGGCACCAACATGGCCTCCCTGATGGGCGGCGCCTGCGTCATTGAGACGGTGTTCGGCATCAACGGCATGGGCAAGCTGGCCTATGACTCCCTGATCCGCCGGGACTACACCCAGGTCCAGGCCATCATCCTGGTGGTGGCGCTGGTCTATATCATCATCAACCTGGTGGTGGACATCCTGTACAAGGTGTTCGACCCCAGAGTCGAGCTGAGCTGAGGGGGGCGCGCTGTGGTACACAAAATGAGACCGGCAGTCTTCCTCCGGAAGTACGGCCGCATCCTGCTGGGCGGCGGCGTGCTGGCGCTGATCATCCTGACCACGCTGGCCGCGCCGCTGATCACCCCCTATGATCCCGCCTCCGTCAGCCCGGCGGAGGGGCTCCAGTTTCCCAACCCGGTCCATCTGATGGGCACCGACCGCTTCGGCCGGGACGTCTTTGCCTGGGTGCTCTACGGCGCCCGTGTGTCTCTGCTGGTGGGCGTGGCGGTGGCCGCCGTGTCCACTGTGGCCGGCATCGTGCTGGGACTGCTGATGGGGTATTACCGGACCGTGGACAAGATCGTCATGCGGATCCTGGAGGGCCTGTCCGCTTTTCCGGATATGCTGCTGGCCCTGACGCTGGCCTCTATTTTCGGAAGCGGCGTGGAGAAGGTCGTCCTGGCCCTGTCCATCGTGGGCACCCCCAGCGTGGCCCGGATCGTCCGCAGCCAGGTCCTCTCCATCAAGGAGAGCGAGCATGTGGAAAGCGCCCTGGCCATGGGCGCCACGGACCGGCGGATCATGTTCAGGTACATCCTGCCCCTGTGCGTGTCCCCGCTGATCATCCGCTTCACCACCACCATGGCCAGCGCCATCCTCACCGAGGCGTCACTGAGCTTTCTGGGCGTGGGCGTGGATACCGATACCGCAACCTGGGGCGGCATCCTCAGCGTGGCCAAGGACTTTGTGATCACCCACCCCTACCAGGCCATCTATCCGGGCCTTGCCATCGTGGTCACGGTCCTGAGCATCAGCATCCTGGGCGACGGCCTGCGGGATCTGCTGGACCCGAAAATGAAGTGAGGGAGGCGGCGCTATGAACGACAACATCGCTCTGCGGGTCCGGGACCTGCACGTCCAGATCGAGACGGACACCGCCACCCTGGACATTCTCCACGGCATCAGCTTCGATATCCGCAAGGGAGAGACCCTGGGCATCGTGGGAGAGTCCGGCTGCGGCAAGAGCATGACGGCCCTTTCCATCATGCGGCTGACCCAGCCCAACGCAAGGGTCACCGGCTCCATCACCCTGGACGGAGAGGAGCTGCTGGAGATGCCCATGAAGCAATTCCGGAAGATCCGGGGCAACCGGGTGTCCATGATCTTTCAGGAGCCCATGACCTCTCTGAACCCGGTGTTCACCGTGGGCCACCAGCTGATGGAGGTGTTCCGCCTCCACCAGGGACTGGACAAGAAGCAGGCCCGGGAAAAGTCCATCGAGGCGCTGCGGATGGTGAACGTCCCCATGCCGGAAAAGCGGGTGGACTGCTATCCCTACCAGCTCTCCGGCGGCCTGCGCCAGCGGGTGATGATCGCCATGGCCCTGGCCTGCCGGCCGGAGCTGCTGATCGCGGATGAGCCCACCACCGCCCTGGATGTGACCATCCAGGCCCAGGTGCTGGATCTGATGTGCCGTCTGCGGGACGAGCTGGGCACCGCCATCGCCTTCATCACCCACGACCTCGGCGTGGTCAGCGAGCTTTGCAGCCGCACCATCGTCCTCTACTGCGGCGAGATCATGGAGGAGGGGGACACTCGCTCCCTGCTGTCGGAGCCCCTTCACCCCTATACCGAGGGCCTGAAGGCCTCCCTGCCGGAGCGGGGCACCCGGGACCGGCTCCACGTGATCCCCGGCTCCGTGCCCTCCGCGCTGGACTTCCCCAGGGGCTGTGTGTTCGCGCCCCGGTGCCCTTACGCCACGGAGCGGTGCGCTGCCGAGAAGCCCCCGCTTTACGACATGGGCGGCGGACGCTCCGTCCGCTGCTTCCGGTATGAGGAGGTGTCCAAATGACGGCGCAGACGGAACAGCGCAGAGTCCTGCTCCGGGCGGACGACGTGTGCAAGTGGTTCCCTATCAAGGGCTGGCCCTTCGGGCCCAAACGGTATGTCCAGGCAGTGAATCACGTGAGCTTCCATATCTACGAGGGGGAGACCCTGGGCCTGGTGGGGGAGTCCGGCTGCGGCAAGACCACCCTGGCCCGCACGGTCCTCCGGCTTCTGGAGCCCACCCGGGGCGATATCCAGTTCAACGGCGTGGATCTGATGGCCCAGAACAAGCGGCAGCTGCGGGCCATGCGCAAGGATATGCAGATCGTCTTTCAGGATCCCTACAGCGCCCTGCACCCCCGCATGACCGTGCGGCAGACCATTGAGGAGCCCATGCGCATCCGGGGGCTCTACACCGGGCCGGGGGAGCGGGAGGCCCGGGTGCGGGAGCTCCTGCAGATGGTGGGGCTGAATGACACCCACATGGACCGCTATCCCCATGAGTTCTCCGGCGGCCAGCGTCAGCGCATCGTCATCGCCCGCGCCCTGGCGACGGAGCCCAAGCTCCTCATCTGCGACGAGCCGGTGTCCGCGCTGGATGTGTCTGTCCGGGCGCAGATCCTGAATCTGCTCCAGGACCTGCAGCAGAAGCTGGGGTTGACCTATCTCTTCATCAGCCACGACCTGAGTGTGGTGGAGCACATCTGTGACCGGGTCGCCATCATGTACCTGGGTCAGATGGTGGAGCTGGGCAGCAATGAGGCCATCTTCAGCCGCCCGCTGCACCCCTATACAAAGGCGTTGCTGTCGGCGGCGCCCCAGGTGGGCCAGTTCGGCCGCCGGGATCGGATCCTGCTGGAGGGAGATATCCCCAGCCCGGCGGACCCGCCCAGCGGGTGCCGGTTCCGCACGCGCTGTCCCCACGCGGCGGACTGCTGTGCCCAGGAGCCCGCGTGGGTGGAGGCGGAAGAGGGGCACTGCGTTCTCTGCCACCGCTTCCGGGAGCTGGAGGAGGACTCCGCCTCCTGAGCAGCGGCCGCACACAAGAGAAACAGGCGGACCTGCCGCGCGGCAGGTCCGCCTGCTTTTTCGGGAGGTCCCATCAGCCTGTATAGGGAAAACTGAAGGGAAACCCAGGCACCGGAGGATACGGAGAGACCCTGCAGCCATTGCGGCTGCAGGGCCTCTTTTTGCACCCGGACGATTTCAGATCCGGACATTGGCATTTCTCTCCGAAGGGGAAGCGCCGCCCTTGGGAACGGACGCGGCAGGGGCCACAGGCCCTGGCCCGTGTCCTGCTTCCGAAGATACAAGCCTTTTTCGAGGGTGAGGAGGAGGGACAGCTGGAGTTTGCCGAGTGGAAAGCACAGCAGGAAAAGAACAAAGTGAAATAAGACTAACGCACAAGGCGGGAACATCTATAACGATGTCCCCGCCTTTGTCCAATAATTCTGCTTTAGTAATTTAACACCTTTACTTTAGAGGGAAAAGCCCCAAATCCAGTACCTATTCCAGAATTATCTTCTAATATTTTGATAAGACCAATATTCTCCAATTTTCTTAATGTACGTACCGTCACATTTCCGCCTGGCGTATAAACAATACCCTTTTGCGCCTCCAAAATTTTTTGCGCATTTGCATAATTTTCTTTTCCCATATTTTCAAAATTGATAGAATGCGATCTCGCCTCGTCTATTTGTGCTTTCAAAAATGCCATTGTCTCTTTTTGAAGAGGGGTGAGTTTATACATTTTTCTCCCTCCTATAAACATACTATACTTTTAATTGTTCTTAGAACTCATATTCAGCAAATTTTAGCGTATATATTTCTCCCGGAATCAGATCATAAATGATGATAGATTCATCTTTGAATTTATCTCCTTGATTCAACGAGTTAAGATATACACTCCCCGAATCAACCATATAGTTTTCACTATCATACAACTTATAACTGATTACATCGTAACCAGAACTAAAAATTGAATTATTGTTGCTATAAGTTTTTGTGCCGGAAATAGTTACTGTCAGTGTTGGCGTATAGTCCGTTTCACATTCATAGGTTACATCGTCTATTTGAATTTTGGATGTAATTGATCCGTCAAAACCTTTCACATTTAACTCAATGGGAAATGGCCCAGATTCTAACTGAATATCTTTTATGGGGAGGCAATAGAAAGCATCACAATTTACTTCATCAAAAGCAACAACATCTGCTTTGTAAACTGTCAAATAAACTTTACCACTTGAATCTGCGCCGGGATTAATTTCAGAAGTAGAGATTCTTATATTGGCAAGATATTGTTCGCCTTGGGCTTGGCTTGTATAATAGCCAAAATCATCTGGCGAAACAGAACGTGTACCTCTGAACACTTCCTCGTCTCTATCGTTAACAATCCGAATATCCACGTCAACATCGGCCGATATAGAATTGCCTGATTTATCTCTTAATTCAAAAAATACACTGTAATCATCAGTTCCCTCGTTGTATTGGAAAGACCAGTTATTTAGAGTCTCAATAGCCGGACTAGCCGAACAACCACACAGCCAAATAAGCAACAGAAAGTTCAGAAGAAAGGCAAAACGTTTCACAACAATCACCCCAAACTAATCTTGATTGAGAGAAAGTCGAGTTCTGTCATGTAAAAATATAGCAGAATTTAGGAAAAAGGTCAAGGGCGGCGCTAAGTTGCGCCACCCTTGACGAATTAAAGAACATTCTCAATAGAAATGATAAATCCGAACACATTACCCAC
>CALWOF010000039.1 GCA_944382995.1 uncultured Oscillospiraceae bacterium | reverse complement strand
CCGCCGGGCCGGACGGGTCATTCGCCATGGCCTGGCGAGCGGCGGGCGGCGCGTTCTCAGTGCTGCACCGCATCAGGTCCAATAGGCTGACATCCAAGACCTCTGCCAGCGTTTCCAGCTTCGCCAGGTCCGGCAGGCATTTTCCGTTTTCCCATTTGCTGACGGCGGCGCCGGAGACGTGAAGCGCCTCCGCCACCTGCTCCTGAGTCAGGCCCCGGCGGGCGCGCAGGTCCCGCAGATACGGGCCGAACTTTCCGGGCTCCATTCGATCACCCCCTGTCCAGCATAGCACCGCCGGCCGGCCCTGTAAAGCAACCTGCGGTTAAGAGGCAGCTTTTCGGCTGCTATACGCCGGAAACCGGCGCTTTTTGGTTTCTCCCCTTGTATTTTCCGTATCATGCAACTATAATAAAGAATCAGGCAAATACCGGCCCTCTTCCATTCGGAGCGGCCGTGAAAAAGGAGAAGACCCATGGAACAGAAAAAATTCTATCTCACCACGCCGATCTACTACCCCTCGGACAAGCTCCACATCGGCCACACCTACTGCACCGTGGCCACGGACACCATCGCCCGCTACCACCGGCTCAAGGGCGAGGACGTGATGTTCCTCACCGGCACCGACGAGCACGGCCAGAAGATCGAGGACAAGGCCAAGGAGGCCGGCGTCTCCCCCAAGGCGTTCGTGGACCACATCGTGGAGGGCGACCGGGGCGTTAAGGACCTGTGGAAGCTGATGAACATCTCCAACGACCGCTTCATCCGCACCACCGACGACTACCATGTGGAGAGCGTCCAGAAGATCTTCAAGAAGATGTACGACAAGGGCGACATCTACAAGGGCACCTACAAGGGCAAGTACTGCAAGCCCTGCGAGTCCTTCTGGACCGAGAGCCAGCTGGTGGACGGCAAGTGCCCCGACTGCGGCCGGGAGGTCCAGGACGCCGAGGAGGAGGCCTACTTCTTCCGCCTGAGCAAGTACGCCGACCGCATCCGGGACCTGCTGGAGAACACCGACTTCCTCCAGCCCCGCAGCCGCGTCAACGAGATGGTGAAGAACTTCATCGACCCCGGCCTGGAGGACCTGTGCGTCTCCCGCACCTCCTTCTCCTGGGGCATCCCCGTGGACTTCGACCCGGGCCATGTGGTGTACGTGTGGGTGGACGCCCTGTCCAACTATATCACCGCCCTGGGCTATCTGAATGACAGGTATCACGACTACGACCACTACTGGCCCGCCGACGTCCATATCGTGGGCAAGGAGATCGTGCGGTTCCACTCCATCATCTGGCCCGCCATGCTGATGAGCATGGAGGTGCCCCTGCCCAGGCATGTGTTCGGCCACGGCTGGCTGCTGCTGGACGGCGGCAAGATGAGCAAGTCCAAGGGCAACGTGGTGGACCCCTATATCCTGGCGGAGCACTTCGGCGTGGACGCCCTGCGGTTCTTCCTGATGCGCACCTTCCCCTTCGGCTCCGACGGCAACTTCTCCAACGAGCTGCTGATCCAGACCATCAACACGGACCTGGCCAACGACCTGGGCAACCTGATCTCCCGGACCACCGCCATGGTGCAGAAGTACTTCGGCGGACAGCTGCCCGCCGGCTGCGGCGCCACGGAGATGGAGAAAGAGGCCGCCAAGTCTGCCGCAAGCCGGGCATCCACGACCTGCTTCGGATTTGACGACCCCAACGATCCGACCATCTTTGACCTGGATCTGGTGAGCAAGGCTGCGGGGCTCCGATTCGACTATGAGGAGGCCATGGAGTCCTTCGCCCCCCACAAGGCCCTGGACGAGGTGTTCCATGTCATCCAGCGGGCCAACAAGTATATCGACGAGAACGCCCCCTGGGCCCTGGCAAAGGACATGGAGAAAAACGGCCGGCGCCTTGCCCACGTGCTCTACAACCTGCTGGAGGCGGCCCGCATCTGCGCCATTTTGCTGACGCCCTTCATGCCGGAGAGCTGCGCCAAGATCTTCGCCCAGATCGGCGCCTGCGAGGGCTGCCGGAGCTGGGACTCCGCCGCCGTGTGGGGCTCCCTGTCCGACACCGCCGCCGTCACCAAGGGCGAGAACCTCTTCCCCCGGCTGGACATGGACAAGGCCCTCGCCCAGCTGGAGGCCGCGGAGGCCGAGGCCAAGAAGGCCGCTCTGCCCGCCGTCGAGGTGGAGCCCCAGCTCACCGAGAAGGTGGACTTCGACACCTTCTGCAAGTCCGATTTCCGGGTGGTGAAGGTGAAGGCCTGCGAGGCGGTGAAGAAGAGCGAGAAGCTGCTGCGCTTCACCCTGGACGACGGCACCGGCACCGACCGGCAGATCCTCTCCGGCATCCACAAGTTCTACGAGCCGGAGGAGCTGGTGGGCAAGACCCTGGTGGCCATCGTGAACCTGCCGCCCCGGAAGATGATGGGCCTGGAGTCCAACGGCATGCTGATCTCCGCCGTCCACACCGAGCACGGCGAGGAGAAGCTCCACCTGATCATGGTGGACGACGCCATTCCCGCGGGCGCAAAACTTTGTTAAAGAGGGGACTTCGTCCCCCCTTTACGCTCCGGCAGACCGGGGGTCTGCCTCCGCGATTCCCCCTCACCAGTCTGCGGACTGGTGTGTGCGCCCAAGGCGCACAGGTCAGGGAATTTTCGCCACGTACACGCCGCGGCGAAAATGATCGGACAGCCTTCGTTCGCCGTTGGCGAACGAACCGGGGAAAGCGCAGCGTTTCCCCCAGACCCCTTTTCCGTTGCAAGAACAGCCGGCGCCGTCAGGCGCCGGCTGCAGTCTGTCGATAAACCGGGAAATCTTGGATTACGGGAAGGAAGGGTGTGCGCGGGAAACCCAGGAAGGGTGTCCTGCGCTATTGAAATCAAAAGTTTTCAGAACTTCAGAAAAGTTCTGAAAACTTGCTCAGCTTGTCGAAAAGACTTTTTCGACAAGCTGTAGCCGGCGCCGTCAGGCGCCGGCTGTTCTTCTGTCAGCGGAGGTCTCTGTGGGCCAGCTCCGTGTAGATGCGCCTCCCGTCCCGCTGGTCCGACCGCAGGAGGGACACCCGCCGGACCACCATCCTCGCCCGGGGGACGGTCACCTGCGGAGCCTCGCCCCGCCAGCGGCGGACCAGGGTGATATGGGGCCGGAAGGGCCGGTCCTCCAGGAGGAAGCCCCGGCGCCGCAGGTCCGCCTGCAGGGACAGGGCCAGGTCCTCCAGGGCCCGGTCCGCCGTGACGCCGGCCCACCACACGTCGTCAAAATGCCCCGGGGGCCCGCCCACCGCCAGGGAGAAGGGCCGGGCCCGGATGGCGGCCAGGGCGGCCTTCGCCCCGGAGAGAGCTTCCGTCTCCCCCAGAAAGGCCAGGGTCAGGTGCAGGTTCTCCGGCGGGGGGAAGGTCCCCCGCCCCTGCCGCCGCAGGGCCTCCTGCGCCGCCTCCAGAGACGCCCGCACCGCCGGGGAGGGCGGGATGGCCAGAAATAACCGCATGATTTTTCCTCCTTTTTATCCGCCCTTTCTTGCGCTGGCGCCGGTGGAGGTGCTACAATAGGGGGCGACGGCAAAACGGAAAGGAAGTTCCCTATGAGACTGCAAAGCGCGATTTTCGATATGGACGGCACGCTCCTGGACTCCATGATCATCTGGAAGGACCTGGGGACCAATATGCTGCGGGACATGGGCATCGAGCCCGCGCCGGAGCTGAACGACAGGCTCAAGACCCTCTCCCTCCGGGACGGGCTGGCCTACTGCATAGACTACTACCAGCTGCCCCAGACGCTGGAGGAGCTGGTGGACCGGGTCCAGGGCACGATCCGGGACTTCTACTGCGGGAAGGTCCTGGCCAAGCCGGGAGTGGAGAAGTTCCTCTCCCTTTTGAAAATGGAGGGCGTGTGGATGTATGTGGCCACCGCCACGGACCGCCCCCTGGCGGAGGCGGCCCTGCGCCACGCGGGGATCGACGGCTACTTCCGGGGGATCATCACCGTGGCGGAGGCCGGCGCGGGCAAGGCGGAGAGCGCGGAGATCTACGAGCGGGCCATGCGCCGGCTCCAGTCCAACAAGAAGGACACCGTGATCTTCGAGGATGCCCTTCACGCCATCCAGACCGCCAAGGCCGCCGGCTTCCGGGTGGCGGCGGTGTACGACGCCTCCGCCGAGGCGGACCAGGAGGAGATCCGCCGGATCTCCGACTACTACATCCGCTCCTTTGAGGAGATGTTCGAGGCAAAGGCCCTGGAGTGAGGGGCCCGGGAAAGAGACAACAGCCCGCCCGGCATAGCCGGGCGGGCTTTCTGCGCTCACAGGGCCGCGATCTCCGCCTCCCGGGCGGCGTCCGCGGCGGTGAGGGTGCCGGCGGCGTCCATCAGGGCGGTGCGGAAGCTGCCGCTGCCCCGTCCGCCGGCAAGGCGCTCCGCCCGCCGGGCGCAGACCTTCCACAGGGCGGAGGCCAGGACCGCGGCGGCGGCCGCGTCCGGCTCCACGGCGGCGAACACGCCGCAGAGCACCGAGAGCATGCACCCGGTTCCGGTGACGCGGGACATGGCATCGCTGCCGCCGGTGACGCACCAGGCCCGCTCCCCGTCGCTGACCAGGTCCTCCGGCCCGGAGAGCAGCACCGCCGTCCGGTACCGCCGGGCCAGGGCCCCGGCGGCGGCCAGCCGGGCCTCCCGGCTGGCGGGCAGGGGGCTGTCCACCCCCTGCTCCTCTCCGGCATCGCCCAGCAGGGCCCGGGCCTCCCCCAGGTTCACCCGGAGGATGGCCGGGGAGAGACCGTCCAGCAGCTGCCGGACCTGGGCCAGCCGCCAGGGGCTGGCCCCCACGCCCACCGGGTCCAGGACCACCGGCTGCCTCGCGGCGGCGGCCACGGCCCGGCAGGCCCGGAATTTTTCCCCGTCCGGGGTGCCGGTGTTCAGGACCGAGGCATCGGCGATGGCGCAGATGGCCTCCATCTCCTCGGGCGCCTGGGCCATCATGGGGCTGGCGCCCACCGCCAGGGCGAGATTGGCGCAGTCGTTGGCGGTGACGATGTTGCTGACGCAGTGGACCAGGGGCCGCGTCTGGCGGACACGGTCCAGCTGGGCAAAGTCGTACATGGGATCGCTCCGTTCTCGAAAATCAGGCTCCCTGGGCGGGCCGCAGGGACTTGAGGACGCCGCCCTTCTCCAGGGCCTTCACCAGGATGCCCGCCAGGATGGACCCGGCCACGGTGGAGATCAGGAAGGGCACCACATAGGCGGTGTAGCCGATGGACCCGGCCACCTTGCCCATGAAGGCGATGGCCACGGGATAGGACAGCAGCCCGCCGATGATGCCGGTGCCGAACACCTCCCCCGCCAGAGTGGCGGGCAGGCTCCGGGTCTTCCAGTAGATCAGGCCGCACAGCAGGGCGCCGCACATGCTGCCGGGGAAGGCCAGCAGGCTCCCCAGGCTGAAGAGGTTGCGCAGGAGGCTGGCCAGAAAGGCCACCGCCACGCCGTAGCCCGGTCCCAGCAGCACCGCGCACAGCACGTTCACCATGTGCTGCACCGGCGCGCACTGGCTGCCGAACACCGGGAACTGGATCATGCTGCCCACCACCGCCACGGCGGTGAACATGCCAGACAGGGCGACCTTCATCACAAATTTGTTTCTCATGGTATATGACTCCTTTGATCCGTCAGAATTCACGCAGGGAGAAAACGGCGTGCACAAAAACAGCGTCTTCCCCTTGCCGCGCAAGGTCAGCAGACGGTCTCCGCCTGCTGTGGAAAATCGGTCGAGGCTCCCTGGCCTCCTCTCACGCCGGAACACGGCTTCCCATCGCTGTTTTTGCCGGCCCGGGCCCAGGGCGCTCCCCCTCGGCCCGCTCCCGGAGTCCCTCCGGGGCGCCGCGTCAACACGCTCTCTCCCACCGTCCCTTTCGTCTCAAAGTCAAAAACAGCGGGCACCTGACCAGATGCCCGCCGTGTCGGATCACGCATAAACTTCCTACGGTGGCATTACCCACATCAGGTGAAGGGTCGAAGCGCATCCGCTTCCTCTCAGCCGAAGATCAGCTCCCCTGTTTTTCGGCATTATTATGACACCGGCCCCGGGCGTTTGTCAAGACCCGCAGAAAGATTTCCGCCTCCCGCCGGTTTTGCTTGCAATCTCCTGAAAAGAGGCGTATCATGGATGGCGTCGAATGGACAGGGGAGTCCGCCGGAGCGGGCTGAGAGGAGACCGGCCGGGTCTCGACCCTTCACCTGATTTGGATCATGCCAACGCAGGGAGATCAGAGGGCCTTCAGCCGCGGACGTCCCGGAGCGGGAGCGTCCGCGGCATTGCATTTCAGGAGGGAATGACATGAAGATCGATCCCAGACAGCTGCGGCTGTACGCCGTGACCGACCGGGCCTGGGCCCGGGACACAGAGCATCTGATGGAGCAGGTGGCCGCGGCCATCGACGGCGGGGCCGGCCTGGTCCAGCTGCGGGAGAAGCACCTGGACGAGGCCGCCTTCCTGGCGGAGGCGGAGCGGTTCGTGGCTCTGTGCCGGGAGAAGGGCGCCGTCAGCATCATCAACGACGATGTGGACATCGCCGCGCGGACCGGGGCCGACGGCGTCCACGTGGGCCAGGAGGACCTGGCCGCCGGCCGGGTCCGGGAGCTGCTGGGTCCGGACAAGCTGATCGGCGTCTCCGCCCACTCGGTGGAAGAGGCCCTGGCCGCCCAGGCCGCCGGCGCGGACTACTTGGGGGTGGGGGCGGCCTTTGTCACCGGCACCAAGACCGACGCCACGCCCATCACGAGAGAGACCATCCGGGCCATCACTGCGGCGGTGGACATCCCGGTGGTGGCCATCGGCGGCATCAGCGCCGGGAACATCCTGGAGCTGGCGGACTGCGGCCTGGACGGCGTGGCAGTGGTCTCCGCCCTCTTTGCCCAGCCGGACGTGCGGGCGGCGGCGGCGGAGCTCAGGGCCCTCTCCGACCGGATCGCCCGGTAACAGGCGTTCCCGGCGGCGGATCGGGGGCACCACCTTCCGCCGCGTTAGAAAACTTCAATGCAATTCTATCAGACAGAAAGGAAGCATCGATATGAAAACAGCATTGACGATCGCCGGAAGCGATTCCAGCGGAGGCGCCGGCATCCAGGCGGACATCAAGACCATGACGGCCAACGGCGTGTACGCCATGAGCGCCGTCACCGCCCTGACAGCCCAGAACACCACCGGTGTGGCCGGGGTGCTGGAGTCCACGCCGGAGTTCCTGGCCAGCCAGCTGGACTGCGTGTTCACCGACATCTTCCCCGACGCGGTGAAGACCGGCATGGTCTCCTCCACCGGGCTCATCGAGGTCATCGCGGACAAGCTGAAGCAGTACGGGGCCAGAAATATCGTGGTGGACCCGGTGATGGTGGCCACCTCCGGCTCCCGGCTGATCTCCCAGGAGGCGGTGGACGCCCTGAAGGAGCTGCTGCTGCCCCTGGCCACGGTCCTGACGCCCAACATCCCGGAGACGGAGGTCCTCTCCGGCATGACGGTCCGGTCCTCCGCGGAGATGGAGGCGGCCGCCCGGGCCATCAGCGAGAAATACGGCTGCGCCGTGCTGTGCAAGGGCGGCCATCAGGTGAACGACGCGGACGACCTGCTGTGGCGGAACGGCGGCGGCAAGTGGTTCCGGGGCCGGCGCATCGCCAACCCCAACACCCACGGCACCGGCTGCACCCTCTCCAGCGCCATCGCCTCCAACCTGGCCAAGGGCTTTGACCTGGACGCGTCGGTGGAGCGGGCCAAGGCGTACATCTCCGGCGCCCTGGGGGCCATGCTGGACCTGGGCCGCGGCTCCGGCCCCATGGACCACATGTTTGACCTGAAGAGCGTCTACTGTGAGGGCGCGGACTGACCGCCGCCGGAAGTTCACAATAGAAAGACAACAGCAGGGGAGCGGCAAACGCCGCTCCCCTGCCGCTGTGTCTCCGCCCTCACGTTTCCGCCAGCTCCCGCATCAGGGCGATCTCCCGGGCGTAGCCGGGCAGGTCGTTGGGAGTCTCCAGGCAGAAGGGCAGGCGTTTCAGGGCCGGGTGGCGGACGATTCTGGTCAGGGCCTCCAGCCCGATGGTCCCCTCCCCCAGACAGGCGTGGCGGTCCTTGCGGCTGCCGGGGGGATTTTTGCTGTCGTTGAGATGGACGGCCCTCAGCTTTTCCAGGCCGATGACGCGGTCGAACTCCGTCAGCACCCCATCCAGGTCGCCCACGAGGTCATATCCGGCGTCGGAGACGTGGCAGGTGTCTAGGCAGACGCCCATCCTGTCGGAGAGCGTCACCCGGTCCAGGATGGCCCGCAGCTCCTCGAACCGGCCGCCCACCTCGCTGCCCTTGCCGGCCATGGTCTCCAGCAGCACGGTGGCGGACTGCTCCGGCCGGAGGATGGCGTTGAGCCCCTCGGCGATCAGGTCGATGCCGGCCTCGATGCCCTGGCCCACATGGCTGCCGGGGTGGAAGTTGTAGAGCTGCCCCGGCAGGTGCTCCAGCCGCCGGAGGTCGTCCGCCATGGTCTCCCGGGCGAAGAGGCGGTTCTTCTCCTCCGCGCCGCAGAGGTTCAGGATGTAGGGGGCGTGTGCCACGATGGGGCCGAAGCCGCGCTCCGCCAGCAGGTCCCGGAGGGCGGCCGCGTCCGCCTCGTCCAGAGCTTTGGCCTTGCTTCCTCTTGGGTTGCGGGTGAAGAACTGAAAGGTGTTCGCCCCCAGCTCCAGCGCCTGGCGGCCCATGGCCGCGAAGCCCTTGGAGGAGGACAGGTGACAGCCGATATACAGCATGATGCGACCTCCCTGCACATGTTCGGATCTGCGGGCAGCAGGATACCATGGCGGCGCAGCCGGAACGGTACCCTGCGTCAGCTTTTTCGGCGGCCCCGTCAGGAGCGGGAAAAAGGACCTGAGATCCAGGTATAATAGCCGCCTTGCGGCTATTATACCATGGCCGGCGCTGGGGGCAAACCGGCAAATGCAACAAAAGGGGCCTCCGGCGAAAGCCGGAGGCCCCTGGCCGTGGAGCGCCCGCTCCGGCGGGAGATCAGCCCCGCCGGGAGAGCGGGTCCGTGTCTGCCTGCTGGATGTACAGCTCCTCCGCCTGGCGCTGGGCGTCGATCAATCTGGCCCGCAGCTGCCGGAGGGACTCCTCCGTGTCGGTGATGGTGTTGAAGAGCAACAGGTATTCTCTGGAGACCTTCTGCATCTGGTATCCGTCCTTTCTATTCCGCACAAGATGTAGGAACTGCCTCTATCATACACGAAAGGCAGGCAGGATTCTGTCTGATCCTGTCGAGGTACCGGAGGTTTTGCAAAAATTTCAGAAAAATCATGGGATCTCCGGAAAAACGGGAGAAATCCCGCCCATTTTGGAGGCTGGCCTGCGGCCCTGGCGGGAGTTTGCCCCGGTCCGGCGGGCAGGGCGCGAAAAAAACGGGCCCGCCGGAGGCGGGCCCGTCTGCGCGGTTGCGGTTCAGTTCTCCTCCTGGTCCAGCTCCCGGAGGCCGGCGATGTCGCCCACCGGCAGGGAGAACACCAGGGCCTGGGCATCGCTCTGGATGCCGGCCTTGGCCATGATGGCCTTCATGATGGGCTTCTTGGTCTCGCTCCGGGTCAGAATGAAGATCATCTCCTGCTCCGAGGCGATGGACACGCCGAAAAAGCGCTGCACCAGCTCCGTGCCGGTGCCCTTGGCGTGCACCACGGTGCCGCCGGTGGCGCCCGCCTCCCGGGCGGCGTCCATCACCAGGTCCGTGGAGCCCTGGTTGGCGATGACAACGATCAGATCATGGGTGGCTGCCCGTTCCATAGCGTCTTCCCCCTCCTGTTGATGCAGCAGATATTCCTTGGCAGTGGCCCCGCCGATGCTGTTCACCGGCACGGTCATCAAAACGCCCTGGCCGGGCACGTCCAGCCAGAGATCCCGGGCCGCCTGGCGGACCATATGGGCGGAGCGGGGCGCCACGCAGAAAAGCACGGCCTTCTCCGTGGCCTCCAGCCCCAGGAAATCCAGCACCTCCGTGGTGGCGGTGCCCCGGCCCAGGGCCGTCAGCACCAGCGTCACGCTGTGGGCCCGGTACCAGGCGGCGAACTGGTCCGCCCGGGTCCGGTCGGTGATCGTGATGAACAGGTCGACACCCTGCATGGCGGTCTCTCCTCTCTTTTCTCGCTGGGATACCGGCCCGCTCACAGTTCGATGATCTCCTCCTCCGCGGGGATGGGAGGCGCTTCCTGGGCGGACCGCTTCATCTTGTACTTGTACAGAAGCCCCAGCAGCTGGATGGTCAGCAGCGGCGTCATGGCCACCATGGCCACCACGCCGAAGGCGTCGGTGATCACGTTGCCCCCCAGGGCCTCGCAGGCGCCCTGGGCAAAGGGCAGCAGGAAGGTGGCCGTCATGGGGCCGGAGGCCACGCCGCCGGAGTCGAAGGCGATGGCGGTGAAGATCTTGGGGACAAAGAAGGACATGACGATGGCCGCCAGATACCCGGGGACCACCAGATAGAAAATGGAGATGCCGGTCATCACCCGGAACATGGCAAGGCCGATGGAGACCGCCACGCCGATGGACAGGCTGGTGCTCATGGCCCTGCCGGGGATGGCGCCGGAGGTGATCTCCTCCACCTGCTTGTTCAGCACGTACACCGCCGGCTCCGCCTGGACGATGAACCAGCCCATCAGCATGCCGATGGGGATCAGGATCCAGTTCTGGTCCAGCGCCGCGATCTGCCGGCTGAGGTAGCTGGCGGCGGGCATGAAGCCCACGTTGGCGCCGGACAAAAACAGCACCAGACCCACATAAGTATACAGGATACCGACGACGATTTTCAATATCTTTTTTCTGCTCAGCCGCAGGGAGATCACCTGGAAGACGGCGAAGAACACCGCAATGGGCGCGAGGCATACCGCGACCTCGCTGACGTACTCCGGCAGGGCCTCCTGGAACAGGAGCCACAGGGCCCGGCTGTCCGCCAGGTCCGGGATCTCCACCGGGGTGTACACCCCCGCGCCGGGATAGATCAGAGCCAGCACTATCACCGCCAGGATGGGGCCGATGGAGCACAGGGCCACCAGGCCGAAGCTGTCCTCCGCGGCGTTCTTGTCGCTGCGGATGGACGCCACGCCCACGCCTAGGGCCATGATGAAGGGCACGGTCATGGGACCGGTGGTGACGCCGCCGGAGTCAAAGGCGATGGCCAGGAAGTCCGCCGGCACGAAGGCCGCCACGGCAAACACGATGATATAGAAGAACACCAGCATCCGGTTCAGGGGGATCCGGAACAGGATGCGCAGCATGGCGACCACCAGAAAGATGCCCACGCCAACAGCCACCGCCCCGATGAGGACGGCGTTGGGCACGCCGGGCACCTGCTCCGCCAGCACCTGCAGGTCCGGCTCGGAGACCGTGACGATGAAGCCCATCAAAAACCCCACGGCGGCCACCACCCACAGCTTGCGGGAGCGGGTCATGGCGGCGCCCACCCGCTCGCCGATGGGGGTCATGGCGGAATCAGCGCCCAGGGAGAACAGGGCGATGCCCAGAATGACCATCGCCGCGCCCACCAGGAAGGCCAGCAGCGTCTCGGTGGGGATGGGAGCGGCCGTGAAGCTGAGGATCAGCACGATCACCGCGATGGGGAGCACGGAGGCCATGGACTCCCGCAGCTTTTCCCACAGGATGGTCTTGCTCCGCCCCAGCTGCTCCTGCCATTGTTCCCGTCTCTTCCACGGCAATCTCATCACCTCACAAAAATTCAGAAAACTTTCTCTGTTGACGATATGATACCATAAACTTATGCAAAAAAGATAGAAAAACAAAAAAATTCACAGTTTCTTTACAGGACTTTCGGATATTCCCTTTTCCGCGGTTTTGTGGTATCCTGAAAAAAAACAAGTCCGGCCGGGTCCGCGCCCCGCCGGCCCCATCGGAAAGAGAGGTCTTTTTCATGAAAACCGGTCTGGTGCTGGAGGGCGGGGCCCTGCGCACCATCTACTCCTCCGGCGTGTGCGACGCCTTTCTGGACGGCGCGCTGCCCATGCCGGACTACACCGTCGGCGTCTCCGCCGGCATGGCCTACGGCGTCAGCTATCTCTCCCGCCAGTCCCGGCGGAACCTGCAGCTGCTGATGCACTACGCCGACGACCCCCGCTACATGGGCTGGCGGAATCTCATCGACCCCAGGAACCGCAGCTACTTCGGCCTGCGGTTTGCCTACGAGACCATCCCCAACGAGCTGGTGCCCTTTGATTACGAGGCCTTTGAGGCCTATCCCGGCCAGGCGGAGGCGGTGGTCACCAACCTGCTGACGGGGCAGCCGGAGTACCGGCCCGTCCCCCGGCGGGACGAGAAGTTCCTGCTGCTCCAGGCCACCTGTGCCATGCCCGTCCTGTTCCGGCCCATCCGGCTGGACGGCGGCATCCCCTATCTGGACGGCGGCTGCTCCGACGCCATCCCCTGGCGGCACGCGCTGGACGCGGGCTGCGACCGGGTGGTGGTGGTCCTGACCCGGGAGCGGAGCTACCGCAAGGAGCCGGAGAAGCTGATGCCCCTGTTCCGGCAGCTCTACCGGAGGTACCCCGCCTTCGTGGAGGATCTGCGGACCCGGGCGGAGCGGTACAACCGCTGCCGGGAGGAGCTGTTCGCCCTGGAGGCGGAGGGGAAGGTGCTGGTGATCGCGCCGGCGGATACCCGGGGCTTCTCCCGGACGGAGCGGGACCTGCACAAGATCCTGGCCCTGTGGCAGGACGGCTACTTTGACGGCCGCCGGGCCGCGGATGCGGTCCGCGCCTTCTGGACGGAGGAGGCGCCGGAGGCCGGGGCGTGAACCCGCAGAGACAGCACAGCAGGCGCGCCGCCTCCCCTCGGGAAGGCGGCGCGTTTTCTCCGCGGATGTTTTGCACAAGGCGGTCCCGGGCTTCGCACATTTTTCGGTGATTTTACGCAAATTTTGCAAAAATTGCAGAAAGCCCTTTCAAGGCGGAGGATCTGCATATATAATGTATCTGTGCAATATACATGACAGACCCACCATCGGCCCGCAGGGCAAAAATTTGCGAAAATGAAACGAGGCGCGGTTATGGATATTTTTTCCGTCTTCACTCTCTGCGGCGGCTTGGCTTTCTTTTTATACGGCATGACCGTCATGTCCAAGAGCCTGGAAAAGATGGCCGGCGGCAAGCTGGAGCGGATGCTCAAGCGCATGACCTCAAACCCCATCAAGAGCCTGCTGCTGGGCGCGGGCATCACCATCGCCATCCAGTCCTCCTCCGCCATGACGGTGATGCTGGTGGGCCTGGTGAACTCCGGCGTCATGGAGCTGGGGCAGACCATCGGGGTCATCATGGGCTCCAACATCGGCACCACGCTGACGGCGTGGATCCTCTCCCTCACCGGCATCGAGAGCGAGAACGTGTTCGTGAACCTCCTGAAGCCGGAGAACTTCTCCCCCCTGATCGCCCTGGCGGGCATCCTGCTGATCATGGGCTCCAAGCGCCAGCGGCGCCGGGACGTGGGTCGGATCCTGATGGGCTTCGCCGTTTTGATGTACGGCATGGAGCTCATGAGCGGCGCCGTCAGCCCCCTGGCGGAGATGCCCCAGTTCTCCGGCCTGCTCACCGCCTTTGAGAACCCCCTGCTGGGCGTGCTGGTGGGGGCGGTGTTCACGGGGATCATCCAGTCCTCCGCCGCGTCGGTGGCGATCCTGCAGGCCCTGGCCATGACCGGCTCCATCACCTACGGCATGGCCATCCCCGTCATCATGGGCCAGAACATCGGCACCTGCGTCACCGCCCTCATCAGCTCCATCGGCGTCAACCGCAACGCCAAGCGGGTGGCGGTGGTCCACATCTCCTTCAACGTCATCGGCACCGCCGTGTGCCTGATCCTGTTCTACGGCGGCGATCTGCTGTTCCACTTCGCCTTCATGGACCGGGCCGTGGGCGCGGTGGGCATCGCCTTCTGCCACACCGCCTTCAACGTGTTCACCACCATCCTGCTGCTGCCCTTCTCCCGCCAGCTGGAAAAGCTGGCGCGGAGACTGGTGCGGACGGAGGACGCGAAGGAGAGCTTCGCCTTCCTGGACCCCCTGCTGCTGCGGACCCCCGGCGCGGCGGTCAGCGAGAGCGTGTCCGTGGCCGGCCGCATGGGACAAGCCGCCCGGGAGAACATGTGCCTGGCGGTGGATCAGCTCTCCCAGTACAGCCGGGAGCGGGAGACCCAGATCCTGCGGAACGAGGACCATCTGGATGTCTACGAGGACCGGCTGAGCAGCTACCTGGTGGAGGTGTCCCAGCACGGCCTCTCCGAGGGGGACAACCGGACGGTGTCCCGCCTGCTCCACGCCATCGGAGACTTCGAGCGCATCGGCGACCATGCCGTCAACATCCAGGAGTCCGCCCAGGAGCTCCACGACAAGGAGCTGCACTTCTCCGACAGCGCCCGGGAGGAGCTGCAGGTGGTCCTGACGGCCATGGATGACATCCTGGACCTCACCCTCCGCAGCTTCCTGGGGCCGGATCTGGAGGCCGCCCGCCGGGTGGAGCCCCTGGAGGAGACCATGGACCAGCTGATCGAGGAGATCCGCACCCGCCATATCCAGCGGCTCCAGACGGGCCAGTGCACCGTGCAGCTGGGCTTTGTGCTCAGCGACCTGCTGACCAATATCGAGCGGGTGAGCGACCACTGCTCCAACATCGCCGTCAGCGTCATCCAGGAGCAGGAGGGGACGGTGTATCACCACGCCTACCTCCAGGAGGTGAAGGCCGGCAGCGCCTTCGGCGAGGACCTCCGCCGGGACCAGAAAAAGTACCGCCTCCCCGAGGCGTGAGAAAAAGCCGGACAGGCCCTGTGTCGACAGACACGGGGCCCGCTTTTTCCGCGGGGCTGCCGCCCGGGATGCATATTCGCCATGAATATTCATCGAAGGGGAAAATATTCACAAAGCTGGCAGGAAAATTCCGTGGTAAAACGGTTAAAATTGGACTCTGGAAGGGATTCACACAAATAAATATTCATTTTTTGACGGAAATCTATTGACAAGGGGAGGGGAACGTGATAAGGTAAGGCATGTTCCAGCGGGAGGATGTTCCTCTCCTTGGAAAAAATGTAAAAAGCGCCTCCCCTGCGGAGGCGTAAAAAGGGAGATTGCGATACTATGAAGAAGTTTCTTGCACTGATCCTGGCGCTGACCATGGCCCTGTCTCTGGCGGCCTGCGGCGGCAGCGACGACGCTGAGGAGACCCCCGCCGACGGCGAGGAGACCCCTGACAACGCGGCCGAGGAGACCGTGGACTACAGCGCCATGAGCGATGACGAGCTGAAGGCCGCCATCACCACTGTCGCCGAGGGGCAGCTGACCGTGGCCACCAGCCCGGACTT
>CALWOF010000038.1 GCA_944382995.1 uncultured Oscillospiraceae bacterium | reverse complement strand
GTCCCAGCAGGTGGTGGAGGTGCCCGCCTCCGGCGGGGCGGCAGCGGCGGCGCCCACTGTCGGCGGGCAGGTGGATGTCCTCATCGGGAAGGTGAAGCAGAAGCCCCGGCTCTACGGAGCCATCGCCGCGGCCGCGGCGGTGGTGCTGATCGCCGCCGGCGTCCTCGGCGGCGGAGCGCCGGACAGCGGCGGGAGCGCCGCGGCGGATGACGATCAGGCCCCCGCCTCTCAGGAGGGGATGGACCAGCCGGAGCCGGAGGCACCGGAGATCGTGATCCGGGGAGAGCGATTCAGCACCGGTGACCAGGAGATGTACTATAACGCGGAGGGCTGGACTGACAGCGACCTCCGGGAACTGCGGCACATGACGAATTTGAAAACCCTGCATTTGAACATCTCCGCCAGCGAGATCACCGACTGGAGCCCCCTCGGGGAGCTGACGCAGCTGGAACAGCTGCAGCTCGTCTGCAGCAGTGACCGCGCCGCCCTTCTGGAAATGGATCTGTCCTTTCTGGAGGGCCTGACGGAGCTGCGTTCCCTGTCGATCACTGTGCGCTGCAGCCGTTCCGCGGACTATCTCACTATGATCGCGGACCTGTCGCCCCTGGCGGGTCTGAAGAAGCTGCAGTCTCTCAGCCTGGACGGCCTGACCGATGTGGAGGATCTCTCGCCGCTGGCCGGGCTGACGGAATTGGAGACGCTGTCCCTCCGGGGCGCCGAATACGACCCCCGCGCAGTCTCCTATGACGTGATCGGCCCGGTGTCCGACCTCTCGCCTCTTGCCGGGCTGACAAAGCTGAAAAGCCTGTCCCTGCTGGGCCTTCAGACCGCGCAGAGTCTGGAGCCCCTTGGCGGTCTGACCTCCCTTCAGGAGCTGTATCTGTGTACCCGGCTGGAGAGAGGGGACGCTCTGGCGCCCCTGGGTGCTCTGACAAGCCTGCAGATCCTGGAGCTCTACGCCTCCCAGTATGGCATCGGCAGCGCCACCGACCCGCTGACCGACATGCCCGCCGTCTCTCTGGAGCCGCTCGCCTCTTTGCGGGAGCTGACACAGCTCCGTCTGACCTGCAAGATCGCCGATGGAGACCTGTCGCCTCTGAGCGGCCTGACAGGCCTCGAAACGCTGACCGTGGACTCCAACAACTATGATGTTCCGGTCACCGACCTCTCGCCGCTGGGGAGCCTCAGCAGCCTGACGGAGCTGACGGTCATCGGCGCGGTGGAGCGGGACACAGACCGATCCCCGGTGGCCCATGTCCCTCAGCTCACGTTCAATTCCAGCATCTATTACCCCTACGGCAGCTGAGCTGCCAGGGCACTGTGAAATCTATAAAAAGGCAGGAGTGTCTACTATGGAAATGCGAAGGACCATTTGCTACAACTGCTTTCAGGAGAAGCCGGACGCGGCGGGCCCCTGCCCGCACTGCGGGTTCGACCTGGAGGAAAACGAGAAAAAATTCCCAGTGGCCCTGCGGGCCGGGACCGTGCTGAACGGCCGCTACATCGTGGGACGGGTGCTGGGCCAGGGCGGCTTCGGCATCACCTACCTGGCTCTGGATACCCAGCTGAACGCCAAGGTGGCCATCAAGGAGTTCATGCCCGGCGAGATCGCCACCCGGCAGGGCACCACGGTCTCCGTCATGATGGACACCAAGAGCGAGGAATTCGCCTACGGGGCCGAGCGGTTCCAGGAGGAGGCCCGGACCCTGGCCAAGTTCATCGGCAACCCCAACATCGCAGCGGTCACCAGCTACTTTGACGAGAACGACACGTCGTACTTCGTCATGGACTACATCGAGGGCATCAGTTTCAAGACCTATATCGCCAACCACGGCGGGAAAATCAGCGTCGAGGAAACTTTGAACGTGATGCTCCCGGTCCTGCGGGCATTGACGGCGGTCCACGCCGAGGGCTTCATCCACCGGGACGTGACCCCGGACAACATCTACATCACCAAGGACGGCATGGTGAAGCTGCTGGACTTCGGCTCCGCAAGATACTCCATCGGGGACAAGTCCAAAAGCCTGGACGTGATTTTGAAGGTGGGCTACGCCCCCAAGGAGCAGTACATCCGTCGGAGCCGGCAGGGGCCGTTCACCGATGTGTATTCCTGTGCCGCCTGCTTCTACGCGGCCATCACGGGCTTCCTGCCGCCGGAGAGTTTGGAGCGGCTGGACCACGACGAGTTGGTCCCCATCTCCCAGGCGGGCATCGAAATTCCAGAGTACCTGGACAAGGCGATTCTCAAGGGCCTTGCCGTCCAGCCGGAGGATCGTTTCCAGTCTGCGGCGGAATTCCTGGAGGCCATCGAGCGCCAGCGGGTGGTGGAGGTGCCCGTCCCCGGCGGGGCGGCCGCGGCGGCACCCACTGTCGGCGGGCAGGTGGATGCCCTCATCGGGAAGGTGAAGCAGAAGCCACGGCTCTACGGAGCCATCGCCGCGGCCGCGGCGGTGGTGCTGATCGCCGCCGGCGTCCTCGGCGGCGGAAACAGCGTGCCTGACGATCCGGGCGGGGACCTGTCCGCTGTGGAGGGCGGCGAGGTCTCCCAGCAGCCGGAGCTCCCAGAGCCGGAGCCCGAACCGGAGCCGGTCACGCTGACCATCGCGGGGGAGGAGCACAGCTCCAATGACACCTACCTGAGTCTGTGGCAGGTGGAGCTGACAGCGGAGGACATCGAGACCATCTGCCAGATGCCGAAGCTGGAGGAGCTGAGCATCTATGAGTGCTACTCTGACGACGATTTTGCCTTCCTGCCCCGGCTGACAAGTCTGAAAAGTCTGGACTGGACCCTGAACAACGGGGAGCAGCTGGCCAACCTCACGGACTGCACCCAGCTGACCAGTCTGCGGATCGGCTGGGGAGACGGAAATCTGGTCTCCTCCAACCTGGACTTTCTGGCCGGCATGACGGATCTGGAGTCGCTGGATATCCATGTCTACGGTCTGGAGGACACCAGCGCCCTGGCCAACCTGACCAAGCTCACCCACTTCACCATTGCCGGCGGACAGATCCGCGCGGATATGAGCGTGCTGGCCGGCATGACGGAGATGGTGGAGCTGCAGATCAACTCCAGCAACATCCGCAGCAGCTACCCGCCCTATGACAAGAACGGCTATGTGGCCCCGGACCTGAGCTTCATGGCCAATATGAGCAAGCTGGAGAGCGCATATATGTATTTCCAGGAAAATGTGAACAGCATCGCCGGCCTGGAGGGGGCCGTCAACCTGCGGGATCTGGATATGAGCGTGGGCGGCATCACCACACTGGAGCCCTTTTCCAGCCTGACCAGCCTGCGCAAGCTGGAGCTGGACGTGGATGCCTCCAACCTCTCTCTGGAGCCTCTGCGGGGGCTGGAGAAGCTGGAGACCTTTGTCACATACTCCTCCAGGGATTTCACCGACTGGTCCGCCCTTGACCATGTGCCCAGCGTGGATATCCGGGCCTGAGTCCCCGCCGCGGACAGACAACTGCCGATCAGAAAGGAGCATTCCGAAGATATGTCTGATTCGATCCGTCATCTCTGCTACAACTGCTTTCAGGAGAAGCCGGGAGTGGGCCCCTGCCCGCACTGCGGGTTCGACCTGAAGGAGAACGAGAAAAAATTCCCCGTGGCCCTGCGGGCCGGGACCGTGCTGAACGGCCGGTATATCGTGGGCCGCGTTCTCGGCCAGGGCGGATTTGGCATTACATACCTGGCCCTGGACACGCAGTTAAATGCCAAGGTGGCCATCAAGGAGTTCATGCCCGACGACATCGCCACCCGCATCGGAACGACGGTGTCTGTGGCCATGGACACCAAGTCCGAGGAGTTCGCCTACGGGGCGGAGCGGTTCCAGGAGGAGGCCCGGACGCTGGCCAAGTTCATCGGCAACCCCAACATCGCCGCCGTCACCAGCTATTTTGACGAGAACGACACGTCCTACTTCGTCATGGACTACATCGAGGGCATCTCCTTCAAGACCTACATCGCCAACCACGGCGGGAAGATCTCTGTCGAAGAGACCCTCAATGTGATGATCCCGGTCCTGCGGGCATTGACCGCTGTTCACGCAGAGGGCTTCATCCACCGGGACGTGACGCCGGACAACATCTACATCACCAAGGACGGCATGGTGAAGCTGCTGGACTTCGGCTCCGCCCGGTACTCCATCGGGGATAAGTCCAAGAGCCTGGACGTCATCTTAAAAGTGGGCTACGCGCCGAAGGAGCAGTACATCCGCCGGAGCCGGCAGGGACCCTTCACGGACGTGTACTCCTGCGCGGCGTGCTTCTACGCGGCCATCACGGGCTTCCTGCCGCCGGAGAGTCTGGAGCGGCTGGACAGCGACACCCTCGTTCCGATTTCCCAGTGCGGCATCGAAATTCCAGAATATCTGGACAAGGCCATTCTCAAGGGCCTGGCGGTGCAGCCGGAGGACCGGTTTCAGAACGCCCAGGAGTTCCTGGACGCCATCGAGAGCCAGCGGGTGGTGGAGGTGCCCGTCTCCGGTGCCACAGCACCTGCGCCGGAGAAGAAAAAGGTCAAGCCCGCCCTCATCGCCGGCATCGCCGCCGCCATTGTGGTGGCCGTGGGCATCGGCATCGCCATCGGCGGCGGGGGCGGCCAAACAGCGGTCGATGCAGACGGTGAGGAGATCCAACTGGTGGAGGCGGAGGTCCCCTCCATCACCATCCGTGGGCAGGTATATAGTACGGATATCACAGAGCTGTCACTGGACGAATCGGCGTTGACTGACGCGGAGTTCGGGCAGTTAAAGTATATGGTGAACCTGAGAGAACTGGATTTACCTGCTTCCAGTGAGATCACAGACCTTTCTCCCCTGGCAAACCTCACCCAACTCCGGGTACTTCGGATGAATGATGGGAATTCTGTTTGCTCTGTTACAGACCTGACCCCGCTGGCATTGCTGACAAATTTGGAGAATCTGCAACTGACCTGTATAGCAGAGGACTTAAGTCCATTAGGTAGTATGACCGGCTTAACGAATCTTTACCTTCGCATCCCCACTACCGTCAAAGACATTAGTTTCCTAAACACTCTGACAAATTTGCAACATCTACATATTCAGGATACCGGGAACAATGAAAATCACCTCTATATCGAGGATATGTCACCACTATCTGAACTGACTCAACTTCAAGATCTAATGCTGAGCTTCAATGGTATCTCAAACTTTGACTGGGCATTGAATCTCACAGAACTTCGTAGTTTGATTTGTTCTGGTTACGAAGCGACCTATACCAATTTGGATGGGTTAAAAAGTTTGACCAAACTTCAGGTGTTGGTACTTCCGAGATTCACTATCTATGGTAACGATCAAATGAATCCTGAACCCTACGACATTCAAGGACTGTCAGGACTGACGGAACTAACTTCCTTACAGATGTGTGCTGGAGTGAAGGACGTTTCGCCTTTGGAAAATTTAACCAAGCTCCAGACACTGTATATGTTTAATGGGACAACAAAGCCTTGGGATGCTTCTCTGGAACCTATGCGCAACATGAAAGAACTTCGAGAGCTATATTTTTATACGGACATGAAAAATACCTCTGTAGACCTTTCTCCTTTAAGCGGCCTAACAAATCTTCAGACTCTCGTTGTATCTGCTGAAAGTTTTACCGAAAGTACCGCACCGTCCCTCACGAATATAGACGTGCTCGAGAATCTCGAGAATCTTCATACCCTAGAATTGATTTGTAATAACGTTAGTGACTTTTCTTCCTTGCAGAGCTTGGAAAATCTTCAGTCCGTCACCATTATCAATAATGGGGAGGATGTATTCCTTGGCTGAGCATAAGTGGACCATGTGCCCAATGTGACGATAAACTGAAAAAGAGCCCGGCCCATACGGCCAAAAGCAGTGCCCGGACGCGGAGCTTCCGCGTCCGGGCACTGCCGGCCTTTCGAGGGGGGGGCTCTTGTTTTCGGGGGCGTCCGTCAGGCACATGCCCGGGCCGGGCGCCTCACGCCTGCTTGATCAGCCGGCGCAGGGTGGTGCGGCTGATATCCAGCCGTTTGGCGGCGGCGGACTGGTTCCCGTTGGTCTCGGCCAGAACGCGCAGCGCGACATCCCGGTCGATTTTGTCCAGCGTCTGGTTCAGGTCCAGGGGCTCGGAAATATCGCCCCGCCGGGATATATGGGTATTGCCGTACTGCTCCTTCTGGAGGACGCCGCGGACGCCTTCGGCGGTGATGAGCTGCCGGGCCGAGGCGGCCAGCTCCTCCATCACCCGCTGGAACTGGACGTAGTTGTGGGGCCACGGGAAGGACTGCAGCAGACGGACCGCCTCCGGCTCGGCGCCCAGCACCGGATAGGGGCGGGAGGCGTTCAGAAGGCTCAGGGAGGAGTTGATCTGCGCGGGGATCTGCTCCCGCAGATCCCGCAGCGGCCGGAGGTGCAGGATGCGGCAGTTCAGCCGGTCCAGAAACCCGGCGCCCTCCGGCGCCATCTGCTCGCCGGGGCGGCACACGCAGGAGAGCAGCACCTTGCTGCGGCGGCACACGCCCGCCTCCGCCAGCATATCCGCCAGCTGCAGGCGGCGGGTCGGCGAAAGTGCGCCGACCCGGGAGAAATACAGGGTGCTCCCGGACTCGGCAAGGGGGGAGTTGTGGCTCTCCAGGAGGAACTCCCAGCTCTTGTCGCTGAGCAGGCAGCAGTTGATGGAGACCAGCGGCGCGTCCTGCAGGGTCCCCTCCATGTAGAGGCGGGCGGCCGCGCGGCTCATGCGGATGCCCTCCTCCCCGGTGATGAGCACAGGGGCCATGCCGGCGGCCAGCTGCGCCATCCCCTCCTCGGGGAGATCGTACACGTCCTGAAAGTTGAAGATGCTGCCGAAGGCCCTGCGCTCCGCCTCCTGCCGGGAGAAGCAGCGGATCCCCGTCTGGTTTTTGCCGGGAGCGGTCCTGCGGGGGGAAAAATAGACCGCGGTGTACGCCCGGTCCGCCGAAACGGGGCGGATGCGGAGGTTGTACAGGGTCCCGCCGATGCTGCGGGTGATCCGACGCTCCCGCCCCTCGGGGAGCTCATCCAGCTCCCGCCGGAGCAGACTGAGAAATTCCGGCGAGCGGTCTCCGCCCTGGAAAAAGGCCAGCTCCCTCTCCTGGTCGAATACCGCCACCTGGGTGTCCTGTCCGCTGAGCAGGGCGCGGAACAGGGCGTTCTCATCCCGCAGGCGCTTCTGGCTGCGGCAGAGGGCCACGGCCTTGTCCAGCGCCTGGCGGATGCTGTCCAGCCCGGAGGAGATGAAAATGGTGTTGAGGCCGATGCTCCGCGCGATGATGTCCGCGGTCATATCGCAGAGCACCGCGTCATAGTGGTCCTCCTTCAGGCGGCGGAGGGTCGGCTCCAGTTCGCCGATGGCGTCCACGGTGAAGATGTCCACCTGATAATTCAGCAGGTCACAGAGCACCTGGGCGCTGACGGTGACGTTGGCATAGGCCACCATGGCCAGCTTGCTGTGGAGCCCGTCGGAGAGCTTGAGCGCATATAAGATGTCGTACAGGGAGAGCTCGATCTCCACCACCGGCAGAGGCAGCTCCCGCAGGGCCAGGGCGGTGCCGCCCCGGGAGATCACCGCGTCGTACCGGTTGCCGAGATTGCTCTGGGCGATCTTCACGCCCTCCTCCATATTCCCCACGAACACGTCCAGATCGACCTGGGGGTATTCCGCCGCGAGGCGGAGCAGGAGCGTTTTCATCCCCTCGTAGGGAACGATGCCGAGCAGACGGATCTGATCGTTCAAAACGATACACCTCTTCCGGAAAAATCTGAGATCATTTTACCATATGGACAAAAACAATACAACAATTTTTATGTGTGGTCAAAAAATATACAATTTGTTAAGGGGAAATAAATTGAATCCCGCCCCAAACATCTGTAAGATAAGTACTATACAGGGGTGGGTCATCAGCGGAAGGCCGTCCGTGTCCGGAAGATCCCCTGCGGGCGGACGGCAGCGGGCACCGTGATCCTGCCGTGACCCCGACAAACACTTGAGGAGGAAGAAAAGACCATGATCATGCGATTCCTGAAAAAGATCCCGGCCGGCATGATGGTCGTCCCCATGCTGCTGGGCGCGATCATCAACACGTTCCTGCCGCAGATCACCAACATCGGCTCGTTCACCACGGCCATCTTTACCAGCGCCGGCGCCAACACCGCCATCGGCATCCAGCTCTTCTGCCTGGGCACCACCCTGCGGTTCCGGGAGATGGGCGGCGTCGTCAAGCGGGGCGGCGTGCTGCTGATCTCCAAGTTCGTCATCGGCGCCGCCATCGGCATCGTCGTCGGCAAGGTGTTCGGCCCCACCGGCGTGTTGGGCCTGAGCTCCCTGGCCATCATCTCCGCTGTCACCAACTCCAACGGCTCTGTGTACCTGGCCCTGATGAACTCCTACGGCGACAAGGTGGACCAGGCGGCCATGCCCCTGCTGGCCATCAACGACGGCCCCATGCTGACCATGATCGCCATGGGCATCGGCGGCCTGGCCGACATCCCCTTCATGGCCCTGGTGGCTGCCATCGGCCCCATCCTGGTGGGCATGATCCTGGGCAACATCGACCGCGACCTGTCTGACTTCCTGGCTCCCGCCGGCAGCATCCTGCTGCCCTTCGTGGGCTTCTGCCTGGGCTCCGGCATGAACCTGACCAACATCGTCAAGGGCGGCGCCCAGGGCATCCTGCTGGGCCTGATCACCTGCTTCATCGGCGGCGCCTTCATCGTACTGTGCGACAAGTTCATCAGCCGCCGTCCCGGCTACGCCGGCTGGGCCGTGGCCACCACCGCCGGCAACGCCGTGGCTGTGCCCGCAGTTATCGCCGAGGCGGATCCCACCTGGCTGGAATTTGCGGACCTCGCCACCTCTCAGGTTGCCGCGTCCTCCATCCTGACAGCCATCCTGGTGCCGATCATCGTCTCCTGGTGGGCGAAGAAGTTCGGCTGCCCCCAGTTCCCGAAGGATGAGGCCCAGAGGGCCTTGTTTGAAAAGCAGGCATAAACCGGAAATTTTTTGAGGATCGAAAGGAGATACATACGCCATGCTGAACGCCATGATCGTTGAGGCGGCGAAGGACAACGTGATCGTCGCCATCGAGCCCATCAAGAAGGGCGAGACCGTGACCTACAACTGCGGCGGCGAGGAGAAGTCCCTGACCGCCCTGGAGGACATCACCATCTATCACAAGCTGGCCGCCCGGGACATCCCCAAGGGCGAGCCCATCGTCAAGTACGGCGAGCACATCGGCCTGGCCGCCCGGGACATCAAGATGGGTGAGCACGTCCACTGCCACAACCTGGAAGAGCACCGCGAGAACCTGGACAACAAGGGCTGAGAGAAGGAGGATACGAATATGAATTTCTACGGTTACAAGCGTCCGGACGGCCGCGTCGGCGTCCGCAACAAGGTCCTGATCCTGCCCGCCAGCGTCTGCGCCTCCGATACCACCCGCATCATCTCCCAGCAGGTGGTGGGCTCCGTCACCTTCAACAACCAGCTGGGCTGCTCCCAGGTGGCCTCCGACCAGCAGTTCACCATGGACGTCATGGCCGGCTACGCCGCCAACCCCAACGTGTACGGCACCGTGGTGGTGTCCCTGGGCTGCGAGAACTGCCAGATGGATCTGGTGGTGAAGGCCATCCAGGAGCGCACCAACAAGCCCCTGAAGCAGGTCATCATCCAGGAGGCCGGCGGCACCCTGAAGGCCATCGACATGGCCGTCCGCTATGCCAAGGAGATGGTGGAGGAGGCCTCCCTGCTGCAGAAGGAGGAGTTCCCCATGTCCGAGCTGATCATCGGCACGGAGTGCGGCGGCTCCGACCCCACCAGCGGCCTGGCTGCCAACCCCCTGATCGGCCAGCTCAGCGACCTGATCGTCAAGGAGGGCGGCACCTCCATCCTGTCCGAGACCACCGAGTTCATCGGCGCCGAGCATCTGCTGGCCCGCCGCGCCATCAACAAGGAGGTCCACGACCGCATCTTCGAGATCGTCCACAGGTATGAGGACTCCCTGCGCCTGGTGGGCGAGGAGGTCCGCGAGGGCAACCCCTCTCCCGGCAACAAGGCCGGCGGCCTGACCTGCCTGGAGGAGAAGTCCCTGGGCTGCATCCACAAGGGCGGCCACAGCCCCGTCATGAACGTGTATGACTACGGCAAGCAGGTCAAGGCCAAGGAGGGCCTGGTCATCATGGACACCCCGGGCAACGACCCCTCCTCCGTGGCGGGCATGGTGGCCGGCGGCGCCCAGATCGTGGTGTTCTCCACCGGCCGCGGCACCCCCACCGGCAACCCCCTGGCCCCCGTCATCAAGATCACCGGCAACAAGCTGACCTATGCCAACATGATCGACAACATCGACGTGGACGCCTCTCCCCTGATCTATGGCACCAAGACCATGGAGCAGCTGGGCGACGAGCTGCTGAAGCTCACCCAGGAGGTGGCCTGCGGCAAGCAGACCAAGGCCGAGTCCCTGGGCTACACCGAGATGGCCATCGCCCGCGTGTGCAACTTCGTCTGATCCGCTCTTCCGGAAACGGTCTGCGGGCAGAGGATACAGGCTGTCCCGTTTGAACCGCCCCAGATCGTGCGGGCGGCGCAAAAGGACCTCCATGCGGGAAAATCAGAAGTTTTCATCGGAGCGGCGCGGCGTGAGCTGCGCCGCTCCGATTTTTGTCTGAAGCCGTTCACGGTCGTGAAAACAGCTCGCACGGCCGGTCATCTCGCCGGCCGCGCGGAACGAGGCTGGTCCATGGCGGCAGATCCGCCTCTGCCCTGAGGGCGGAGACGAGGGGTCCCTTCCTTTTCCCGGACACGGCAGGGCCCCCGGATGCAGCCTTGTTTTTCTGCATCCGGGGGTCCTTTGTCTGCTGCCCGTTTTTCCGGAGCGGTCCAGGCCGGAGCGGGATGCTTCCCGAAGCTCGCCGGATCAGTCCCCCCTGGAGCCGGGGTGATACGGGACCAGCTCCTCCTCCGTGTACCAGTTTTGCTGGACCGCGCTGAAGCGAACGAGGTATTTCTCCATCCTGTGATCTGCCCCAACGACTGTGCCGACAACCGGAAGCGTCCCCAGCTTCGCCGACACCAGGTCGCCGATCCTGTACTTGTCCATATCGGGCCTCCTTTTCAAAAAGCGAACTGTGCTGACCGGATTGAAGGATCGTCCGGTTTATGCTATATTTTAGAGAACGGCGATCCAGGATACAATGGGCGTCTGTACGAAAACGGCCATAAATAGACACATGGGGCTATTTGTTCACTGCGGAGGAGGGTACACCGATGGGCGATCAACGCGACCTGCTGGTCTCCAAGACCCTGCGCGCCATCGACGCCGCGTTTATGGATCTGATCGTCAGGAAGCCGGTCCAGAAGATCACGGTGACGGAGCTGGCCCGGAGGGCTGAGATCAGCAAGGGGACCTTTTATCTGCACTATCTGGACATCTTTGATCTGTATAACCGGCGAGTCCGCGATACCGCCGCAAAGCTCGCGGCGAGCTTTGACCCCTATCCGGACCTGTTCACGGACCCCGCGTCGTTTGTCCGCGTCTTCCTGTTCTCCCAGGTCGAGCCGCTGCGGGAGCGGCTGTCCGCCGGTGAGCGCGCGCTGCTGTCCGCGGAAAACATCCCCTTCTGTTCCAACTATCCGCAGTGCTTTATTGACGCTTTCCGGGCACAGATCTACCGGGTCGGCAAATTGGAGCCCAGTGAGGAAAACGACATCCGCATCGAATTCCTGCTGACCGGCATGCTGTCGATCCTCATCAAATACCGGCCGCTGGCCGGCGAAAGCGCCCGGCAGAGAGCGTTTATCGTCCGGTTTTTGGCCGGAGTCGTGAAGGAGACCTTCCCGGAATTTTACGATCCCCCTGAGACCTGACCAGCGAGGCCCGGACGCAGAAGCGTCCGGGCCCCGTCTTTCCCTGTATGGGCTGCTGTCCTGGGGCAGACGGGATGAAGCCGTCTCACTCCTCCCGCAGCCGCTCCACCACGGTGCGTTTTTCCGCCGCCCGGACGGTGAGGACGGGGATGCCCGCCCCCAGCAGGGCGAACAGGGGGACGATGAGCAGGAAGACCGTCAGGTCCAGCCGGTAGGTGAAGAACCAGAACAGCCCCTCCACCGCCCGGAAGGCCACCGGGCCCAGGACCAGAGCCAGCAGCAGGGCCAGCCCCGCCGCCCCCAGGGCGTACAGCAGGCCCTCCCACACCAGCATGGCCCGCTGCTGCCTGGCGGTCATGCCCACGGCCTGGAGCACCGCCAGCTCCCGCCGGCGGGCGATGATGCCGGTGAGGACGGCGTTGAAGAAGTTCAGCACCCCCACCAGACCCACGATGAAGCTCAGCGCCCCGCCGCAGAGCCAGAACATGGAGCGCATGCTCTCAAACTCCGCGGCGTAGGTGGACTTGCTCTCATAGTCCAGCTCCGGGTTCACATTCTCGGTGTAGTCCGCCAGGAAGGACTCCATGGCGGCGTTGGCCTCGCCGGTGGTGTCGAATGCGTAGTACATGACGCTGTCCGTGCCGGAGTCCTGGATGAAGGTCTGGTCGTTCAGGATGAATTCGTCCGCGCCGTAGTAGCGGTAGGAGAGGGCGGAAGGCACCGTCACCAGGGCGGCCACGGTGTAGTCCACGTCCCGGTACTTCACCGGCCGCTCCACCCAGTTGGCCCCGGCAGGCACGTCCTCCACGCTGGCATAGGCGATGCCGGTGTCCGGGTCGTAGAACTCGCTCTCCTCCACATACCGCACCGTGACGGTGTCCCCCAGCCGGGCCCAGTGGGAGTTCATGTCGGCGTTTCCGTAGTCGTCCTCACTGTACACGGCGGCCACATACCGCCCACCGGGCTCGCTGAGTTTGCTGAGGTCCCCCTCCAGCACCGTCAGGTGGTCCAGGGCGAAGGGGCTCATGCCGGAGAGCTGGATCCGGTCGGCCAGCAGGCCCGCCTCGTTCCGGTCGGTCAGGCGGATCAGGCCGTCCAGCTGCTCCGGGGTGTAGAAACGCTCTTTATTCTGCCGGAACCAGTCCTCGGTGACGTACTCCAGGGCGCCGAAGGTCTGGCCGTACACCACGCCGCTGTCCGTGACGCCCCCCTGGGCGTCGATGGCGTCGATAGCGGACTGGGGCACGGCCTGTTCCGCACTGAACGTGGTGCTGGTCTGGAACTTGCCCGCATTGGCCACGATGAAGTCGCTGGCGGTGAAGCTGGACACGTACTTGTCCATGTCGAAGCCGCCGGTGAAGTTCACCGTCACGGTGAGCAGCACCACCGCCAGGGACAGGGAGAGGACGGTCACCACCGTCTTGCCCCGGCTGCGGCCCAGGTTGGCCCAGGCCATGGAGAAGGGGCTGACCCTCCGGGCCCTGCGCCCCTTGGCCCGGGTTTTTCCACCGCCCTCGGTGTAGCGCACCGCCTCCACCGGGGAGACCTTCGCCGCCATCTTCCCCGGCCTGCGGCAGGAGAGGAGGACAGTGAACAGGGCAAACAGGGCGGCGATGACGAAGATCCAGGGGCTCACCGAGGTGACGGCCATCACCCCGTTGAGCCGGGCCACGATTACCGGGGTCAGCTGTCCGCCGATGAACCAGCCGATGACCAGGCCCATGGGGATGCCGGCGGCGGAGAGGGCCAGGGCCTGGAGGCGGATGATCCGCCGCAGCTGCCTGGGGGTGGTGCCGATGGTCTTCAGCAGACCGTAGAACCGGATGTCCCCGGCCACGGAGATCTGGAACACGTTGTAGATGATGAGGTAGCCGGTGAAGATGATCAGCAGGGCCACGGCGGTGATGGCGATCACCACCGTGGGGTCTGCGATATCGGAGATCCGGGCCCCGGTGTAGCCCCAGTTGACGCCGGTGCTGATATAGTTATCCCCGGCGGTCTCACTCTGATAGCCGTGGTTGGCCAGGATCTGGTCCAGGTCCCGCTCGATGTGCCGGGCGCCGCTTTTCAGCATCACGTCTAAGTTCCAGGCGCCGGTCATGCCGTCGCTGCCGGGCGGGGTCACCCCCACCTCGTCCAAAACCGCGTCCACCCGGCTCTCTGGGATCAGGACCTGGTTGGCCACGACGGCCTCGTCATACTCCCACCAGCCGGAGAGGGTGAAGGTCTGGGTGGTCTCGTGGCCGTCCACGTCGAAGGTGAGGGTGAATTTCGCGCCGAGCTCCGGCTCCACCCCCAGCAGCTCCAGCACGCGGGTGTCGGTGGCGGCCTGGTCGGTGCCCTCCTCCGGCAGGCGGCCCTCCACGGGGTCGCAGAAGGACCAGTGGGCGTAGTTGGCGTCGGCGTAGCCAACCTCCACATGGGACTTGTGGAAGGGGACCTCTGTGGGCATCCCGAGAAAACGCCGGACGCCCCACTGGCCGATTAGCGGGTCGTCCCGCAGCGCTTCAAACTGCTGCTCCGTCAGGTACTTGAACCCACCGTGGGAGAAGCCCCCCGCCTGGCGGAAGTTGCTCTGCTGGAAGCCCTCGTTGATGGACAGGGCGATGGTGAACAGGGAGGTAAACAGCACCGCCGTCAGAGCGATGGCCGCGATGGCGATGAGGTTCCGGGCGCGGCTGGCCTGTAAACTCTTCCAGGCCAGATGGCGGATGCACTTGCCGTTTCTCACGTTCATGGCTTCCGCCCCCTTACCGCGTCACGATCCGGCCGTCCTCGATGCGGACGATCCGGTCGGAGAGCTGGGCGATCTCCTCGTTGTGGGTGATCATCACCATGGTCTGGGCAAACTTCCGGCCGGTGACCTTCATGAGGGAGAGCACGTCCTGGCTGGTGCGGCTGTCCAGGTTGCCGGTGGGCTCGTCGGCCAGCAAAATGGCGGGCTTGGTGGCCAGGGCCCGGGCGATGGCCACCCGCTGCTGCTGGCCGCCGGAGAGCTGGCTGGGCAGATTGTCCAGCTTCTTCTCCAGGCCCAGGGCGGAGATGACCTCACCCACGTAAGCCTCGTCCACCTTCCCGCCGTCCAGCTGGATGGGCAGGACGATGTTCTCCCGCACGGTGAGCACCGGCACCAGGTTGTAGCTCTGGAACACGAAGCCGATCTTCCGGCGGCGGAAGATGGTGAGGGCCTCGTCCTTCAGGGAGAAGATGTCCTTCCCGTCCACGGCGACAGTGCCCGAGGTGGGCCGGTCCAGGCCCCCCAGCATGTGGAGCAGGGTGGACTTGCCGGAGCCGCTGGTGCCCACGATGGCCACGAACTCCCCGTCCTCCACGGTGAGATCCACCCCGTCCAGGGCTTTCACCAGGGTGTCTCCCTTGCCGTAATATTTCCGTAAATCCTTGGTCTCCAAAATCGTCATGGTGTGCAACCTCCAGGAAAAAGTCTGTATCGCCTTTCGACAATACAGACTTTAACAAAAGAATCTTTCCAGATCCTTTCTCAAATCTAACAGAGTTGAAAGAATCGTGTGGAGATAGGAGTGAGGAGATGGCAGATAGGAGTTTTTGTGTCCGGCAGAGCCGGACCCATTTCAAATGGCCGCCTCCGGCGGCTCCAAAACTCCTATCTCCTCACTTCTATCTCCTATCTTTTAATTTCTGAGTTCCCTTGGAAGATAGAGGGAAAAGGTGCTCCCCTCCCCCGGCCGGGAGGCCACTTTAATATAGCCGCCCTGCTTGGACAAAATCTCCCGGGCCAGGTACAGCCCCAGGCCCAGGCCGTCGGCGGCCCGGGTGCCCGTTCCCCGGAAGAAGCGGTCGAAGACGGCCCCCTGTTCCTCCTCCGGGATGCCGGGGCCGGTGTCCGCCACGTCCACGCGGCAGAAGGAGTCCAGCAGCTGGGCGGAGATCGTTACTCTTCCGCCCGCCGGGGTGTACTTCACCGCGTTGTCCACCACGTTGCACAGGGCCTCCCCCGTCCAGCGGGGGTCGAAGGC
>CALWOF010000037.1 GCA_944382995.1 uncultured Oscillospiraceae bacterium | reverse complement strand
ATGGGCGTGGCGGCCATGCTCTTCATCGGCAAGATCAACTACCAGCGGTTCCGGGGCCTGGCCAAGCCGCTGCTGTATCTGTCCGTCATCCTGCTGCTTCTGGTGCTGGTCCCCGGCAATCCGCTGGCCATCACCCGGAACCATGCCACCCGCTGGCTGGGGCTCCCCGGCACCTCGCTGCAGTTCCAGCCCTCGGAGGTGGCGAAGCTGGCGGTGGTCATCTACTTTGCGGACAGCATCTCCAAGAAGAAGGACCAGATGCGCACCTTCCGGTACGGCATCGCGCCCTATGCGCTGATCCTCATCGCCCTGGCGGCCATGGTGGGTATGGAGCCCCACCTCTCCGGCGCCATCCTCATCATGGGCGCCGGCGCGGCCATGATGCTGGTGGGCGGCATCCAGTGGCGGTGGGTGGCCGGCGCCATCGGAGCGGCCGCCGCCATGCTGTATATAGTGCTGGAAGTGATCGGCTACAACGCCTCCCGCATCGAGATGTGGCACAACCCCTGGCTGGATGCCCAGGGGGACGGCTACCAGCTGCGCCAGAGCCTCATCACCATCGGCTCTGGCGGCCTGTGGGGCGTGGGGCTGGGCAAGAGCCGGCAGAAGTTCCTCTTCCTGCCCGAGGAGCACAACGACTTCATCTTCGCCATCGTCTGCGAGGAGCTGGGCCTCATCGGCGCCACGGTCATCATGCTGCTGTTCGCCGCCCTGATCCTCCGGGGGTTCTGGATCGCCCTCCACGCCCGGGACCGGTTCGGCAGCCTCCTGGTGGTGGGCGTCATGACCCTGGTGGGATTGCAGACCTTTCTGAACATCGCCGTGGTGACGGGCCTCCTGCCCACCACCGGCATCTCCCTGCCCTTCTTCAGCTACGGCGGAACGGCCCTCTCCATCCAGCTGGCGGAGATGGGCGTCGTATTGTCGGTCTCGAGGCAGATGAAGCCAACGAAGGCGGGATAGTACCTTCAGTTAGGAGTTAGGAATTAGGAGTTAGGAATTGATGTGTCCGGCGGAGCCGGACAGATCCTGAATGTCCCGCCTGCGGCGGGACACCGAAACTCCTATCTTCTATCTCATGACTCCTATCTTTTCGATTGAGGTGTGACACAGTGGCGAAAGCATTGAAGCGCGTGATCTTCACCTGCGGCGGGACGGCGGGCCATGTGAACCCGGCCATCGCCCTGGCCCAGCTGATGCACGAGAAGGACCCGGAGACGGAATTTCTGTTCGTGGGGGCGGAGCGGGGGCTGGAGAAGGATTTGATCCCCAAGGCGGGATATGACTTCCGCACCGTCCACATCTCCAGCTTTCACCGGTCCTTCCGGCCTCGGGAGATCCGCCACAACCTGATCTCCGTGGTCAATCTGGTCCGCTCCCCCCGGGAGGCCCGGGCCATCCTCCGGGAGTTCTGCCCGGACGTGGTCATCGGCACCGGCGGCTACGCCAGCTTCCCCATGGTGGAGGCGGCGGCCAAGGCGGGCATCCCCACGGCGGTCCACGAGTCCAACATGGTCCCCGGCCTCACCACCGAGCTGCTGGAGCCCTTCGCGGAGCGGATCATGGTGGGCTTCGAGGCCTGCCGGGAGCACTACCGCCATCCGGAGAAGGTCATCGTCACCGGCACCCCGGTGCGGCAGGACTTCTTCCGGCTGACGAAGGCGGAGGCCAAGCGGCAGCTGGGCGTGGACGATGGGCGGCCCCTGCTGGTGTCCTTCTGGGGGTCCCTGGGGGCCTCCGGCATGAACCGGCAGATGGCGGACTTCCTGGCCCTGGAGGCGGGGAAGGAGCCCTTCCACCACATCCACGGCGCGGGAAAGGACGGCTATCCGGTGCTACTGGCGGAGCTGCGGGAAAAAGGCGTCGATCTGCGGGACCACCCGGCTCTCCAGGTGCGGGAGTATATCTACGACATGGCGGTGGTCATGCGGGCGGCGGACCTGGTGCTCTGCCGGGCCGGCGCCTCCACCATCAGCGAGCTGACGGCCCTGGGGGTCCCGGCGCTGATCGTGCCCTCCCCCTACGTCACCAACAACCACCAGGAGAAGAACGCCCGGGTGCTGGAGTCCGCCGGCGGCGCCGAGGTGCTGCTGGAGAGGGACAGCTCCGGTCAGGCGCTGTTCCGGGCCGCCTGCGGCATCCTCCGTGACGGAGACCGGCGCGCTTCCATGGAGCGGGCCATGTCCGCCCTGGGCGTCCGGGACGCCACAGAGCGCATCTATCAGACCGTGCTGGAGATCTGCAAGTAACCCGCGCTCCCCGCCGACCATAGGATGGGACTGAAAACCATTCTGGATTCGGAGGGGAACGGATATGAGCCAGCTTTTGTTGCTGCGGGGCGGCCGCCCGCTGTCGGGCGAGGTGAAGATCCAGGGGGCGAAGAACAGCGTTCTGCCCATTCTGGCGGCCACCCTTCTCGCAAGGGGGCAGGTGGTGCTGCGGAGCTGTCCCCGCCTGCGGGACGTGGACGCCTCCGTCCGCATCCTCAGATCCCTGGGCTGCGATGCCCGCTGGGAGGGAGACGACCTGACGGTGGACACCACCGGGATGGACTGCTGCGGCATCTCCGATGACCTCATGCGGGAGATGCGCTCCTCCGCCGTGTTCCTGGGGGCGATGCTGGCCCGGTGCGGCCAGGCGGACCTCAGCTACCCCGGCGGGTGCGAGCTGGGCCCACGACCCATCGACCTCCATCTCTCCGGCCTGCGGGAGCTTGGGGCGGAGATCCGGGAGGAGGGGGGCTTCCTCCACTGCCGGGCTCCCCGGCTGACGGGGCGGGAGATCCTGCTGCGGATGCCCTCCGTGGGCGCCACGGAGAACCTGATGCTGGCCGCCTGCGGCGCGGAGGGCACCACGGTGATCTCCAACGCCGCCCGGGAGCCGGAGGTGGAGGACCTGCAGAATTTCCTCAACGCCTGCGGAGCAAAGGTCTCCGGGGCGGGGAGCTCCGCCGTGGCCGTGGAGGGGGGACGGCGCCTCCACGGGTGCGCATACCGGGCCATGCCGGACCGGATCGCGGCGGCTACTTACCTCTGCGCGGTATCCTCCGCCGGCGGGGACATCTTCCTCCGGGGCGCGGAGGAGCGCCATCTCGCCACCGTCACCGCCGCCCTGCGGGAGGCGGGCTGCGACATCCGCCGGGATGAGACGGGGATCTCAGCGGTGTGCCGGGGGCGCCTGCGGGCCATCCGGCCGGTGCAGACGGCGCCATACCCGGGCTTCCCCACGGACGCCCAGGCGGTGCTGATGGCCGCGCTGCTGCGCAGCCGCGGCGCCACTGTGTTCGAGGAGAACATCTTTGCCAGCCGCTACCGCCATGTGGGGGAGCTGGCCCGCATGGGGGCGGATATCCGGGTGGCCGGCCGGGTGGCGGTGGTCACCGGGGTGGAGCAGCTCCACGGCGCGCCGGTGCGGTGTACGGATCTGCGGGGCGGGGCGGCGCTGTGCGTGGCGGCCCTGGCGGCGGAGGGGGAGACCCGCATCTCCCAGATCTGCCACATCGACCGGGGGTACGCGGATATCGCCCGGGACCTCACAGCCCTGGGGGCCGACGCAAGGCGGGCGGACGAGAAAGAGAACGACAGCTAGGAGAGACGACATGGCCAGACGCAGACATTCCAACCGGCGGCACAGAAGGGGAAACTCCGGTTTCCTCTATAAGCTGCTGTCCGTGCTGGTGATCTGCGGGGCCGTGGTGGCGGCGCTGACGCTGTTTTTCCGGGTGGACCGCATCGAGGTCACCGGGATGGAGCGGTACACGGAGGACGAGGTGATCGCCGCCTCCGGCATCGACATCGGCGACAATCTGTACCTGCTCAACAAGTATGACGCGGCCCGCAGCATTGCCGATGCCCTGCCCTATATCGATATCGAGGACATCCGCATCCGCCGGGAGCTGCCGGACACCCTGCTCATCGACGTGAAGGAGTGCGGCAGACCGCTGGCGGTGCTCCAGAGCGGCAGCGCCTGGCTGGTGAGTCCCCGGGGAAGGATCGTGGAGCAGCTGTCCGCCGCCGGGGCACGGGACTACGGGATCATCGACGGCTGTGAGCTGCTGGCCCCCTCGGTGGGGACGGACATCGCCCTGCCAACGGAGCTCTCCGGCCGGCAGTCCAGCCTGCTGGAGCTGCTGGCCGCTCTGGAGGAGGCGGACCTGCTGGACCAGGTGGACGCCATCCACCTGAGCGATCCCTCCATCCTGACCATGGATTTCGCCGGCCGCTTTGCGGTGGAGATGGACTACGGCGCGGACTACGCCTGGCAGCTGCAGGTGCTGACGGCCGGCATCGCGAAGCTGGAGAGCAACCAGACGGGCACCATCCGCCTGAATCTGGACCCGCCGATCATCGCCCTGGACTGACGCCGCGGGGGAGAAGCTGACGAAATCGGGGGGCGGCGGGCCGCCCCCCTCATTTTCTTTTCAAAAAACTGCGGGAAAAGGGCGGAGGCCTCTTGACCGGACGGCGAAAGTGTCATACAATGAACTAAATACGTCAAACACAGTATCTTGTGAGTCCAAGGGGAAAAACATCCCCTTTTGCACAAATGATAGCAGGAGGCACCACTATGGCATTTGGATTGGAGACCGGTCCCGATACCGTTGTCAATATCAAGGTCATCGGCGTGGGCGGCGGCGGCAACAATGTGGTCAACCGCATGGTCCGCAGCGGCACCAAGGGCGTGGACTTTGTGGCGGTGAACACCGACAAGCAGGCGCTGAACGTCTCCAGCGCCAACTACAAGATCCAGATCGGCGAAAAGCTGACCCACGGCCAGGGCGCCGGCTCCGACCCCGAGGTGGGCCGCAAGAGCGCGGAGGAGAGCCGCAGCCAGATCGCCAAGGCGCTGGAGAACACCGACATGGTGTTCATCACCGCCGGCATGGGCGGCGGCACCGGCACCGGCGGCGCCCCCATCGTGGCGGAGATCGCCAAGGAGATGGATATCCTCACCGTGGCGGTGGTCACCAAGCCCTTCGGGTTTGAGGGCCGCCGGCGGATGCTGCAGGCGGAGGCCGGCATCGCCGAGCTCAAGGACAAGGTGGACTCCCTGGTCATCATCCCCAATGAGCGCCTCAAGCACGCCACCGACCAGAAGATCACCTTCGCCAACGCCTTCGAGATCGCCGACGATGTGCTGCGCCAGGCGGTGCAGTCCATCTCCGACCTGATCCGGGACACCGGCTTTATCAACCTGGACTTTGCGGATGTCACCGCCATCATGAAGAACGCCGGCATGGCCCACATGGGCGTCGGCCGGGCGGCCGGCAAGGGCAAGGCCGAGGAGGCCGCCAAGATGGCGATTTCCAGCCCCCTGCTGGAGACCTCCATCGAGGGCGCCAAGGGCGTGCTGATCAACGTCACCGGCTCCATGGACATCGGGCTGGAGGAGGTGGAGCAGGCCGCCAGCCTGGTGCAGCAGGCCGTCCATCCCGACGCGCTCACCATCTTCGGCGCCACCTTCGACGAGACGCTGGACGACGAGATCCGGGTCACCGTCATTGCCACCGGGTTTGACAAGGCGCCGGAGCAGCTGCCCAAGGTGGCCCCCGTCCAGACGGGGAGCGCCCAGGCTCCGGCGGAACCCATGCCCCTGAAGGAGGAGGACGTGCCCAAGCCGGAGACGGCGGAGGACGATCCCTTTGAGGACATTTTCAAAATTTTCAACAAGCGGGACTGAGCCGAATTTTTACAGGACCTGCAGGCATTTGCCTGCGGGTCCTGCTTTTTTGCCGCCGCTGCGGGACAGGCAGAGCCTGCCATGGCGGCGCTGGCGCAAATTGCAAGGCGTGTTTTTTCCCGGCCCGCAGAAGATAGCTTCGCCGGCAGATCAATGGATTTGCCGGCCGCATTTCGGAAAGGGGTGATTTTTTTGTATGGACCGATCCAAGCGGTCAGACACACGCTGCGGGGCGGAGCGGCGCTGGTTCTGGCGCTGCTGCTGTGTGCCGCCGTGCCGGCAGGCGCCACCGATCTGACGGCGGACGGCAGGACCCAGTCTGTCTCCGCCCGGGCACTGGTCCCCGTGGGACACACGGTGGGCATCAAGCTCTTCGCAAGAGGCGTGATGGTGGTCAAGATGCCGGAGGGCGGGACGCCCGCCGGGAGCTGCGGCCTGCAGACCGGCGACGTCATCGTCCGATGCGGCGGCACCTCCGTCACCTCCACGGAGCAGTTCCGCTCCCTGCTTCAGGAGAACGGGGAGGCAGCCACGGATCTGCAGGTCCGCCGGGAGGGGACCAGCGTGACGCTCTCCGTCTCCCCGGAGCAGAATGAGGAGGGCGCCTACTGCATCGGCGCCTGGATCCGAGACTCCATGGCCGGAATCGGCACCATGACCTACTACGATCCGGACACCGGCGCCTTCGGCGCCCTGGGCCACGGCATCACCGATACGGACACGGCGCTGCTCATGCCCTTTGCCTCCGGCTCCATCCTGCCCTCCACCGTCAAGGCGGTGAAAAAGGGCGCGGTGGGCGCCGCCGGAGAGCTCCGGGGCGATTTTGACCTGACCGGGGATCTGGGGGATCTGTACGCAAACACCGAGAGCGGGATCTTCGGGACCCTGGACGCCGGCGCGTTCACCGGGCAGCTGGGCGAACCTCTGCCGGTGGCGGCCGCAGAGGAGGTCCACGCCGGTCCCGCCGTCATCCGCTCCAATGTGGAGGGCGATGACGTCCGGGAATACGATGTGGAAATTCTACAGGTCGTAGAGGACGCCGCGGACGGCCGGCAGCTGGTGCTGTCCGTGAGGGACCCGGAGCTGATCGCCGCCACCGGCGGCATCGTCCAGGGCATGTCCGGCAGCCCGATCCTCCAAGACGGAAAATTTGTCGGCGCCGTGACCCACGTGCTTTTGAATGACCCAACCAGAGGATATGGGATCCTGCTTGAAACTATGCTCCGCGCGGCGGAATAAAAAGAGAGGGACGGCCCGGTTTTCCGGGCCGTCCCCTGCGTTCAGATCTCTTTTTGAGATCCGGGGCCGGGAAACACGGCAGTTCCCCGCCTCCGCCTCATGTCTCCGGCAGGACCTCCTGGACCCCGACCGTGAGCTCCGGCGCTGTGGTGAAACTGCGGAATGCTGCTATATTGAGAATAATCGTCAATATAGTGAGCAAAAGACAGGCGATCAGCACACCGGCCACCACCTTCCAGATCCGCCGGGCCCGGCGGTTCCGTACCGCCAGCTGCTCATTGATGGCGGCCAGCTGGGCCGCGACGGCATCGGGCTCCGCCCCCTGGGGCAGCGCCGGCCCCAGCAGAGCGGTGACGGTGGTGTCCAGCTCCTCTGACAGGCGGACCAGCAGCTCCGCGTCCGGCACGGACAGCCCCTTCTCCCATTTTGAGACGGTCTGCCGCACCACGTGGAGCCGGCCGGCCAGCTCCTCCTGGGACAGGCCTCTGGCCTTTCGCAGCGTTTTGAGATTTTCAGACAGCATGATTTGACCTCCTTCTGTCTCCAGCGTACCAGAGAGGGCCCGTTGCAGCAAGCAACGCGGATGAACAGGGGCCCTTTCGCCGGAGAGGTCCGTCACCTTGTCCCGGGAAAGGCTGCCAGCTTGGCGTTGAGCTTGCTGTAGACCCGCTCCCGGAACCAGGGCTCCGCGGAGGCGGCCACCGCCTCCTCCAGGCCGAACCAGGCCACGGAGCTGTTCTCATCCGGCTTGCACCGCACCGGCGATGCCGGGTCCGCCTCCAGCAGATAGGTGACGTTCAGGTGCAGGTGGGAGGGGACATAGATGCCCCGCTTCTCGTGTCCGCTGACGGGGAGGATCTCCACCGAGTAGATGGCGGGGGACACCGGCCGCACGTCTGTCAGGCCGCTCTCCTCCCGGACCTCCCGCACGGCGGCCGCCAGCAGATCCCGCTGCCCGTCCGCGTGGCCGCCCAGCCAGGCCCAGGAGTTGTAGAGATTGTGGTGGGCCAGCAGCACCTGCCGCCGGTCCGGGCTCACCACCCAGGCGGAGGCCGTCAGATGCCCGGCCGCGTTGTCCCGGCTGTAGAGCTCCTCGCCGCTCCGCAGCCGGCGGAGCATCTCCGCCCGATCCCGGGCCTCCTGCTCGTTCCAGGGCCGGTATCGTTCCAGTTCCTCTGTCAGCGTCATTTCGTCGCCCTCCCGCATCGGAATGGGACCATTCTACCACGCCGGCGCGGAAAAGGAAAGGGGCGGCTCCATGCTCTGTGCGCCAGGCGCTGCGGGACCGGAGCGCAAAAACTGTCGAATGATTCTTGCCATATATTTACAGTTTCTTGTTGCAAACGCTGTCCGTTTATGCTAATTTATAGAAAACGTGATTTGAAGCTTCATGAATCCGTCGCAAACAGGAGCGCTCCGCCGCAGGGGCCTCCGCAGGCTCTTTGAGAACAAAAATTCTGGAAGAAGGACAAGAGGGAACATGAACGTCAGAAGAACTGTATTGCTGGCAGATGCCAATGAGGAATTCCGCGCCATGCTGCGGAGGATCATAGACGAGGCAGAGGACTTCACGGTGGCGGGCACCGCGGGAGACGGGGCGGAGGCTCTGCGCCTGGCGGAGCAGGAGGCGCCGGACCTGATGGTGATGGACGTGGTGCTGCCGGGGCTGGACGGCTTCGGTGTGCTCAAGCGCCTGCGGGAGCAGGAACAGATGCCGAAGGTGATCCTGGTCTCCGCCTTCTGCAGTGACCCGGTGGTGGCGGAGGCCGTGGAGCTGGGCGCCGCCTATTTCCTAACGAAGCCTGTGGAGCCGGAGGCTCTGCTGGACCGGATGCGGGCGGTGTTCAGCCGACAGCCGGCGGAGGAGGAGCACCCGGCGGAGCTGAAGAACCTGGTGACCTCCGTGATCCACGAGATCGGCGTGCCCGCCCACATCAAGGGCTACCAGTACCTGCGGGAGGCCATCATGATCGCCGTGGACGACATGGACGTCATCAACGCCGTCACCAAGGTCCTCTATCCGGAGGTGGCCAAACGGTTCGCCACCACCCCCTCCCGGGTGGAGCGGGCCATCCGCCACGCCATCGAGGTGGCCTGGGACCGGGGCGACCTGGAGACGCTGCAGAAGTACTTCGGCTACACCGTCTCCAACGCCAAGGGCAAGCCCACCAATTCGGAGTTCATCGCCATGATCGCCGACCGGCTGGTGCTGGAGCAGCGGAAGGACCGGCGGGCGTAAGCGTCAAAACGCGCGGGTCCCCATCGACAGCGGGGGCAGACAGGGAACAGCCGGGGAGGCAAGACCTCCCCGGCTGTCATTTTGATCGGACCGCTCACGCGCTTCCCAGTTTTTCTCCCACCGCGGCCATGACCTCCGGCGTCAGGTCCACGTCCGTCAGGCTGATCTCCACCACCCGGTCCGGCCAGCAGAGGATGTAATTCGGCCTGGTGACCCAGGACCCGCCGGATCCCCAGCGGAGCTGATAGGCGGCCTCCGCGCCCCAGGGGGCGGGATATGTCTCTGTCCAGGCGTAATACCCGCCGTCCGTCCACTCGGACTGGCAGTGCTCCAGCGCCAGGTCATAGAGCCCGGGCAGGGCCAGGGTGGTGATGTCATAGTCCAGGATGCGCAGATCCTCCCCGTCCAGCACGGTCTCCCGGCAGCTCCGCTCCCGGATCAGCAGAGACCCGCTGCCGTTGTCATACCGCCGGACGTGCTCGTAGTGCTGCCCGGTCAAGTCCTCCACAGTCAGGGGGAGGGACACCGGGGCCGCGTCCCAGGTCTGCCCCTGATAGTGGTATGTCTCCCCGTTGAATAGGCCTCTGCTGGAAAAGAGCAGCCAGGTGGAGCTGCCCACCAGGACGACGGCCAGCACCACATCCACCAGCAGGGTGAGGAAGATGTTCAGGCCTCTGGCGGTGCCCCTGCGCTTCAGAGCCCGCCGGGTCCGGTCCACCAGTAGGATCAGCAGGACGAGTCCCGCCGTGTAACAGGCCATAAAGAGGCCGATCTCCGCGCCGGTAGTCAGAAGCGTCGACACCAGGAACAGCGCCGCCAGTGCCAGCACGAGCCACAGGATCACCAGATTGAACCGCCGCAGCCCCGGTCCGACGTCCGCGCAGGCGCCACCCTGGGCCACGGACCGGCGGGACTTCCGCAGCCACCGCCCGTACCAGAGCAGATTTCCCGCCTGCAGGACCAGCAGCAGCTCCCACACAAAGCTGGTAAACAGATTGGTGCTGCTGAGCAGGGAATAGGGGTCCGTCAGCAGCGTCTTGATTTGAAGCCCGACCATCACCAATGCCAGTGCCAGGGCCACCACATTCCAGGGCAGGAAGTTCTTCTTCATGGACCGGTGGATGATCTCCAGCCGGACGGACTCATCCGTCTCCAGGGGCACCGGGTCTGATTGCTCATTGACAAAAATCTGCATTTGCGCCCATTCAGCCACCGGCTGCCATCCCGCAGCGGCGCACAGGTCCTCCAGACTCTCCCGGTCTGCGGAGGGTTCCGGGGAGAACTGAGAGACGCTGGGAAGATAGGTGACGGCATAGGTCACCTGGGCGGGCTCCGCCCGGCGATAGGTCCAGAAATAGGGGCCGATCTTCTCCAGCCGCCAGCCCCTGGCGGCCATTTTCATCAGGTGCTCCTCCACGCCCCGGTAGTCGAAGATCAGGTACGTGCCGAATTCCCGCTTCCGGTCTCTCATGCGTCTCCCTCCTTCGCGTACGTCTCGTAGTCCGCCGTCAGCGTCCGCAGCCGCCGGACCTCCGCCTCCAATGCCTCCTGCCCGGCGGGGGTGATGACATAGCTCCGCTTCCGGCCCTCCACCTTGGTTTCCCGGATGTACCCGGCCTGGAGAAACTGCTCCAGCAGGTTGTACAGCGTCCCGGGCCCCACGGCCACCCGCTGATGGGTGGTCTCGCTGATCCAGGCCATCACGTCCGCGCCGCACCGCTCCCGCCCCAGGCACAGCAGGATGTAGAACATCTGCTCGGTCAGGGTCTGGAATTTCTCCCGGGCCACCGCGGTCACCTCCTATTATCGAATATCGTTATTTTCTGATCTCAATATATCATCGAATATCGATATTGTCAAGGGCAGGTTTTCCGCCGGAAACAGCTCCGGCCTCTTGCCAACCGCCGCGGGATGTGGTATCCTAGTCGGGCAACACCATGAGAAGAGGAGAACGCGACCATGACGTATACATTCCGTCCCAAGGGCGTCTGCTCCCAGGAGATGCGGGTGGAGGTGGATGACCAGGGCGTCATTCAGAAGATGGAGGTCCTGGGCGGCTGCAGCGGCAACCTCCAGGGGATCTCCGCCCTGGTGGCGGGCATGCCCGCCCGGGAGGCCATCGACCGTCTGAAGGGCATCCGCTGCGGCGTCAAGCCCACCTCCTGCCCGGACCAGTTCGCCCGGGGCCTGGAGTCCGCCCTGAAAAAGCAGAAATGACCGAACAGATGCGCCCCGCGGCCCCCTGCCGCGGGGCGCATCTGTTCAGAGTCCGTTCAGAGACCGCTCCCCGGGGAAATTTCCTGGACAAGCGGGAAAAAACATGGTAAACTATACGGTCAGCGGCGGACACCGCCGCGGCCAAACAAGAGGAAAGACGGTTCATTCCTATGAAGATCGTTTTGGTCATTGACCAGTTTGACGACGCCAACAACGGCACCACCATCAGCGCCCGGCGGTTCGCCCGGGCGCTCAAGGACCACGGCAACGAGGTGCGGGTCATCGCCACCGGCAAGCCAGCGGACTACAAGTACGCGGTGCGGCAGATGCGCTTTTTCCCGGTGGTGGAGCATCTGCTCACCAGCCAGGGGATGCGGCTGGCCATCCCCAACCGGCACGTGTTCGAGAAGGCGGCGGCCTGGGCGGACGTGGTCCACTTCATGATGCCCTCCCCCCTGGGGATCATGGGCCTGCGGCATGTGGAGAAGCTGGGCATCCCCCACACGGCGGCCTTCCACTGCCAGCCGGAGAACATCACCTTCACCCTGCACCTGGGCAACAGCCGGCGGGTGAACGACTTTGTGTACGACCGCTTCCGGGACACCTTCTTCAATCGCTTCACCCACATCCACTGCCCCAGCAACATGATCGCGGCACAGCTGCGCGAGCACGGGTACACCGCCCGGCTCCACGTGATCTCCAACGGCATCAGCCCGGAGTACACCTACGGCAAGCTCCCCAAGGAGCCGTGGATGGAGGGCTTTTTCAATGTGCTGATGGTGGGCCGCTACGCCGGGGAGAAGCGGCAGGACGAGCTGATCGACGCCTGCGCCAAGTCCCGCCATGCCCGGGAGCTCCAGGTGATCCTGGCGGGCAAGGGCCCCCTGGAGAAGAAGTACCGGCGGCTGGCGGAGAAGCTCCCCAACCCCATCGTCATGAACTTCTACGAGCCCGCCCGCCTGCTGGAGATCCTCCACATGGCGGACCTGTACGTCCACACCTCCGACGCGGAGATCGAGGCCATGAGCTGTATGGAGGCCTTTGCCTGCGGCCTGGTGCCGGTGATCGCCGACTCCCCCCGGTCCGCCACGCCCCAGTTCGCTCTGGACGGGCGGAGCCTGTTCCCCGCCGGGGACACGGACGCCCTGGCGGAGCGGATCGACTGGTGGATCGAGCACCCGGACGAGCGGCGGGAGATGGAGCGATGCTACGCAGAGCACGCCAAGGGATACTCCCTGGAAAACTCCATCCTCCAGACGGAGGAGATGTTCCGCCAGGCCATCGCCGAGCAGCGGGGCACAAGGACATGAGCACGGAAGAGTACCGGCGGCAGCGTCTCGCTGCCGCCGGTTCGTCCTCTCCGCCCGGAGGAGAGGAGTTGATGGGCTCGGTCCGGGAGTCCGACCGGGGCCGGGACGTCTTTTTCACCGCTACCCGGGAGGGGGCTCTGCGAAGGCTGCGGGACGCCGGGTGACGGGCCGGCCGCCCCGCAGCAGGGCCATCGGGCGCCGCCGCTGACACCAGCGGCGGCGCCTTCGCATATCCTGAAGTGAGGCGAAGGGGGCGGAGCGCATCCGCCCCGTCGTCCCAGCCATGCGGCGGAGCCCGACAGAGGAGTGATGGACCTATGGCCTATTCCGACCGGGAGCTGCTGGCGCGCCTGATCCAGTGCGAGGCGGGCGGGGAGGGGGAGAACGGCATGAAGGCGGTGGCCGGCGTGGTGATGAACCGGGTCAATGCCCGGGGCGGCGAGTACGCCCGGGTGGGCCAGGGGAGCATCCGCAACATCATCTTCCAGCCCTATCAGTTCGTCTGCGCCAGCGAGACGGAGGGCGGCGTCTACAACCCCCAGAACATCTACAACATGCGGCCGGAGCAGATCCACTACGACATCGCCGACTGGGCCATGGCCGGCAACCGGCTGCCGGACGTGGCGGAATCCCTGTGGTTCTACAACCCCTTCGGCCCCACCTGCCGGTCCTTCTTCCCCTCGGACGTGGGGTACTGGCAGACCCGGATCGGCGACCACTGCTTCTACAATCCGACCAACGCGTATTATCAGACTTGAAGAGGTGTTTTTTGATGGCATATGAGAATCCGACCCGGACCTGGAGCGGCGCCCGGCCGGCCTCCGGGGCGGGGCAGAGCGCTCCGCCGGCGGACTGGTCCGGAGAGATTGCGCCTCTGGCGCCGGAGCAGGGCGCCGCCTCCGGCGTCCGGCCGGCCCGGGACGCCGGGCGGGACATGGAGCGGCTGACGCCGGCGGCGGACCGCCCCGGCGGACCTTCCGCCTCCCCGGACCTGCGCAGCGGCCTGCCCAGCGAGGTCATCACGGACCCGGTCTCCGCGGAGGAGGCCTACCGGGGCTCCCTGAAGGCCATGCTGCTCAAATATGTGGGCACCTATGTGGCGGCCACCTTCCTGGTGGGGACCCAGAACACCACCACCTGGGAGGGTGTCCTCTACGACGTGGGCAACGACTACATGACCATCTATCAGGAGGGCCGGGACCGCTACATCGTCTCCGACATCTACTCCCTGAAATTCATCGAGTTCTATGACACCCGCTGCCGGGACATCTGCGACGAGATCCTCCGGGACGGCTGGACGCCGGAGCGGAACAGGTGAGAAAAGAGTTGCGGCGGGCCCGGGGGATGTGCTAAAATCCAGGTATCATTCAAAAACAGAAAGGAAGCATTCCCATGGATTTTGCAAAGCTCGCCGCGGAGCGGTACTCCGTGCGGAAGTTCAGTGACCGGCCCGTGGAGGAGGAGAAGCTCTCCGCCATCCTGGAGACCGGACGCAACGCCCCCACCGCCCACAACTTCCAGCCCCAGCGGATCTTCGTCCTCCGGAGCCCGGAGGCCCTGGAGAAGGTGGACGGCTGCACCGGCGCCCATTTCCACCCGCCGGTGATGATCGTGGTGGCCTATGACCCGGCTGTGTCCTGGAAGCGGGAGACCGACGGCAAGGACCACGGCGAGATCGACGCCGCCATCGCCGCCACCCAGATGATGCTCCAGGCCGCGGACCTGGGGCTGGGCACCACCTATGTGGGCATGTTCGAGCCGGAGAAGCTCCACGCCGCCTTCCCGGAGATGGCAGGCCTGGTCCCCATCGCCCTGCTGCCTCTGGGCTATCCGGCGGAGGGCGCCCATCCCGCCCGCCTCCACGGCGACCGCAAGCCCCTGGAGGAGCTGGTGAAATACCTGTGAGGAAACAGGGCGCAAGCCCCTGTTTCCTCACAGATAGGAGATAAAAGATAGGAGCTGAGGTGTCCGGCGGAGCCGGACCGATTTTGATCGTTCCGCCTGCGGCGGAACACCGCAACTCCTATCTCCAAATTCCTGACTCCTAACTGCAAACAAGGACCTGGGGCAGCGCCTCAGGTCCTTGTCTGCGTCATCTTCTCCGTCCCCTGTAGCCACCGCCTCTGCTGCGGCGGGAGACGCTGCGGCCGTACCGGTACCGCCGCCGGCCCACGGTGACCTTCCAGATCACCAGCGCCGCGATCAGCACCAGCAGCACGATGCCCACCACCTTCACGGCGGTGGAGCCGAAGAACTCCCGCACGTTCCGCAGGAACACCAGCAGGCCGGAGGCCTCCACGTCGTTGGAGGCCAGCAGATCCACCGTGGCCAGGACCTCGCCGTCCGCGGTCAGAAGGGAGAGGGTCCCCAGCGTCTGCCCTGTGGAGATGGGGGCTTCCGCCGGGCTCTCCAGCTCCAGCCGGCGCTCCAGCGAGGCGGGATCCGTTCCGTTGGGCAGCAGCAGCTCCACGTCTGCCGCCGGGTGGACCGACACATGGTCCACCTTGGAGAGGGAGACGCTGACCTCCTTGATCAGCTCCGTCCCCTCCAGCACCGTCTGGTAGGAGAAGTTGTCAAAGGCCCAGTCGAACATTTCCCGGGTGTCATAGAAGCTGTAGGTCCGGATCTCCCCGTCCGGCAGGGTCACCCGGTCCCCGCCCAGCGCCACGCTGATGAAGGAGAGGCTGCCCCGGGTGGCGGAGGACACCAGACAGTGGCCCGCCTCGTCGGTGGAGCCGGTCTTGATGCCGTGGGCATCGGAGTAGATGTACCCCAGGGACCGCCAGGTGTCGATCAGGTAGTTGGTAGTGTAGAGCTTCCGCTCCTCGCTGAGGTTGGTGGCCGGGATGGTGACCCGGGCGGTGTCGCAGAGGCGCATGAAGTCCTCATGCTTCATGGCCTCGGCGGTGATCAGGTACAGATCCCAGGCGGAGGTGTAGTGCTGGCTGTCGTGAAGGCCGTTGGGGTTGACGAAGTGGGTGTTCTCGCACCCCAGGACGGCGGCCTTTTCGTTCATGGCGTCCACGAAGGCGTCCACAGAGCCGCTGACCTGCTCTGCCAGGATGTTGCAGGCCTCGTTGGCGGAGACCACCAGCATGCAGTAGAGCAGGTTTTCCACCGTCATGGTCTCCCCGGCCTGGATGCCGGCGGAGCTGCCGTCCGCCGCCAGGCCCGCCAGGGCGCTCTCCGTGGCGGTGACGGACTGGTCCAGGGACAGCCGCCCGTCATCCACCGCCTCCAGCACCAGCAGGGCGGTCATGATCTTGGTGAGGCTGGCGGGATACATCTCCTGATGCTCGTTTTTCCCGTAGACCGTCTGGCCGGTGTGGGCGTCCACCAGCAGCATGGCATCGCAGTG
>CALWOF010000036.1 GCA_944382995.1 uncultured Oscillospiraceae bacterium | reverse complement strand
TTGAAGCAGGACCCGTCGTTCAGCTCGATGAAGCCGAAGGTCTTCATGTCCCGGATGGTGCGGACCCAGCCGCCCACCGTGACCGTCTGGCCGCCCAGCCGCTCGCTGTCGGCGTAGATGGCGGCGATTTTCGTGTAGCTCATAGCATTCACCCGTTTTCTTGTTTTTGGTGGGAAATTCACACAATTCTCTGGTATTCAGCTTGGCGAAAAAGTCTTTTCGCCAAGCTGCTTGCGTTGTTCAGAACTTCAAAAAGTTCTGAACAACGGTTGATAAAAAACGAAAGACACCCCTCCTGGGTTTCTTTCGTAGCTATCTTCCTTCCCGTTTTCCAAGCCCTTCAAGTTTATTGACAGTCTGATTCTACTCCATCCCGTGGGATTTTACAAGAGGGAACGGGCGTTTTCCGGCATTTTGGCCCCGCCGGGCTCAGGAGATGGCCTCCGCCCCCACGGTGTAGTCCCCCCAGCGGCCGTCCGTGCTGACGGCGGTGCAGTCCATGAAGAAGTAAGCCCCCAGGCCGGAGCGCCATTTCTCCGCGTCAAAGCGGACGCCGCTGTAGTCCGGCATCTCCTCCCCGGGGACCATGGAAGGCAGGCTGAATACCACCGGGTCCTCGTCCTGGGTCTCTTTGATGGAGAACAGGCACCCGTCCTCCCAGTACAGGTTTTCCCCGTCGATATACCCGCCGTCCACGAAGTCCTGATACGTGCCCTCCATGGCCATCAGGCCGTGATCCATGCCGAAGGCGTAGGCCACCGCCGCCTGTTCGCTCTCCGGCAGGGAGGTCTCGCTGAGATCCACCCCCAGCTCCGTGATCCCGTCGTTCAGGCCGGAGTCCACCTCCCACAGGTCGTTCAGCACGTCCCGGTACAGCCGGCACAGGTCGTTGAAGCCGTCCTCCAGGATCCGGACGGAGGCCACCTCCCCGAACCGAGCCGGGTAGGACTCCATCACGGAGCCGTCCCAGGTGACCTCCACCAGGGCGCCAGGCACGGGAGACCAGTCGATCAGGTACATCTCCTCCTGGGTGTAGCCCTCGATGGTCAGGTCCTCCACGCCGAAGATGTCCAGGGTGTACACATCCCCCGGCCCGCCGCCCAGGCCGGCCAGGAGGGCGGACTCTCCCCCGTCTCCGGCGTCGATCAGCCGGAAGGTCTCCGTCACCATTCCCGGCTCCGTCGTCTCTCCCCCGGTCTGGGGCTCGTCCGACGGCGTGCCGCCGGGGGCCGGCTCCCCGGCGGCGGGGCTCTCCGCCCCGGCGCAGGCCGCCAGCAGGCAGACGCAGAAGTACGTCAGCAGGAACAGGCACCATTTTTTCATAGAAAACCGCCTCCTTTACCGGGTTAGTCGGAAAAGGAGGCGGCTTTGTTCCGGGAGAGACGGGAAAATTTTCACACAGGTCCGAGCCCGTTCCCGGGGGCGCGGAGTCGGTCAGCCCCTGCGGCTCCGCCGGGACGTCCAGTCCGCCAGCCAGCTCTGCCAGGTGAGGCCCAGCACCCACAGGAACACCCCGTCCGCCAGCGTGATCAGTACGGTGAGCGTCGCCTTGTCCGCCGCCGGGACCCCGGAGTCCGCCGTCCGGACCAGCGCCGTCCCATACAGATAAAAGAGAAAGACGATCAGGGCAGTGGCCGCGAGGCAGAAAACGAGCTGGAGGGCCTGCCGCGCCTTTGGACAGTGCTTTTTCAGGGCCCGGTCCCCGACGCACACCAGCGCGGCAGCCGCAATCCAGAGCAGGTATTCCACAGAAGCGCCCCCCTCCGTTTTTTCTCTATGATAGCGCGGGGTCCGGGATCTGTCAAGGCGCCGCGCCGGGGGGCTCTCCTCCCGGCCGCCGGGCGGATCCGTGGAAAGGACCGCGGACTTGCCAAGCGGGAGATTTCCTGCTACACTGGACTGGCCGGAGCGATCCGGCCGATCCTGTTTTGCTCTGTGAGGTGTCCCATGGAAAAAGATCTGTTTCTGCCGGAGGCCGTCTCCGTCTCCGGCTTTGCGGTGCTCGGCAGTCCCTGGGGGCTGCTGGCGGCCTGGCTGGCGCTCATCAACGTGGTGGCGTTTTTCGTATATGGACTGGACAAGCTGCTCTCCAAGCGGGCCAGGGCGCAGCGGGTACCAGAGAAGAATCTGCTGCTTCTCGCCGTGGCGGGCGGCAGCGTGGGCGCCCTGCTGGGGATGCTGATCTTCCGTCACAAGACGCGCCACCGGGTCTTCCGGACAGGCATTCCGGTGATCCTGGCGGTCCAGCTGCTGGCCGGGGCGGCGGTGTACTGGCTTTGTCTGCGGTGAGATCCCCTTACCGGTGAGAAGCGGAAGCGGCTATGCCGCTTCCGCTTCTGCATGTTCAGCTCCGGGAATAGCTCCTGATTCAGCCCATGGCCTGCCGGAGCACGGACACCGCCTGTTCCAGGGCCGTCTCCAGGGGGACGGTGTAGTCCTCCTGCTCGATGCTGACGGCGCCGTCGTAGCCGCCCTCCCGCAGGGCTGCCAGGAACGTCTGCCACCAGTCCGCGCCATGGCCGCTGCCGGGGGTGACGAAGTTCCAGGACCGGGTCCCGTACTCCAGGACTCCCTTGGTGTCCAGCAGGGTGTTCCGGGCAGCGGATTTCTCCAGCCGCACGTCCTTGATGTGGACGTGGAAGATCCGGTCCGCCAGGGCGCGGGCCATCTCGACGGGGTCCGCCCCCATCCAGAACAGGTGGCTGGGGTCCAGGTTCACCCCCAGCAGTTCGCTGCCCACCGCATCCTGCAGGCGGCGGAAGGTCTCCGCGCTGTACACCAGCTGCCAGCCGTGGAACTCCAGGGCGATGCGCTTCACGCCCCGGTCCGCCGCCAGGGCGGTCAGCTCCCGCCACACGGGGACGGCGGTCTCCCACTGATACCGGAGGATCTCCTCCGTCTCCGGCGGCCAGGAGGTGACGATCCAGGTGGGGGTCCGGTCCTCCGGGCAGCCGCCGGGCAGGCCGGACATCATCACCACCGTGTCCACCCCCAGCTGTCCCGCCAGGCGGAAGGTGTCCGCCGCCACCGCCCGGTCCCGCGCCCCCTTCTCCCCGGGGAACAGGGGATTGCCGGAGCAGTTCAGGGCGGAGATGGTCAGGCCGTTCTCCCCCAGGGTGTCCAGCAGACGGTGCCGGGCGCTCCCGTCCGCCGTCAGGGTCTTCAGGTCCGTGTGGGGCGCCGGGGACCAGTTGCCGCAGCCCAGCTCCACCTGCTCCAGCCCCAGCCGGCGGCAGATGGCTGCCGCCTCCGGCAGGGAATACGCCGCCAGACTGTCCGTCACCAAGCCCAGTTTCATGGCCGTGTCCTCCTTTACGATCTCAGATAAGGCCATGATACCAGAACCCGTCCGCCGGTGCAATCCCAAACTGGCGCTTGACGGCGGCGGCCGGCGGTTGTATGGTAAGGGGAGGAACTTCCCACGATTTTGAAAAGGAGATGTCGTTCATGGGCTGCTTTTACTGCGACGAGCACCACGAGGGCCGGGAGGCCATCATGTTTAAGGTGGGGGAGATGGAGGCCGGCGTCCTCTACCTCTTCAAGGACCAGGCCCACAGGGGCCGCTGCGCCCTGGCGCTGAAGAACCACAAGAAGGAGCTGTGCGAGTGCGGGCCGGAGGAGCTGGCCGCCTTCGCCCGGGATCTGGCCCGGGCCTCCGGCGCGGTGAAGGAGCTGTGGGGCTGCGACAAGATCAACCTGGGCTCCTTCGGAGACACGAACCCCCACCTGCACTTCCACATCGTGCCCAAGTACAAGGACGGGTTCGAGTTCGGCGGCTCCTTCGCCATCACCAACCCAGAGCCGGTGCTGCTCTCCGACGGGGAGTATCAGGAGATGATCGCCGCCCTGCGGGAGAAGCTGGGGATGTGACCCTCCGGAAAGCGGAGACGGGCCCTTCGGCCCGTCTCTCTTTTATCCGGCTTTTTCGAGTTTTTACAATTCTCCGCTTTTCTCCGGTCGCCGTCTGTGGTAAACTGGTGGCTGAGAACAAGCTCCTCTGTCTGAAAGGTGGATTGTGAATGATGAGAAAGACGAAGATCGTATGCACCCTGGGCCCCGCCACGGACAGTGATGGCGTCCTGCGGGAAATGCTGGAGAGCGGCATGAACGTGGCCCGGTTCAACTTCTCCCACGGCAGCCACGAAGAGCACAAGCGCCGGCTGGACGCCCTGAAGGCCCTGCGGGAGGAGCTGGGTCTGCCGGTGGCCGCCATGCTGGACACCAAGGGCCCGGAGGTCCGGCTCAGGTCCTTTGCGGACGGTGCCGTGGCGCTGAAGACCGGCGGAGAGTTCACCCTCACCACCCGGGACGTGGCGGGCGACGAGCGCATCTGCTCCGTCACCTACGCGGACCTGCCCGGGGACGTGAAGCCGGGCAACACCATCCTGCTGGATGACGGCCTGGTGCGCCTCACCGTCCTGGAGACCACCTCCACCGACATCCGCTGCCGGGTGGAGAACGACGGCGTCATGAAGAACAACAAGGGCGTCAACGTGCCGGGCATCCGGCTCTCCATGCCCTATATGAGCCAGCGGGACCGGGAGGACATCCTCTTCGGCGTGGAGCAGGGCTTTGACTTCATCGCCGCCAGCTTCGTCCGCACTGCCGCAGACGTGCGGGAGATCCGCCGGCTGCTGGACGAGGCCGGGTCCTCCATCCAGATCATCGCCAAGATCGAGAATCAGGAAGGCGTCAGCAATCTCACGGAGATCCTCTCCGTGGCGGACGGCATCATGGTGGCCCGGGGCGACATGGGCGTGGAGATCGACTTCACGGAGATCCCCATCATCCAGAAGGACATGATCGCCCAGTGCATGGATGCCGGCAAGCCCGTCATCACCGCCACCCAGATGCTCGACTCCATGGTGGAGAACCCCCGCCCCACCCGGGCGGAGATCACCGACGTGGCCAACGCCATCTACGACGGCACCTCCGCCATCATGCTCTCCGGCGAGACCGCCGCAGGCAAGTACCCGGTGGATGCGGTAAAGACCATGGACGCCATCGCCCGCCGGACCGAGGCCGACATCAACTACGCCAAGCGGATGCGCAACCTGACCGGCAGCGCCCGGCTCTCCATCGCCGCCGCCACGGCCCATGCCGCCTGCACCACGGCGCTGGACATCGGGGCGGACGCCATCATCACTGTCAGCCAGAGCGGCGCCACCGCCCGGCTGGTGAGCCGGTTCCGGCCGGGCTCCACAGTGGTGGCCTGCCTGCTCAGCGAGCAGGTCCGGCGGCAGATGGCCCTGTACTGGGGCGTGGTGCCGCTGCTGATGCCCTATGCCCAGAACACGGACCAGCTGATCGACTTCGCCGTCCGGGCGGCGGAGGAGGCGGGCCTGGTGAAGCAGGGGGACCTGGTGGTCCTCACCGCCGGTGTGCCGGTTGGCGTCTCCGGCACCACCAACATGATCAAGGTCCACCTGATCGGCGGCGCACTGCTCAACGCCGTGGGCATCGGCGCCAAAAATGCCTCCGGCCGGCTGTGCGTGTGCGCCTCCCCGGAGGAGGTGGCTGACAAGTTCCGCCCCGGGGACGTGCTGGTGGTTCCCTACACCACCAATGACCTGCTGCCCTATATCCGGCATGCGGCCGCGGTCATCAGCGAGGAGAGCGGTGTCAACAGCCACGCCGCCACTGTGGGTCTGGCGCTGGACAAGGCGGTGATCGTCGGGGCCTCCGGCGCCGTCCACCGGCTGAAGGACGGCACCATGGTCTCCGTGGACTGCGCCCGGGGCGTGGTCCAGACATTGCCCCTGTAAGGGCGCGGAGCAAAAAGAAGGCGGAAGCGGCGTTGCCGCTTCCGCTTTTGATTTTGAACGGGAGACGGACTCCGTCCGCTTACGCCCGCACGCCCTGGAAGGCCCCGCCTGTCCGGCGGACCAGCTGCTCCCGGTAGATCTCCTCCACCCGCTGGGCGAACCGCTCGGCGGAGAAGTCCTCCGCGCTCTCCGCCGCCCGGCGGCACAGAGCCCCCCGGCTCTCGGGATGGGCCAGGAACTCCGCAAGCAGATGCCGGAATTCGTCGGCGGAGCGATACTGCCAGCCGTTTTCCCCGTTCCGGATCACGCCCTCCAGGCAGGGGTCCGCCCGGCACAGGGCCGGCACGCCGGCGGCCAGGGCCTCGATGTACGTCAGGCCCTGCGTCTCACTGGAGGAGGCGCTGACGAACAGATCCCCCAGCCGGTACCAGTCCGGCACCTCCTCTGGCGGCACCATGCCGGCGAAGATCACCTCCGGGGAGGCAAGCCCCAGCTCCCCGGCGAGCTGCTCCAGCTGCGGCCGGTACGGACCGTCCCCCACCAGCAGCAGCGTCACAGGACAGTGGCCGAGAGAGGCCCGGAGCCTCAGCAGCTCCTGGAGGTTCTTCTCCTCCGCCAGCCGGCCCACGCTCACCAGTACAGTGCCGTCCGCCGGGATGCCCAGGCTGGCCCGCAGCACCGCCCGGCGCATGGGGTCCCCTCCCTGCCGGAAGTGCCGCAGGTCGATGCCCGTGGGGGCCACGAACACCGGGCAGCGGACGTTATACTCCTGCAGCAGCCGGCGGACCTTGCCGGTGGGGGCGATCATGCAGTCCGCCTGCCGCCCCACCCAGCGGGAGAGGGCCGCCACCACGCACCGCCCCCACCGGACGCTGGGGGAGAAGTAGTGGGTGTAGTCCTCATATACCGTGTGATAGGTGTGGACCAGGGGGACGTTCAGCTCCTCGGCGATGCGCCGGGCCAGGAAAAAGGTGCTGAACTCGCACTGAGAGTGGACCACATCCGGTCCCCACTCCACCAGCTCCCGCACCCAGCGGCCCGCCAACGCCGTGCGGAGCCGGGCGCCGGGGTAGATACGGCCGGCATTGATGGAGCCCACGGCCGTGACGCCGTCTGCCGACCAGGAGCGGAGGTTCTGCGACAGCGTCAGCACCCGGACCTCATGGCCCCGGCGCTCCAGCTCCCGCTTCAAGTTTTTCACAGAGGTCACCACTCCGTTCACCGCGGGGGTGTACCAATCGGAGGTGATCAAGATCTTCATCGCCGGCTCCTCTCCCGTCTGTTCTCTGCCCGACGGCCGTGCCGCCATCCCATATCCGCAGTATACCGCAGCCGTGTGAACCCCGCGTGGGGCTCCCGGTAAGATCCAGGTAAAATCGCAGCCGGCGCGGACTGGCGGATCGCTTGTACTATTCTTCTAATACAATAGCACAACCATGGGATTTGTCAAGAGCGCATCTGTGAAGATTCTGTAAAGACTGTATGAGTCCATCTAATACAGTTATGATACCCTGCCGGGACAGCCTGTGTCAACTACAAAACGGTAACAGGTCCGCCCCCGGTGAGGACGGGTCACCTCTTCCGCCTCCGCAGGAGCAGCAGTACCGCTCCCAGGAGGATGAAGAGATCCGCCAGGTTGTAGGTGTACTTCTTCAGCACACCGGGGGCCCTGGGGAACCGAAGGTAGTCCAGCACCCGGCCCCGGCGGACACGCTCGTACAAATTGCTGAGGCCACCGCCCAGCAGCAGTCCGGTCCCCAGACGGCTGCCGCCCCACCGCAGCAGGGCCCACAGCGCCGCCAGAGACAGCGGCGCCACCTGTCGGGCGTCCAGAGGCACCAGGCCGAAGCCGGATCCCCGGTTGTAGAGCCTGCGCACCAGGACCCGGCCCCCCAGGAGGGATGCGGGGCCCTTCCCCGCCTCCAGGCCCCGGCGGACCAGGGCGCACAGGGACAGTGCCGCTCCCGCGGCGATGGCTGTCACGATCATGTTCCGTCCTCCTTCGTCTGTTGGCCGGCTGCCTTCCGGGCCCGCTCCAGGGCGGAGCGGACATTGCCCGTCTTTCCCGGGCGGTTGTTGGCGGAGAGGATCCGGGCGATCTGGCCCTCCGCCTCCTCCACCTCCTGCCGGAAGGCACTGGCGGAGATCCGCAGGGCCCCGTGGCCCAGGATGATGAGCTGCTCGGGGCCGTCAGAGGTGGCTACCCGCACCCGGTGGTGCTTTCCGATCTCATAGGTGGCCCGCTCGATATAGGCATCCGCCGTCTCGGCCTCCTTCGTGTACACCACATGGATGCCGTGGTACTTCTCCACGCTGCCCTGGCCGCCCTTGACCTTGTAGGCGTCGAACACGGCGATGACCCGGCACTTCCGGAAGCCCCGGTAGTTGCTCAGGATGTCACACAGCTGCTTGCGGGCGGCGTCCAGGTTCTCCTCTGCGATGGTCTTCAGCTCGTCCCAGGCGAAGATGATGTTGTAGCCGTCCACCAGCAGATACTCCGGGCCGGAGAACTGCTCCCGGATGATCCGCTTCTCCTGCTCCGTCTCCGACGGAGCGGGCCGCCGGGGCTCCCTGGGCGGGAGAAAGGCCTGCCGCTTGACAGGGCCGTAGGTCCGTTCGAAGATGGCCTGGAGCTCCTTGTCCTGCTCGATGGTCCCCGCGTAGGCGGCGGACCGCCGGGCGTCAGGCCCGGCCTCCGGCGCCGTCCCGGCTCCGTTCAGCCGCAGGCCGCTGGACACGTGGGCCCGGGCGGGCACCTCGTCCCACCGGACCGCCACGCCGGCGCCGTGGCTGCAGAACACGGAGTCCGGCGAGTTGTCCAGGTCCGCCTCCGGGTCATAGCCGATGGCGGCCGTCACCGCCTCCTGGTCCGGGCAGGGCTCGTAGCCCCGCAGGGCGCAGGTGAGCCGTCCCCGTCCCTGGGTGTAGGCGGCCACATCCCGGGCATAGTCCCCCAGGGCGGACACCGACACAGCCCCGGTGAGGACCGCCTCCTCCCCCGCCGTCTGGGGCGGGTCCAGGCGGGCCCCCAGCTGCTGCAGATCCGTCATGGCCCGGCCCAGCTGGGCGGCGGGCAGCTCCAGGCGGACATCGTACCAGGGCTCCAGCAGAACGCTCTCCGCCTCCATCAGCCCCTGGCGCACCGCCCGGTAGGTGGCCTGGCGGAAGTCGCCGCCCTCCGTGTGCTTCACGTGGGCCCGGCCCGCCGTCAGGGTGATCCGCATATCCGTGATGGGGGACCCGGTGAGGACCCCCAGATGCTCCTTCTCCGCCAGATGGGTCAGCACCAGCCGCTGCCAGCGGCCCTCCAGCTGGTCCTCCGGACAGATGGTGCCGAACTGCAGCCCGCTGCCGGGGGGCAGGGGCTCCAGCAGCAGGTGGACCTCCGCGTAGTGGCGGAGGGGCTCGAAGTGGCCCACGCCCTCCGCCGGGGCGGCGATGGTCTCCCGGTAGCAGATGGCGCCGGGGCCGAACCCCACCTCCAGGCCGAACCGCTCCCGGAGCATCCGCTGGAGGATCTCCAGCTGGATCTGGCCCATCAGGTGGACCCGGATCTCCCGGGTCTGCTCGTTCCAGCCCACATGGAGCTGTGGGTCCTCCTCCTCGAGCTGCCGCAGGTACCGGAGGGCCGTGTGGGGGTCTGTCCCCTCCGGCAGCAGCACCTGATAGGTGAGCACCGGCTCCAGGGCCGGTGCGGCAGCGGCGGACTCGATCCCCAGGCCCTCTCCGGCCCGGCTGCGGGAGAGGCCCGTGACCGCGCAGACGGTGCCCGCCGGGGCCTCGTCCACGGGGCGGAACCTGGCGCCGGAGTAGATGCGGATCTGGTCCGCCTTCTCCTCCCACACCTGGTCCTCCGGCAGATCCGGGCGGCGGTTGGTCAGCACCGTCTTGACCCGGAGCTTCCCGCCGGTGACCTTCAGATAGGTCAGGCGGTTCCCCTGGCCGTCCCGGGCGATCTTGAAGATCCGGGCGCCGAAGTCCGCTGGGTAATCCGGGACGGGGGCATACCGCGCCAGGCATTCCAGGAATCCTCCGACCCCCTCCAGCTTCAGGGCGGCGCCGAACCAGCAGGGAAACAGCTTCCGTGATCCGATCATCTCCGTCAGGTCGGCGTCCGTCAGCTCCCCGGTGTCCAGATACCGCTCCAGCACCGCCTCGTCGCAGACGGCGGCCTCCTCCCGGAATGCCTCGTCCCGGGCGCCGGAGAAGTCCACGACGCCGCCCGAGAGCTTTTCCTTCAGCTGTTCCAGGACAGCGGCCCGGGCCGCGCCGGCCAGGTCCATTTTATTGATAAAGAGAAAAGCAGGCACATGGTACCGCTCCAGCAGGCGCCAGAGGGTCCGGGTGTGGGCCTGGACGCCGTCGGTGCCGCTGATGACCAGGATGGCGCAGTCCAGCACCTGGAGGGTCCGCTCCGCCTCGGCGGAGAAGTCCACATGGCCCGGCGTGTCCAGCAGGGTGATCTCTGTGTCCCCCACAGGCAGCACCGCCTGCTTGGAGAAGATGGTAATGCCCCGCTCCCGCTCCATGGCGTCCGTGTCCAGAAAGGCATCCCGGTGGTCCACCCGTCCCAGGCGCCGCAGGGCGCCGCTCTCGTAGAGCAGCGCCTCGGACAGCGTGGTCTTCCCCGCGTCCACATGGGCCAGTATTCCGACGACCAGCTTCTTCATGTCCACACTCCGTCTCCTCCGTGTTCATACGGAATCATTTTATCATCTTCCGGCCGAGGACGCAAGATGTCCCGTCGGACGTGCCTTTTCCTTGCATCGGCCGCGGTCCGGTGATAAAATAGAAAATTAGTATGCGGCGGCCGGAGCGCGCCGCGGAGAGGGGGCCCTTTCATGGCGGACCAAGTGGATCGGTTTCAGCAGGCGGACGACCTGGCGCGGGACATCCTGCGCCTGACCCGGAACACCCTGCTGGTGAACCTGCGGTTCCTGGACCTGGCCCTGAGCCAGTTCCAGCTCTCCTCCTACCCCGGCACCCTGGCCACCGACGGAGAGCACCTGTTCTATGACACCTACTACGTCCTCTCCTCCTACAAGTCCGAGCGGGGAAAGAACGTGCGGGACTACCTGCATATCGTGCTCCACTGCGTGTTCCGGCACCTGTTCGCCGGCGGCGATCTGGACCGCCGGTGCTGGGACCTGGCCTGCGACATCGCGGTGGAGAGCGCCATCGACGAGCTGCACCTGGAGTCCGCCGCCTGCAACCGGGCCCTGGCTCAGGAGGAGACGCTCAAGGAGCTCCGCTCCCAGGTCAGGCCCCTGACGGCGGAGAAGCTCTACCGCTACTTCCTGGACCGGCACCTGACCGCCGATCAGATGTCCCGTCTGCGGGAGCATTTCCTGGCGGACGACCACCGGGCCTGGTACCTGCCCGTCAAGAGCGGGAAGGGAGCCGGTGGCGGGGGGCAGTCCTCCAGCCAGAAGCCGGAGACCGGCGATGCCCAGCGGCAGCGGGCCGGCCGGGGCGGCACCGGCAGCCCCATCACCCCAAAGTCCGGTACCCAGCGGCAGCGGAAGGATCTGGAGGCCGCCTGGAAGGAGATCAGCGAGCGGATGCAGGTGGATCTGGAGACCATCTCCCGCCGCCACGGCACCGACGCCGGCAATCTGGTCCAGGAGCTCAAGGCTGTGAACCGTGAGACCTATGACTACGCGGACTTTCTGCGTCGGTACGCCACGCTGGGCGAGGTCACCCAGGTGAACCAGGACGAGTTCGACTACATCTACTACACCTACGGCCTGTCCCTCTACGGCAATATGCCCCTGGTGGAGCCTCTGGAATACAAGGAGGTCCGGCGGGTGAAGGAGTTCGTCATCGCCATCGACACCTCCGGCTCCGTCAGCGGGGATCTGGTGCAGCGGTTCGTCACCAAGACCTACAACATCCTCCGCCAGCAGGAGAACTTCTTCACCAAGATCAACCTCCACATCATCCAGTGTGACGCCAAGGTCCAGGAGGACCGGAAGATCACCAGTCAGCGGGACTTCGACCGCTACCTGGAGACTATGGAGCTCCGCGGCTTCGGGGGCACGGACTTCCGGCCGGTGTTCGCGTACGTGGATGAGCTGATCCGTGCCGGGGAGTTCTCCAACCTGCGGGGCATGATCTATTTTACCGACGGCCGGGGCATCTTCCCGGAGAGAAAGCCAGACTACGACGCGGCCTTCGTCTTTCTGGACGACGGCGGTGAGTTGCCGGAGGTCCCGGTGTGGGCCATCCGGCTGGTACTGCAGAGCGAGGAGATCTGACATGGAGACACGAGTGGAATGCCTGCGGCTGGAGGGCAGCCGGGCGGAGGTCCTGGCGGACGGGCCGGTGGTCCGGGTATCCGCCAAGGCGGTGCCCGCCCTCCGGGGGGTGGAGACCCTGGTGATCCCGCCGGAGGTAGAGGCCTTTTACGGCCTGAACCGCTTTGAGGGCCTGCGGGTGGTGGAGTACGGCGGCACGTCGGACGTGTTCGCCCTTCAGGAGAGCCTGACCTGGCTGGCGGAGCAGGCGGCGGATGAGGAGGCCTTCCTCTTCCGGCTGGCCACCAACATCATCGGCTCCCGGCCCATCACTCCGGCCCTGATCGCCGTCACGGCGCCCCATATGCGTCCGCCCCACGCCATGGACCACTGGGACGAGCTGCTGGCGGTGCTGGATGACCGTGCCATCCACAGCAACACCCGGCAGGATGCCTCCCGGGAGAACATCTTCCTGTGCATCAGCTATGCCCAGCTCAAGCGGCTGGAGTACGCGTCCTATCTGGGGTTCTCCCTGGCGGGGGACCGATACGACCCGGACACCGCCGCCTTTTACCGGCCGGAGAGCCGCTTCACCGGCGAGGAACGGCTGCTCTACGCCCTCTCCCTGCTGCGGGGGCACTCCTATCAGGAGTTCTACACCGCCGGGGGTGCCAACGGCTATGACCAGATGCGGCCCAAGGCGCGGTATCTGGACTATCTGCGGAAGAACCTGGCCCTGACGGACAGCGACGATCTCCGCCGCCAGCTCCTCAAGCTGATGGAGCTGGGGTTCCTGGACCGGGACAACCATCAGGCGGCGGTGGAGATGCTGCTGCGGGCCCGCCTCACGGAGGCCACCGCCTTCCTCCTTGACGAGGGCAACCGCCGCTGGCCCCGGGAGCCGGACAGCGGCGGGGCAGACTTCTTCGACGCGGAATTTCAGCTTTGACCCATCCATTCTGAGAAAGACAGGGTGAACACCATGAACATCAAAGAGGCCAAGGAACAGATTAAGAACGCCATGACGGCGTATTTCACCAAGGACGAGTTCGGGAACTACGCGGTGCCGGTGGAGAAGCAGCGGCCCGTGTTCCTGATGGGCCCTCCGGGCATCGGCAAGACGGCCATCATGGAGCAGATCGCCCAGGAGCTGGACGTGTGCCTGGTGTCCTACTCCATGACCCACCACACCCGGCAGAGCGCCCTGGGCCTGCCCTTCATTGAGAAGAAGGTCTTTGACGGCAAGGAGGTCCAGGTCTCCGAGTACACCATGAGCGAGATCATCGCCACCGTGTACGAGACCATGGAGGCCACCGGTAAGAAGGAGGGCATCCTCTTCCTGGATGAGATCAACTGCGTGTCCGAGACCCTGGCCCCCTCCATGCTGCAGTTCCTGCAGTACAAGGTGTTCGGCCGCCATCGGGTGCCGGAGGGCTGGATCGTGGTCACCGCCGGCAACCCGCCGGAGTACAACCGCTCCGTCCGGGAGTTCGACATCGTCACCTGGGACCGGCTCAAGCGCATCGACGTGGAGCCGGACTTCGATGCCTGGAAGGAGTTCGCCTACCAGAAGCACGTCCATCCGGCGGTGATGACCTACCTGGAGATCCGGAAGGGGGACTTCTACAAGGTGGAGTCCACGGTGAACGGCAAGCGGTTCGTCACCGCCCGGGGCTGGGACGATCTGAGCCAGATGATCCGCCTTTACGAGCTCAACGGCCTGACCGTGGACGAGAAGCTGGTGATCCAGTATCTCCAGAACCCCAAGATCGCCAAGGAGTTCGCCGTCTATTATGACCTCTTCAACAAGTACCGCAGCGACTACCAGGTGGACAAGATCCTCGCCGGCAAGGCCACCAAGGCCATCCGCCAGCGGGCCTCCGCCGCCAAATTCGACGAGCGGCTCTCCCTGCTGGGGCTGCTGCTGGATGCGGTCACCGACGAGCTCCGGTCCGTGGTGGAGGGGGAGGACATGCTCCGGGAGCTGCTCTCCGTCCTGAAGGAGGTAAAGGCCGCCTCCGCCCTGCCGGGGGCCGACACGGCCGCCCTGCTGGAGGAGCAGCTGCGCGCTCAGCGGACCCGCATCGACACCGGCAGGCGGTCCGGCAGCCTCTCCCAGGAGGGGGAGCGGCGGCGCCGGCAGATCATCGCCGCCCTGGAGCAGCAGAAGTCCCTGGCCGCCAAGTCCCCCGCCGAGGGCTTCGCCCCGGTGCAGGCAGACTTCGACCGGATGGTCCGGGACCTGAAGGACCGTGCCAAGGCCGCCGGAGACCGGCTGGAGAACCTGTTCGCCTTCTGTGAGGAGGTGTTCCCCGAGGGGCAGGAGCTGCTGATCCTGGTGACGGAGCTGACCGTCAGCTACTACGCCGCCGCGTTCATCGGCCGCCACGGCTGCCCGGCCTACTTCGCCCACAACAAGGAGCTGCTGTTCTACGAACGCCAGCAGGAGATCATCACCCAGCTGGAGGACCTGGAGCTCAAATAAGATGATCCCGCCGGGGATCGAAACAGGCCAGAGGGAGCGGCAATGCCGCTCCCTCTGGCTGCAGTCAGGCGGAAAGGTCTTTCGGTCCGGCAGATAATCTGTGCACACAGGTCTCCGGTCACTTGGCCGCCCGGATGTTGGCCCGGCGCAGCAGCGGCCAGGTGACGGCGAAGAATACCGCCCCCATGGCCAGGAGCACCGCCGACATGTTCCAGGAGGAGGCCATCAGGAACCGCCCGCAGGCCGCCAGGGCCCGCGCCACCGCCTGCCCGGCAGGGGTGCTGCTCATCCAATCGAGCAGCGGCACGCTGCCGAAGCACAGTGCCAGGGGCACAGCCACGGAGAGCAGGACGGTCCAGAACTTGTTCAGCCGCCAGTACAGGGCGGAGCACAGCTGCCCCAGCCCCGCCAGCATCCAGCCCAGTACCGCGGACAGGGCCGCTCCCCGGGCCAGATCCCCCAGACCGCTGCCGGATGTCTTATAGAGGACCTGGTAGATGTCCGAGATCAGCACCCGGCCCTCGCCGCCCAGAATGGCCCGGTAGGTGCCCATGATCACCGTGGTGCCCGCGGCCACCAGCACCGCCGACACCGCCAGGGCCGCGATGTCCGCCAGGAAGGCAGACCGCCGGGAGACGCCGTTCTGGTTCAGCACCCGCTGGTTCTCCCGCAGGCTCACCATGCCCAGCACCAGGCCGAATACCCCCACCGCCAGGGAGTAGCCGTTGAAACTGGTGGTGGACGCCGTCCGCCCGCCCAGAAAATATGCCAGTGCCATCATGGCGGGCGAGATCAGGGCCATCACCAGCCACAGAACCCCGATCGCCCGGATATAATTCCCGATCTCATACCGGAATGCCCGGCCAAACCGCGTGTTCATCTCTGCTCCTCCTCTTCCATCAGGCTGATAAAGTACTCCTGAAGGCCCATCCGGCGCCGCTCCAGCCCGGCGGGCAGGTCCTCTTTCTCCTCTCCCCGGACACAGACGGTCTTGAGCCCGCCCAGTACGGTGGAGGTGAACACCTCCCGGCCGACAGCCCAGCTGTCCACCAGCCCGGCGGGGCCGGACACCTGGAAGCAGCCGGCGGTCAACTCCTCCGTGGGGGCATCCCGGAGGATGCGGCCCTTCCGGATGATGACCGTGTGCTCGATCAGGTCCGCCACCTCCGCGATCAGGTGGGTGGAGATCACGATGGTGCAGGGGTCCTCCGCGTACTTGCGCACCAGCAGCTTGTAGAAGAGGTCCCGGTGGCGGGCGTCCAGGCCCAGGACGGGCTCGTCGAACAGCACGTAGGGGGTGTTGACGCTCAGCCCCAGCACCAGCCGGAAGATGGAGCCGTAGCCGGTGGAGAGGCGGCTGATCTTTCGGTCCAGGGGCAGTTCGAACTGCCTTGCCAGATCCTCGGCGTACTTCCGGTCGAAGTCCGGGTAGAAGAGGGCCGCCGTGTCCAGGGCACGCTTCACCTTCATGTCGTCCGGGTACAGGTTGGCGTCCCCCGCCAGGAACAGCTTTCCCAGGGCCGCGTCGCCCTCCGCCCGCTCCCCGTCCACGGTGACGGTGCCGCTGTCCGGCGCCAGACGGCCGGTGAGGACGTTCAGCAGCGTGGACTTGCCGGCGCCGTTGTCCCCCAGCAGCCCGTAGATCTTCCCCGCCTCCAGGGTCAGCGACACGTCGTCCAGGGCCCGGGTGTCCCCGAAGGACTTGGTGATATGTTGAAACTCAATGGCCATCCTCGTTCATTCCCCTTTCCAGAAGTGTCCGCAGCTCGCCGTCCGTGAGCCCCAGGTTCCGGGCCTCCCGCACCATTCGCTGGATATAGTCCTGATAAAACCGCTCCCGCCGCTGGCGGCGGAGCTGTTCCCGGGCGCCGGGGGAGACGAACATCCCCACGCCCCGCTTTTTGTACAGCAGCCCCGCGTCCACCAGCAGGTTGATGCCCTTCAGGGCCGTGGCGGGGTTGATCCGGTACTGGACGGAGTACTCCGTGATGGACGGCACCTGGCTCTCCTCCGGGTAGGCCCCGGAGAGGATGCCCTCCTCCAGCTGCTCCGCGATCTGCTGGAAGATGGGCCGGTCGTCAGTCAGCGCCAAGGCGCTCCCCCCTTTCCCCGGTCTGTCCGGTTTGTTACTTAGTTAATTAGTTTAGTAACTAACCATGTGACCAATATAACACGCCCTCCTGCCCCTGTCAAGAGGGCAGGGCAAAAAATGCCCTGCGGATGCTCCCATCAAAAGCCCGCCGCAGGCAATGGCCGCTTGCGACGAGCCGGAAGGGACGGTCCAAATCGATTTTTTCAGCCTTGGCCTGTTAACAGAAATACCCCCCAACGGCCCTTCCGGGCCGTGGTGCATTTGCGCTGTACAAGCGTTTTCGCCGCAGGCGAAAACCTTGGCGCAGGCGGAATTCACTGCACAGCCGTCGGCAGCTTTGCTGCCCTACGGATGTGGCGCACCCCTTGCAGGTGCTTCCGCCCAGCATTTGAATCACCGAAGGGTGGAGCCGCCCACTGGGCGGCGGAACCCAAAAAGAAGGACATCTGCTTTCAGCAGATGTCCTTCTTTTTGGACAGGACGGTTAAAATCGATATTCTTTCCACGACAGGCAAAACCGCCGCGCAGCGGCGGCACCCAACCGCGAGCCCAGCACAGCGGGTCGCGGTTGGAAGCGAGGAGCAAGGGAGCGGGCGGATGACGTCTTTTTTGCCATAGGCATAAAAAGACGTCGGAGCAAAGCGGACTTTGCTCCGACGTGGACAGGACGGTTAAAATCGATATTCTTTTCACGACAGGCAAAACCGCCGCACAGCGGCGGCACCCAACCGCGAGCCCAGCGCAGCGGGTCGCGGTTGGAAGCGAGGAGCAGCAGA
>CALWOF010000035.1 GCA_944382995.1 uncultured Oscillospiraceae bacterium | reverse complement strand
CCGGTGAACTCGTTGCGCAGCCGCTTGTACTGGCCGAAGAGGTAGCCGATCTCCCGGGCGCCCACGCCGATGTCGCCAGCGGGCACGTCGGTGTCCGGCCCGATATACTTGAACAGCTCCGTCATAAAGCTCTGGCAGAAGCGCATGACCTCCGCGTCGGACTTGCCCTTGGGGTCAAAGTCGCTGCCGCCCTTGCCGCCGCCGATGGGCAGGCCGGTCAGGGAGTTCTTGAAGATCTGCTCGAAGCCCAGGAACTTGATGATGCCCTCGTACACGGAGGGGTGGAACCGCAGACCGCCCTTGTAGGGGCCGATGGCGCTGTTGAACTGCACCCGGAAGCCACGGTTCACGTGGACGTTGCCCTGGTCATCCTCCCAGGGGACCCGGAACTTGATGATCCGCTCCGGCTCCACCAGGCAGTCCATGACGCCCTCCTTGATATACTCCGGCTTTGCCTCTACCACCGGAACCAGGGTCGCCAGGACCTCCTGGACCGCCTGGTGGAACTCCGGCTCCGCCGGATTCCGGCGGACCACGCGCTCCATCAGGCTGCTGAGATACTCATTCTCAATGCTCATAATGCTCACAGTGGATTCCTCCAAACCTAGCGTTTGCGGCGGCGGCCGGCAGGTCCCGCCGCTGTTGTGCGCTTCTATTGTAGTCCGCTGAAAATCCCCATGTCAACGACTTTTGCGCGAGGTGAGAATATATTCGGCGGATTTTTCAAGTTTGATACCCTGAAATGGACGGTTTCTGGCACTTCTGCGTCGATCACGCACAAAAATTCAAATATTTTCCATTTACCAGAAAACGGGTGCTGCGGACCCGCCCGGGCCCCAGTCTCCGGCTGCCGCCGGACCGGATATGACCCTGTGGCAGTTTTTCACAAAAACCGCCGTGGGCGATTTGTGAAATTTCGGACAGAGATACAAAAATGTACTCTCCTGTTGAAAAATGGGCGCAGGCCCCCTTGACAGACGGCGCGGAGCTATGGTAACGTTTTTGGTACAACCAAGACAAATATGATGAAGGGAACAAGTAGCCCGTTTCGCTCCGCTTTCAGAGAGTTGCCGGATGGTGCAAGGCAATAAGCGTCGGAGCTGGTGAAATCATCCTGGAGTAGCCTGCTGAAGGACGCAGTCTTTTAGGCAGAGCCGGGCGCACCCGTTACCGTGCAGGGCCTGTTGGGGCCTGCTGAGATGGCGGAGGTATTTCTATACCCCGTTAACAAGAGTGGTACCGCGAAGGTGTTATAAAAGCCTTTGCCTCTTGACTGCAAGAGGCAAGGGCTTTTTTCTTTCGTTCCGGCCGTTCGCTCAGGACCCATCGGCAAATGTCCCTGTCCACCCAACGACAATGAAAAGGAGAACAAGAACATGGCGATCAAAAAGTACTACGACTCTGACTGCAACCTGGGCATGCTGGACGGCAAGACCGTGGCCGTGATCGGCTTCGGCTCTCAGGGCCACGCCCACTCCGAGAACCTGGCCGAGAGCGGCGTCAATGTGGTGGTGGGCCTGCGCAGGGGCTCCGCCCACTGGGCCCAGGCCGAGGAATTCGCCTCCACCTGCCCCAACTTCAAGGTGATGGAGGTGGAGGAGGCCGCCAAGGCCGGCGACATCGTGATGATGCTGGTGCCCGACGAGCTGTGCGCCGACATCTATCACCGGAGCGTCGCCCCCTATATGACCGAGGGCAAGACCCTGGCGTTCGCCCACGGCTTCAACATCCATTACAAGACCATCATGCCCCCCGCCGATGTGGACGTGATCATGGTGGCGCCCAAGGGCCCGGGCCAGACGGTCCGCAGCCAGTATCTGGAGGGCAAGGGCGTGCCCTGCCTGGTGTGCGTGGAGCAGAACTACACCGGCAAGGCCAAGGAGGTGGCGCTGGCCTACGCCTCCGCCCTGGGCGCCGGGCGGGCCGGCATTTTGGAGACCACCTTCAAGGAGGAGACCGAGACCGATCTCTTCGGCGAGCAGGCGGTGCTCTGCGGCGGCGTGTGCGAGCTGATCCAGGCGGGCTTCGAGACCCTGGTGGAGGCCGGCTACGCCCCGGAGATGGCCTATTTCGAGACCTGCCACGAGATGAAGCTCATCATCGACCTCATCAACCAGCACGGCTTCACCTTCATGCGGGATGCCATCTCCAACACCGCCGAGTACGGCGACTACCGCACCGGCCGGCGCATCATCACCCAGGAGAGCCGGGAGGGCATGCGCCAGGTGCTCCGGGAGATCCAGGACGGCACCTTCGCCTCCGAGTTCCTGACGGAGATGAGCGCCAGCGGCGGACGCAAGACCCACTTCCTGGCCCAGCACCGCATGGCGGCCGAGCATCCCATCGAGAAGGTGGGCGCCGAGCTGCGCGGCATGATGAGCTGGCTGAAGAAGTGACCGGGACCCGCCCTCCCCTCTCGGGGGGAGGGCCCCGGACAGGGAGGAACACACCGTGCAGATCGAAGCGTTGCACCGGCGGCTGACGGGACTGGTGATCTTCCGCCGGCTGCTGGAGGACCCGGTGACAGCCGCCATGGTCCGGCTGCTGGAGGCCCGGGTCCGGGGCGGGGACCTGAGCTCCGCCTGCGCCGAATTTGAGGCGCTCCTGTTCCAGTCCAGCGACAGCTGGTCCGACTACCTGCGCCAGGTGGTACTGGACAGCGAGAACGTGTGCATCCGGGGCCGGGAGGTGGGGCGGCGCCCCATCCTCCGGGAGAGCCTGGAGCGGGAGCTGGCGTTTTTCGACCAGCTCTCCCAGCTGCGGCTGGAGGACGTGACAGCGGGCGCGGCGGACCCGCCGGAGTTCCTGGTGGGCTGGGCCGTCTCCCCCACCGACATCGCCGGCGAGTACGCCCGCCGGATGGCGGAGGTGGGCACCCGGGGCTACGGCGTCTTTGCCCGGTACCATGTGTTCACCGTGGAGGAGGGGCAGCTGGTGCCGGTGAAGCACCCGGACCCCCAGCGGCTGGAGGAGCTGCCCGGCTACGAGCGGGAGCGGGAGAAGGTCATCGCCAACACCCGGGCCCTGCTGGAGGGCAAGCCCGCCAACAACGTGCTGCTCTACGGCGATGCGGGCACCGGCAAGTCCAGCGCCATCAAGGCCATCGCCAACGCCTTTGCGGACCAGGGCCTGCGGCTGGTGGAGGTGAAGAAGAATCAGCTCTACCAGATCCCGGACCTGATGGACGCCCTGGCGGCCAATCCCCTGAAGTTCATCCTCTTCATCGACGATCTGAGCTTCACCGCCAACGACGACAACTTCGCCGCCCTCAAGGCCATTCTGGAGGGCAGCGTGGGCGGCCGGGCCGGCAACATCGCTGTGTATGCCACCAGCAACCGCCGCCATCTGATCAAGGAGACCCTCTCCGACCGGGAGGGGGATGACATCCACGAGAGCGACACCCGCCAGGAGCTGATGAGCCTCTCCGCCCGGTTCGGCCTGACCGTCACCTTCGGCAGCCCCGACCGGGACCGGTACCTCCATATCGTGGAGGAGCTGGCCAGGCAGTACGGGGTGGAGCTGGACGAACGGCAGATGGCCGTCCGCAGCGAGGCCTTCGCGGTCCGCGCCGGCGGCCGCAGCGCCCGGGTGGCCAAGCAGTTCATCGAGCTGTGCAAGGCCGGCGTCTTCAGCTGACGCCACCCGGAGAAATTACAGACGAGAAAGGGGCAGATCCCATTGTCAGCGGTCTATTTGCAGTTAGCGGCGTATGCCTGCGCCACGACCTTTTCCCCCGGTCCCAACAACATCCTGCTGTTCAGCAGCACCAGCCGCTTCGGCATTCGGAAGTGCTGGCCGCTGATCTTCGGCATCTGGGCCGGACTCATCACCGTCATGCTGCTGTGCGGCTTCGGCTGCGCGTGGCTGGGGGAGCTGGTGCCCCAGATCGTGCCCATCGCCAAGTACGTGGGCGCGGCCTATATCCTGTACCTGGCCTACCGCACCTTCCTGCGCAGCCCCGACGGGGCGAAGGAGTCGGGCGGCGCCAGCAAGCCGCTGTCCTATGTGAACGGGTTCCTGCTGCAGTTCCTGAATGTCCATATCCTCATGCTGGGCATCGCGGCCTATTCCGGCTATATCCTGCCCACCGGCTACGCGGTCCCCACGGTGATCTGCTTCGCGGTGATCATGGCGGTCTGCGCCGGAACGGGGAACCTCATCTGGGCCACGGCGGGGACGCTGCTCCTCCCTCTGTACAAGCGCCACTACAAGCTGGTCAACGGCATCATGGCGCTGCTGCTGCTCTGGTGCGCGTGGAAGATCGTGGCCATCTGACGCGTCCGCAGCGCGGAGATGAGCCAGGAGGGCATCTGCACCATGCAGCTCCTGCAGCTTCAGAACGATCATAGAGGCCTGAAACCATGGGCAGCCTGCCGAGAGGACCTTTTCGGCAGACTGAAACGTCCGGCTCCGGTATAGAGCCGGACGTCTCTATTTATATAAGGTATGGCGGGGAGCGGGCGGGGAGCGGGAAGTGCCGCCGCGGAAAGTCTGTCAAGTAAAGGAGAGGGCCAAGAGAAATTTTCTGCATATTGCGCAAAAAAGTTTCGCAAAATTGTGATAATAGCCGTTTTTTGCGTTAACAGATTGACGGACAGGCAGATGGGTGATAAAATCGTTTCACTCCGGTGTCCCAGGGGGTAATATCGCCCTGAGCAGGCTGGAGAAATCATTTAAGAAGGAGAAAAGAAGTAGATGAAAAAGTTTTTTGCACTCCTCCTCGCGCTCGTGATGTCCTTGTCTCTGGTGGCCTGCGGCGGCGATGACGCTGCTGAGGAGCCCGCCGGCGGCGATGACGCTGCCAACGAGGAGGCCGCCGGCGGCGAGACCGCCAGCGATGTCAACATCTCTGTCGTTCTGAAGACCCTGTCCTCCGAGTACTGGGGTTATGTGGAGGCCGGCTGCAACGCCGCCGCCGCTGACCTGGGCGTGAACGTCACCGTCGTGGGCCCCGGCGCTGAGAGCGAGATCGAGCAGCAGGTGTCCATGATCGAGCAGCAGATCGGCGCCGGCTGCGACGCCATCATCGTTGCTCCCAACGACGCCGGCGCCGCTTCCGGTGCTCTGTCCAGCGCCATCGGCACCATCCCCGTGCTGAGCGTTGACACCAACGTGGGCATCGATGGCCAGACCACCTTTGTCGGCACCTCCAACGTGGACGCCGCGAAGGAAGGCGGCCTGTGGGCTGCCGAGCAGGCCGGTGAGGGCGCCAACGCCGTCATCATCTACGGCCAGGAGGGCGACAACACCTCCAACATGCGCCGCGAGGGCTATCAGGCCGCCTGCGACGAGGCCGGCGTCACCGTGCTGCAGGCTCTGTCCGGTCAGAACACCACCGACGGTGCCACCAAGACCATGGAGGACCTGCTCAACGCCTATCCCGACCAGATCGACATCGTGCTCTGCCACAATGACGACACCGCCATCGGCGCCATGAACGCCTGCAAGTCCGCCGGTATCGAGGACATGATCATCGTCGGCTTCGACGGCAACGCCTCCGCCGTGGATCTGATCCTGGCTGGCGAGATGATCAAGGCCACCGTGGCTCAGCAGCCCTATGAGATGGGCTATCAGGCCGTGGAGGCCGCTCTGGCTGCCATCAACGGCGAGACTGTGGAGGAGGTCATCAACGCCCCCGTCACCGTCGTCACCGCTGAGAACGGCCAGGAGTACCTGGACAGCCTGGCTGCCATGCAGGGCTGATCAGACCCGTACTGACCGGATCTAACATCTGAATGAACGGAATATGGCGGCAGGTCCTCTGCCGCCATATTCCCGTTCCGCACCCCGCAGGCGGCGGGAACCGCTGAAATCAGGAAACAGAAACGAGGTAATCCCATGAGTGAGTACGTTGTCGAACTGAAGAACATTACCAAACGTTTTCCTGGTGTCGTCGCATTGAAAAATATGTCTATTGGCATCCGGCCGGGAGAGATCCACGGCCTGATCGGCGAGAATGGCGCCGGCAAGTCCACCCTGATCAAGGTGCTCACCGGCGTTCACACTCCTGAGGAGGGGGAGATCTACGTGGACGGCCAGAAGGTGGTCTTCCACAACCCCGTCCAGTCCCGCGAGGCGGGCATCGCCTGCGTGTACCAGGAGCTGAACATCGTCAAGCAGCTGTCTGTCACAGATAACGTTTTCATGGGACGCGCCGTCAAGAAGAACGGCCTTCTGGACTACCCCAGAATGTACGAGGAGGCCAAGCAGGCACTGACGACCCTGGGCCACCCCGAGATCGACGTCAAAATGGAATGCGGCAAGCTGGGCACCGGCCAGCAGCAGATGGTGGAGATCGCCAAGGCTGTGTCGCTGGATGCCAAGCTGATCATCATGGACGAGCCGACCTCCTCCCTGGGCAAGGAGGAGATCGAGCAGCTGATGACCACCGTCCGGGGCCTGAAGGCCAAGGGCGTCGCCATCCTGTTCGTCTCCCACAAGCTGGAGGAGCTCTTTGAACTGTGCGACCGGGTCACGGTCATGCGGGACGGTGAGCACATCACCACGAAGGACATCGGCGACATGACCGAGGAGTCCCTGATCACCGCCATGGTGGGCCGGACGCTGGATAACCTGTATCCCAAGGAGTTCGGCGTCAAGGGCGACGTGTGGCTGGAGGCGAAGAACCTCAATGAGTTCGGCGTCCTCCACGACGTGAGCTTCCAGGCCCATGCCGGCCAGATCACCGGCTTTGCCGGCCTGGTGGGCGCCGGCCGGACCGAGACCATGCGCGCCATCTTCGGCGCCGACAAGGTGGACAGCGGCGAGGTCTACATCAAGGGCGAGAAGGTACATATCCGCTCCCCCAAGGATGCCATCAAGCACAAGATCGCCTTCCTGACCGAGGACCGCAAGGGCCAGGGCCTGGTGCTGTCCCTGGACGTGCGGACCAACCTGATCCTGGCCAACATGAAGGGCTTCTCCAACGGACCCTTCCTGGACAAGGCGCGGATCGAGAAGTCCGGCCAGGAGAACGTGGAGGCCCTGCGGATCAAGACCCCGTCCCTGGACGAGGTGACGGCCCAGCTCTCCGGCGGCAACCAGCAGAAGGTGGTCATCGGCAAGTGGGTCAACACCGATGCGGACATCTTCATTTTCGACGAGCCCACCCGCGGTATCGACGTGGGCGCGAAGATCGAGGTCTACCATGTCATGAACGACCTGGTGAAGGCCGGCAAGTGTGTGATCATGGTCTCCTCCGAGCTGCCGGAGATCCTGGCCATGAGCGACCACGTAGTGGTCATGCGGGGCGGCCGGGTCATGGCCAATATCGACCGTGACACCCCGCACTTCAACTCTGAGGATATCATGAAAGCGGCCTGGGGAGGAGAGTTAGACTGATATGAAAAAGAACAATTCTGCGAAGGAGCTTCTGCAGAAGCTCGGCACACTGATGGCGCTGGCACTGCTGGTCATCGTTTTCTGTGTCATCATGCCGGATAAGTTCCCCAAGATCGCCAACATCATGAACATCTTGAAGCAGGCGTCCATCAACTGCCTGATCGCCTCCGGCATGCTGTGCGCCCTGATCACCGCCGGCATTGACCTGTCCGTGGGCTCCAACTGCGTGCTGTGCACCTGCACCATCGGCGTTCTGGTCCAGACCTTCGGCATCACCAGCATGCCGATCCTGATCATCGCCGGTCTGGCGGTGAGCACCCTGGCCGGCTTCGTCAACGGCATCCTGCTGACCCGTCTGGACCTGCCCCATCCCTTCGTGTCCACCATGGGCATGAAGAACGTGCTGTGGGGCCTTGCACTGGTCATCACGGGGTCCAAATCCATCGCATTCACCAACACCGGCGTGGACAACCTGATGTGGATCGGCGGCGGCTCTCTGTTCCGCACCGAGAACTTCCCCGGCATCCCCTTCAGCTTCATCCTGGTGCTGATCGTGTTCTGCATCTTCCACGTGTTCCTGACCCGGTCCGCCCTGGGCCGTCAGATCTACTGCGTGGGCGGCAACCCTGAGGCGGCGCGCCTGTCCGGCATCCCCTCCAAGAACGTGCTGACCTTCGTCTACTCCCTGTCCGGCTTCATGGCCGGCATGGCGGGCGTGGTGTCCGTGGGCCGTCTGGCCTCCGCCAACGGCAACGCCGGCTCCACCTACGACAACGACGCCATCGCGGCGTGCATCGTGGGCGGCGCCTCCTTCACCGGCGGCAAGGGCACCATCTGGGGCACCCTGATCGGCGCCCTGCTGATGGCGGTCATCCGCAACGGCCTGAACCTGATGGGCGCCTCCAACGACATCCAGTACATCGTCATCGGCGCCGTCATCATCCTGGCGGTCACCATCGACGTGTTCCGGAACAAGGCCGAGGCCAAGGCCCGGAAGATGGCGGCTCAGTGAGTTCCCCTTTCTGATCCCCGAATATCAGACGAGCGGCAGAGGATCCTCTGCCGCTCGTTTTTTTGACCTTGCCGCCGCGTCAGCTCCGCCGCCGCCCCGCGGCGGAGCCGAGACCCAGCTCCGTCCGGTACTTGGCCACGGTCCTGCGGGCGATGCGGATGCCCTGCTCCGCCAGCAGCTCCGCCAGCCGTTGGTCGCTGAGGGGATGGGACCGGTCCTCCTGCCGGATGAGCTCCAGCAGCCGCAGCTTCACCGTCTGCTGGGAGGGTCCCTGCTCCCCAAGGGGACGGCTGAGGAAGTACCGGAGGGGATAGGTGCCCTGCCGGCACTGGAGGTACTTCTCCCGGGTGGCCCGGGAGATGGTGGAGGGGTGGAGGCCCAGCCGGTCCGCCAGATCCCCCATGGTCATGGGGGACAGCTCCGCCGACCGGCCGGAGAAGAAGGGGTACTGGGCATCCAGAATGGCCTCCGCGCACTGGCGGAGGGTGCCGCCCCGCCGCTCCAGGCTGTTCAGGAGCCACCGGGCCTGCTGCATCTTCTCCCGGAGATAGGCCCGGGTCTCCGGCTCGTCGGACTCCTTCAGCAGCCGGGCATAGTAGGGACTGATGGACACCCGGGGCAGATAGAAGTCATTGAGGATCACCTGGAGCCTGCCGTCCAGCTCGGCGATGAACACGTCCGGCCGGACATACAGCGTGGGCTCCGGCGTCTGAAAGGACCGGCCGGGGCAGGGGTCCAGGGCGGCGATGCGCTTCTCCGCCGCCCGCACCTCGTCGGCGGTGACGCCCAGCTTTTTGGCAATGAGGCCGTAGTGCTTTCTCCCCAGCTCCGGCAGGAACTGCCGGACGATCTCCATGTCCAGGGGAGAGGCGTCCTTCTGCCGGGCCAGCTGGAGCAGCAGGCACTCGGACAGGGACCGGGCGCCCACACCGGCGGGCTCCAGGCTCTGGAGCGTCTCCAGAGCCTGCTGGATCAGGGGTTGGGGGATCTTCAGGGCGGCCACGCCGTCCAGATCCTCCTGGCTCAGGCGGCCGTCCTCGTCCGCCAGCTCCGCCAGATACCGGCAAAGGGCCAGCAGGGGCTTTGGCAGGCGCCGCCGCTCCAGCTGATCGCAGAGGAAGGCGGCCAGGCTCTCCGTCTCCCGGTCCGGGGCGCCGCGCTCCGGCATGGCGCCCCGGCCGTCCTCCGGCAGGCCGCCGCTGATCCAGTGGACCTTCTGCCGCAGGGCGTCATAGGCCCGGTGGAGCTCGGCCAGGTCCGTCTGCTCCACCAGGGGGTTCTCCTCGCTGACCTGGTTCAGGTAGTCCACCAGCTCCTGGGAGTTCATCTGCAGCAGCTCCATGGACTGGAGGAGCTGGGGGGTGAGCTTCAGCTCCTGGCGGAGCTCGGTGCTCAGATGGATGAGACTCATGGCCGGACGCCTCCTTTCCTCAGGTCCTGGTGTTCACGTATTTGGCGATCTTCCGGGCCGCTGTGGCCTGGGAGATCCCCAAGTCCTTGGCCACGGCCACGGTGGTGTGGCAGCGCTGATAGGAGTCCCGGATGATCTGGGCCTCGTAGGCATCCATCCGCTCCGCCAGGGTGCCGCCGGGCAGCAGCTCCGCGCCGGCGGCCTTGTCCGCCGTGTACTCCAGGGGCAGGACGGACAGGTCCAGGATGGGGTCCTGAGCGGTGATCACCAGCCGCTCCATCAGGTTTTCCAGCTGGCGGACATTGCCCGGCCAGCCGTACTCCTCCAGAAAGGCCAGGAACCGGGGACTGCAGGTGAGGGCCTTGCCGTACTCCCGGCAGAACCGGGCCAGGAACTGATGGGCCATGGGGATGATGTCCTCCTTCCGCGCGCGCAGGGGAGGGATGTGGATGCGGATGACGTTGAGCCGGTAGAACAGGTCGGAGCGGAACAGCCCCCGCTGCACCGCATCCTCCAGGTTCCGGTTGGTGGCAACGATCAGCCGGAAGTCCAGCTCGATCTTCTGGGTGCCTGAGAGGCGCTCGATGGTCTTCTCCTGGATCAGCTGCAGCAGCTTGGACTGGATGTGGGGCGGCAGCTCGCCGATCTCGTCCAGGAACAGCGTGCCGTGGTTTGCCAGCTCGATCTTGCCGATCTTGCCGGAGGAGGACGCGCCGGTGAAGGCGCCCTTCTCATAGCCGAACAGCTCCGATTCGATGAGGTTCTCATGGAGGACGGCACAGTTTACCTCGATAAAGGGCCCGCCGGCCCGGTTGCTCATCTTGTGGATGGCCTTGGCCACGGCGCTCTTGCCCACGCCGGTCTCCCCGGTGATGAGGATGTTGGCCCGGGTGTTGGCGGTGTTCTGCATCAGCGTCCACAGACGCTGCATGGGGGCGCTTTTGAACACCAGGTCCGTGGAGGTGGCCCGGGTCCGCAGCTCGGCGATCTCCTGGGTGTACTGCTGGAGGGAGTCCTGCATCCGCCGGTAGTTCCGCTGGATGGAGTTGATCTGCTCCATGGAAACGGTGTTGAAGCACACGGCGTACTTCAGCTCGCCCGCGGCGTCGAAGAGGGGGATGCCCACGGTCATGACGTTCTTGTGGCTGTGGTTGATGGTCTGGGTGGCGCTGATCTTTTTCTTCTGGCGGATGACCTCCGCCGTGATGCAGGGGGTGAAGGTGCCGTTTGCCTCCAGCTCGAAGGCGGACTTGCCCACGATGGAGTCGTGGGCGAAGCCGAAGTTCTTCTCATAGGTCTCGCTGACCCGCAGGATGATGCCGTTGGCGTCGGACACCATCATGTCGTCTGCCAGCACCAGATTGTTCTCCGGATTCAGGATCTCCAGCAATCCCTCCAGGTTGATACCCTCGTCGTGGAGGGAGGTGAAGGACGGGATGTTCGGCATGGACAGGCCTCCTACGGCGGCTGCGGCCGCCCGGTTATTCAAAAATGAGTATAGCATATTCAAAAGTGAATAGGAAGGGGCGAAGCGGAATTTTCCCTTGTGAGAATCCATGAAAATGCGGGTCTGTCCTGGCGGTTTTTCACAAAGGCGCAGCGGGAAATCAGGAAAGATCCGCCGGCAAATACTATTCAAAAATGAATAACTGTCAGGAAGAAGTGGCCAAAATCCCCGAAGGACCCCGGAAAAGACCCGCTGAGACCGGGGAAAAACGGTCAGTCTGCACAAAAAGTGACGGCGGAAACTGAGAGAAATGCCTCTGGAAAGATGGCACGGATTTTGCTATAAATAAACTGTTGGAATCCAACTCTCCAACAATTTGAATGTTCAGATTAAATGATTGAGGAGGAACACCGACATGTATCAGACGATTCGTTATGAGAAGAAGGACGGCATCGGCATTGCCACCATCAACCGTCCCGAGGCGCTGAACGCGCTGAATTCCACTGTGATCTCCGAGCTGGAGCAGCTGATCGGCGAGGTGGAGAAGGACACCGAGCTGGGCGCCTTCATCATCACCGGCGAGGGCCGCTCCTTCGTGGCCGGCGCCGACATCGGCGAGCAGAGCACCATGGACGTGGCCGCCGGCCGCAAGTGGGGCCAGCGGGGCAGCGCCCTGATGCGCCGCATTGAGAAGCTGGAGATCCCCACCATCGCCGCTGTGAACGGCTTCGCCCTGGGCGGCGGCTGTGAGCTGGCCATGAGCTGCGACATCATCCTGGCCGCCGGCCCCAACGCCGAGGGCAAGGGCGGCGCCAAGTTCGGCCAGCCCGAGGTTGGCCTGGGCATCACCCCCGGCTTCTCCGGCACCCAGCGTCTGCCCCGCCGCGTGGGCATCGCCAAGGCCAAGGAGCTGATCTTCTCCGCCCGCACCATCGGCGCCCAGGAGGCCAAGGAGATCGGCCTGGCCAACGCCGTGTATGCCCCCGAGGAGCTGCTGGACAAGGCTGTGGAGATGGCCAAGTCCTTCATGGCCAACGCCCCCATCGCCGTCAAGTACTCCAAGGCCTGCATCGACCGCGGCATGCAGATGGACATTGACGACGGCATCGCTCTGGAGAACGAGCTGTTCGCCATGTGCTTCGCCACCGAGGACCAGAAGGAGGGCATGGGCGCCTTCCTGGAGAAGCGCAAGGAGAAGCACTTCAAGAACAAGTAAGCGGACCCGCGAGACGAATACATAAAAGAGGGAAGTCAGCTATGAAAAAAGTTCGCGTGCTTACCGCCGAGGAGGCGGCGCTGCTGGTCAACGACGGCGACACCATCGCCACCGGCGGATTTGTGAGCTGCGCCTGCCCGGAGGCGCTGTCCAAGGCTCTGGAAAAGCGGTTTCTGGAGACGGGGCACCCCCGGGACCTGACGCTGTTCTTCGCGGCCGGTCAGGGCCACCGGGACGGCACCGGCGGCGACCACTACGGCCATGAGGGCATGGTGAAGCGTGTCATCGGCGGCCACTGGGACCGGGCACCCAAGCTGGGCGACCTGGCCCTGGCCAACAAGATCGAGGCCTATAACCTGCCCCAGGGCGTCATCTCCCACATGTACCGGGATATCGCCGCCCACAACATCGGCACCATCACCACCGTGGGCCTGTACACCTTCGCAGACCCCCGCAACGGCGGCGGCAAGCTGAATGACTGCACCAAGGAGGACCTGGTGAAGGTCATCAACATCGAGGGCAAGGAGCTGCTGCTCTACAAGGGATTCCCCATCAACGTGGTGTTCCTGCGGGCCAGCTACGCCGACGAGTACGGCAACTGCACCGTCCACCGGGAGATCGGCCCCATCGACGTCACCGCCATGGCCCAGGCCTGCAAGAACTCCGGCGGAAAGGTCATCGTCCAGGTGGAGAAGATCGTCCAGGGCGGCTCTCTGGATCCGAAACTGGTTGCAATTCCCGGTATCTATGTGGACTCCATTGTGGTAGGCTCTATTGAGGACAACGAACAGTGCCTGGGCATGCCCTATGACGGCAGCCTCACCGGCGAGTTCCGCATCCCCGTGGACGCTATCCCCCCCATCCCCCTGGACGCCAAGAAGATCATCGCCCGCCGCGCCGCCATGGAGCTGCCCGAGAACGCCATCGTCAACCTGGGCACCGGCGCGCCGGAGAAGATCGCCAACGTGGCGGCGGAGGAGGGCATCTCCGACAAGATGACCCTGACCGTGGAGGCCGGCTCCATCGCCGGCGTGCCCATGGGCGGCACCCAGTTCGGCGCCGCGGCCAACTCCATGGCCATCCTGCCCCACAACGTCCAGTTCGACTTCTATCAGGGCGGCGGCCTGGATGTGGCCTTCCTGGGTCTGGCGGAGACCGCCCCCAACGGCGACCTGAACGTGTCCAAGTTCGGCACCCGTCTGGCCGGCGCCGGCGGCTTCATCGACATCACCCAGAACGCCAAGAAGGTGGTCTACTGCGGCACCTTCACCGCCAAGGGCCTGAAGACGGAGTGCCGGGACGGCAAGCTGGTCATCACCCAGGAGGGCGCCAAGAAGAAGTTCGTCAACCAGGTGGAGCACATCACCTTCTCCGGCAAGTACGCCGTGCAGGTGAAGCAGCCGGTCCTGTACATCACCGAGCGGGCCGTGTTCGAGCTGCGGCCCGAGGGCGTGACCCTCATCGAGATCGCCCCCGGCATCGACCTCCAGACCCAGGTGCTGGATCAGATGGAGTTCATGCCGAAGATCGCCGAGGACCTGAAGCTCATGGACGAGCGCATCTTCAAGGACGAGCTGATGGGCCTGGCAAACGAGTGACCCCCCACTTACAATTTTGAGGAGGAAAAAAGATATGGCACTGATGACCCCGCAGGAGTACATTGAGAGCCTGCGCAAGCTGAACACCCGTGTCTACATGTTCGGCGAGAAGATCGACAACTGGGTGGATCACCCCATGATCCGGCCCTCCATCAACTGCGTGGCCATGACCTACGCCCTGGCCCAGGATCCCCAGTACGCGGATCTGATGACCGTGAAGTCCAGCCTGACGGGCCACACCATCAACCGCTTCACCCACCTGCACCAGTCCACCGAGGACCTGATCAACAAGGTGAAGATGCAGCGGCTGCTGGGCCAGAAGACGGCTTCCTGCTTCCAGCGGTGCGTGGGCATGGACGCCTTCAACGCCGTGTTCTCCACCACCTATGAGATCGACGAGAAGTACGGCACCCACTACCACGAGAACTTCAAGAAGTTCCTGACCTTCGTCCAGGACAACGACCTGACCGTGGACGGCGCCATGACCGACCCCAAGGGCGACCGGTCCAAGGCCCCCAGCCAGCAGGCTGACCCGGACATGTACGTCCATGTGGTGGAGAAGCGGCCCGACGGCATCGTGGTCTGCGGCGCCAAGTGCCACCAGACCGGCTCCATCAACTCCCACTGGCACATCTTCATGCCCACCATCTCCATGGGCGAGGCGGACAAGGACTGGGCGGTTTCCTTCGCCTGCCCGACGGACGCCGAGGGCATGTACATGATCTACGGCCGGCAGAGCTGCGACACCCGGAAGCTGGAGGAGGACGCCTCCATCGACGTGGGCAACCCGAAGTTCGGCGGCCAGGAGGCCCTGGTGGTCCTGGACCACGTGTTCATCCCCAACGAGTACATCTTCCTCAACGGCGAGTATGAGTTCGCCGGCATGATGGTGGAGCGGTTCGCCGGCTATCACCGGCAGTCCTACGGCGGCTGCAAGGTGGGCGTGGGCGACACCCTGATCGGCGCGGCGGCGCTGGCCGCCGAGTACAACGGCGTGGAGAAGGCCAGCGCCGTGAAGGATAAGCTCATCGAGATGACCCACCTGAACGAGACCCTGTACTGCTGCGGCATCGCCTGCTCCTCTCAGGGCTTCAAGACCAAGGCGGGCAACTATCAGATCGACCTGCTGCTGGCCAACGTCTGCAAGCAGAACGTCACCCGGTTCCCCTATGAGATCGTCCGACTGGCGGAGGACATCGCCGGCGGCCTGGTGGTGACCATGCCGTCCCAGAAGGACTTCCACTCCGACACGGTGGTGGGCCGGAACGGCGAGACCATCGGCGACATCTGCAACAAGTTCTTCGCCACCCGTGAGGGCGTGAAGACCGAGGACCGCCAGCGGATCCTGCGGTTCATCGAGAACCTGTGCCTGGGCGCCGCGGCCGTCGGCTACCGGACTGAGTCCATGCACGGCGCCGGCTCTCCCCAGGCCCAGCGCATCATGATCGCCCGCCAGGGCAACATCCAGGCCAAGAAGCAGATGGCCAAGGAGATCGCGGGCATCCAGGACTAAGGTCCACCGTTGCGGCAATGCGATCCCCGGCCCCTGACGGGGCCGCCGACCGCGCCGCTGCCTCGAAACCGGCTCGCTTGCTCTGCCGCTGGCAGCGCTTCGCCGGTTTCCCCTCTCCCTCGCACGGCGAGGGAGCCGCGCCCAGTGGCGCGGGCAGCGGTGTTCCGGACAGGCAGAGCCCGCCCGGAACCGACCAAACGGGGCGGCAAGTCCCGCCCTCCTATTTCGTTGCGTTTTCCAAATTTGAATATAAGGAGAAGACATCATGGATTTCAATCTCAGCCGTGAGCACCAGCTGGTCCGGAAGATGATGGCGGAATTCACCGAGAATGAAGTGAAGCCCATCGCTGCCGAGACCGACAAGACCAGCCAGTATCCCCGGGAGAACATCGAGAAGCTGTTCGACCTGGGCGTGATGGGCATGTGCGTGCCCAAGGAGTATGGCGGCGCCGGCGCCGATCCCCTGGCCAGCGCCATCTGCATCGAGGAGCTGTCCAAGCAGTGCGCCTCCACTGGCGACATCGTGGCCACCCACAACGGCCTGTGCTGCGACCCCATCATCACCCACGGCACCGAGGCCCAGAAGGCCAAGTACCTGCCCATGCTGACCACCGGCCACAAGGTGGGCGCCTTCTGCCTGACTGAGTCCGACGCCGGCTCTGACGCCGCCAAGGGCCAGACCGAGGCCAAGCTGGACGGGGACCACTACGTCCTCAACGGCTCCAAGATCTTCATCACCAACGGCTACGTTGCCGACGTGTTCGTGGTCTTCGCCATGACCGACAAGACCAAGGGCACCCGCGGCATCTCCGCCTTCATCGTGGAGAGCAGCTTCCCCGGCTTCTCCGTGGGCAAGCACGAGGAGAAGATGGGCCTGCACGGCTCCCCCACCGCCGAGATCGTGTTCACCGACTGCATCGTCCCCAAGGAGAACCTGCTGGGCCAGGAGGGCAAGGGCTTCAAGATCGCCATGCAGACCCTGGACGGCGGCCGGATCGGCATTGCGGCCCAGGCTCTGGGCATCGCCGAGGGCGCCATGGAAGAGGCCATGGCCTACACCAAGGGCCGTGTCCAGTTCGGCAAGCCCATCAGCAAGTTCCAGAACACCCAGTTCACCTTCGCCGACATGGCCATGCGCTCTGAGGCCGGCCGCCTGCTGACCTATCAGGCCGCCGTGCTGAAGGGCGAGGGCAAGCGCTTCACCAAGGAGGCCGCCATGGCCAAGCTGTTCTGCTCCGAGCACGCCATGCTGACCACCACCAAGGCGCTGCAGATGTTCGGCGGCTACGGCTACACCAAGGACTATCCCCTGGAGCGCATGATGCGCGACGCCAAGATCACCGAGATCTACGAGGGCACCTCCGAGATCCAGCGCGTGGTCATCTCCGGCAATATCGGCCTGTAAGAGGAGGAAGAACGAATTATGAAGATCATTGTTTGCGTCAAGCAGGTTCCCGATACCTCCGGCAAGGTGGCGGTGAACCCGGACGGCACCCTGAACCGTGCGTCCATGCAGACCATCACCAACCCCGACGACATGAACGCCGTGGAGGCCGCCCTGAAGCTCAAGGACGCCACCGGCTGCAAGGTCGTCGTGGTCACCATGGGTCCCCCGCCGGCAGCCGGCATGCTGCGTGAGCTGATGGCCATGGGCGCTGACGAGGGCGTGCTGGTGTCCGCCCGCGAGTTCGGCGGCTCCGATACCTACGCCACCTCTCAGATCCTGGCCGCCGCCATCTCCACCATCGGCGTGGAGGATGACGACATCGTCATGTGCGGCCGGCAGGCCATCGACGGCGACACCGCCCAGGTGGGCCCCCAGATCGCCGAGAAGCTGCACCTGCCCCAG
>CALWOF010000034.1 GCA_944382995.1 uncultured Oscillospiraceae bacterium | reverse complement strand
TGCCGGGCCTTTTCGATCGCCTTGGGGCCCCGCGGGAAACGCAGGTTTCCTGCGGGAGCGGCGGACGAGGATGTGAAAAACATCCTGGAGACGCTGGAGAGGGAGCCGCAAAATTTCATACGGAAAATGCTTTACACAGCCGAGAAAATGGAGTATACTATTTCTGTATTATGATACAGACTCCCTGTGGGAAAGGTGGTGTCCGCATGGACGATTTTACCCGGAAATTCAATCTGGCAGCAGAGAAGGACGCGGAGATCCATCAGATCCTCTCCGCCGTTTACCGCGCACTGGAGGAGAAGGGCTATAATCCCATCAACCAGATCGTGGGCTATATTCTCTCCGAGGACCCCACCTACATCACCAACCACAACAACGCCCGGACGCTGATCCGTAAGATCGACCGGGACGAGCTGCTGCAGGTGCTGGTCCGCAGATATCTGGGACAGTGACTGTCCGTTTTTGACGTTCTCCCCGCGGGAGGGCGTCCGCGCCGCAGTGCGCGGATCCCCCTCCCGCGGGGCTTTTTTGCGTCTCCGCGCCGCAGCAGGCCTGCCAGCCCGGCATCCAGGGATTGGCTGTAAATTCTTGTGACCAAACGTTGACAAACCGGATAAAATCTGTTACAATTCGGTTACAACTTTTGAAGGAGTGTTTCCATGGCAGAGAGCAAAGCCAAAAAAGCAGAAGGTTTGATCTACAAAGGCCATCCCCTCCGCCGGGTGGATAACCTGATCTACTACGGCACGATGGCTGAAAAATATATCATCATGATGCAGATCCTCAACACCAGGAAGGAGCAGGACATGGATGTGGCCACCAAGGTCTCCATCCAGCTCCAGCTCACCGAGCCGGACCTGAAGTCCCGGGACCGGGTCATCAAAAAGAGCGAGAAAGACAGCCTCTACGCCGCCATGGACATCGCCACCGTGTGGCTGGACCGTGCGCTGGCCGGCAAGCTGTGAGCAGGACCTCTTCCCCGCACTACAAAAGACTGACGAAAGGATCGTACACCTATGACGCATTTTGCAGGCAGGGCAGGCAAGATCCTGTTCCTCTCCCTCCTCACCGCCCTGGCTCTGGCCGCCACGGCCATGGCCGCTGATATCGCCACCGGCGCCGGCTGCACCACCGGCTCCTCCCTCCGGCTCCGGTCCGAGCCCTCCACCACCTCCTCCGTGGTCACCACGCTGGACAAGAGCGTGGCCGTGGCCATTCTGGACGGTTCCGTGGACGGCTGGTACAGAGTCGCCTACAACGGCAGCACCGGCTATGTGTCCGCCGACTATCTGATCGTCGATCAGGACAATATCTTTACTACATACGGCCGCATCAATTCCAGCGGCGTGAACGTCCGCTCCGGCGCCAGCACGGACAGCTCCGTTCTGGCCACCATCGCGGAAGACGCCGTTGTCACCGTCAACGGTCTGGTGAACGGCTGGTACGATGTCACCTGCGAGTACGGCACCGAGGGCTTCATCCGCAGCGACTATGTGGATCTGACGGAGTCCGCCTCCTCCAACGGGGACATCGCGGATGCCGCCAAGGCGTATCTGGGCACCCGCTATGTCTATGGCGGCGCCTCTCCCAGCGGCTTTGACTGCTCTGGCTTCACCATGTACGTATACAGCAAGTTCGGCTATTCCCTGCCTCACTCCGCCACCAGCCAGTGGCAGAGCGGTCTGGGCACCCGCGTGTACTCCATCTCCGAGCTGCAGCCCGGCGACCTGGTGTTCTTCAACGACCCGGCCCGCAACGCCGGCAAGGCCTGTTCCCACGCCGGCATCTACATCGGCAACGGCCAGCACATCCACGCCTCCTCTTCCCGCAGCGGCGGCGTCATCATCAGCGACCTGACCAGCGGATACTACAACGATTATTTCGTGGGCGGCATCCACGTCTGAGCCTTTCGCTTAAAATGCGATCATACAGCCGGGCGGCACGCAATGCGTGCCGCCCGGCTTTCTGTCTGCCGGCGATCTCTCCTTCTGCGGCAGCGCTCAGCAGGGAGAAAAATTCCCTCTTGCCAACCTCTTCCGGTTGTGGTATGATTCACACTTGTATGAAAAATATGATTTTGCAAGGAGATGGTCCCATGCCCGGCGGCAAGCACATGCTGGGAATGCACAAGAACCGGGTCTTCGGCACCGCCAAGGTGGGAGACCGGGGACAGATCGTCATCCCTCAGGAGGCCCGCCGTTTCTTCGGCATCTCGCCGGGGGACACCCTGCTGATCCTGGGAAATGAGGCCAGCGGCCTGGTGGTGACAAAGCCCCAGGTGCTCCACGATCTGGCGGATGAAATTTTGGGAACAACGGAGGAAGACCATGGAAATCGAGCAGATGTATGAACAGCTGGGCGTCAGCCGGGCTGTGTATGAATACGGCGAGGCGGTGCTGCGGGACCTGCGGGAGCGGTTCGACGCCATCGACGCCACGGCGGAGTACAACCAGGGCAAGGTCATCGCCGCTATGCAGAAAAACCGGGTGAACGCCACCCACTTTGCTGCCACCACCGGCTACGGCTACAACGACGAGGGCCGGGACAACCTGGAGCGGGTGTACGCCGACGTGTTCCACACGGAGGCGGCCCTGGTGCGGCCCCAGATCACCTGCGGCACCCACGCGCTGACGGTGGCCCTCTCCGCGAACCTCCTGCCGGGGGACGAGCTCCTCTCCCCGGTGGGGGCCCCCTACGACACTCTGGAGGAGGTCATCGGCATCCGGCCCTCCCCCTGCTCCCTGGCGGAGTACGGCGTCACCTATGCCCAGGCCGATCTGAAGCCCGACGGCACGTTTGACTACGACGCCATCCGGGAGAAGATCAACGACCGGACGAAGCTCATCACCATCCAGCGGTCCAAGGGGTACGCCACACGGCCCTCCTTCTCCGTGGGGCAGATCGGCGAGCTCATCGCCTTCTGCAAGGGCGTGAAGCCCGACGTGAAGGTGATGGTGGACAACTGCTACGGCGAGTTCGTGGAGGCCCTGGAGCCCTCGGATCTGGGGGCTGACATGGTGGTGGGCAGCCTCATCAAGAACCCCGGCGGAGGTCTGGCCCCCATCGGCGGCTACATCTGCGGCACGAAGGAGTGCGTGGACCGGTGCGCCTACCGGCTCTCCGCCCCGGGCCTTGGCCAGGAGGTGGGCGCCAACCTGGGATTGATGCCGTCCCTCTACCAGGGGCTGTTCCTGGCCCCCACGGTGGTGTCCGGTGCGCTGAAGGGCGCCATCTTCGCCGCCAACATCTACGAGAAGCTGGGCTTTGCCTGCGTCCCCAACGCCACGGAGAGCCGCCACGACATCATCCAGGCGGTGACGCTGGGCAGCGCCGAGGCCATGGTGGCCTTCTGCAAGGGCATCCAAGCCGCCGCCCCGGTGGACAGCTACGTGACCCCGGAGCCCTGGCCCATGCCCGGCTATGACTCCGATGTCATCATGGCCGCCGGCGCCTTCGTCCAGGGCAGCTCCATCGAGCTCTCCGCCGACGGGCCCATCCGCCCCCCCTACGCCGTCTACTTCCAGGGGGGCCTCACCTGGTACCACGCCAAGCTGGGCATCCTGATGAGCCTCCAGAAGCTGGTGGAGGCGGGCCTGGTGAAGCTCTGATCCCCCACTCTGTCTGACACAGGAGGACCCTCCTATGCCCAACCGCTTCTTCCGGCGCCGACCGCCGCCGGTCTTCTCCCCATCGGATCGACTGTGAATATCGGATAGAGAAGAAAAGGAGAAAATGCATCTATGTGGTTCTGGTTTTCCATCATCGCGCTGCTCTGTTGGAGCGGCTCGGACCTGTTTTCCAAGATCGGCTGCCGGGACGCCCGGGACAAGTACAGCCATCTGAAGATGGTCATGGCCGTGGGTGTGGTCATGGGCCTCCACGCGGCCTACGAGGTGTTCGCGGGCGGCACGGAGATCTCCCTGGCCATCCTGTGGACCTATCTGCCCGTGTCGCTGCTGTACATCCTCTCCATGGCCATGGGGTATGTGGGCCTCAGGTACATCGAGCTGTCCATCTCCTCCCCCATCTGCAACTCCTCCGGCGCCCTGGTGGCGGTGCTGACGCTGCTCTTCATCGGCACGGAGGGATACTCCTCCCTGGCCTTCTTCGCCATCGCCCTGGTGTGCGTGGGCGCCATCGGCCTGGGGGTGGTGGAGGCCCGGGAGGACGACGAGCTTCGCATCGAGCGGCAGAAGGAGAGCAACTACAAGTACACCAAGAGCTTCATGGCCCTGGCCATGCCGGCGGCCTACTGCCTGCTGGACGCGGCAGGCACCTTTGCCGACAATTTCGTCATCGAGAAGATCGGCGCCATGGTGGTCTCCGGCGAGGGGGAGGCCAGCGCCAACGTGGCCTATGAGCTGACGTTCCTGCTGGCCGGCGTGCTGTGCTTCATCTACGTGGTCCTCGTCAAAAAGGACCGGCTGGTGCCGAAGATGGAGGCCCCCAAGTACGTGGGCGCCGTCTGCGAGACCGCCGGCCAGTTCGCCTACATCTACGCCATCGCGGACCAGGAGCACCTGGCCATGTCCGCCCCCATCATCTCCTCCTACTGCGCGGCCTCCGTCCTGTGGAGCCGCCTGTTCCTGAAGGAGAAGCTCAGCTGGAAGCACTATCTGATGATCGTCCTTATCGTGGGCGGCATCGCCATCATGGGCTTCCTCGATATGTAAAGCAGCGGCCCGGTCTGTCCCGCGGGACAGGCCGGGCCCTTTTCCCGAGGCAGGAAAAACCATTTTGACAACAGCGGAGTTTTCCCGTACAATAGGGGTAACTTTTGTCAGCTGTACGGAGAGGAGCATGACTATGGATTACGCGAAAGAGTCCCTGCGCCTGCACTATGCGTGGCGGGGCAAGCTGGAGATGACCCCCCGGGCAGAGGTGGACAGCAAGGAGGCGCTGTCCCTGGCCTATACGCCGGGCGTGGCCCAGCCCTGTCTGGAGATCCAGAAGGACGTGAGCAAGAGCTATGAGCTGACCCGCCGGTGGAACACCGTGGCGGTGGTCACCGACGGCTCCGCCGTTCTGGGCCTGGGCGACATCGGCCCGGAGGCAGGTATGCCGGTGATGGAGGGCAAGTGCGTCCTGTTCAAGGCCTTCGGCGGCGTGGACGCCATCCCCCTGTGCGTCCGCAGCCACGATGTGGACGACATCGTGAACACGGTGGCACTGCTGGCGGGGTCCTTCGGCGGGGTGAACCTGGAGGACATCGCCGCCCCCCGGTGCTTTGAGATCGAGCGGAAGCTGAAGGAGCGGTGCGACATCCCCATCTTCCACGACGACCAGCACGGCACCGCCATCATCACCCTGGCAGGCCTCACCAACGCGCTGAAGGTGGTGGGCAAAAAGTTGGAGGATGTGCGCATCGTCATCAACGGGGCCGGCGCCGCCGCCGTCTCCATCACGAGGCTGCTGCTCTCCGCCGGTGCGAAGGACGTGACGCTTTGCGACCGGAGGGGCGCCATCTTCGCTGGCCGGAGCGAGGGCATGAACTGGATCAAGGAGGAGATGGCCCAGGTGACCAATCCCGGAAAGCGGGCCGGGTCTCTGGCGGACATGCTGGCGGGCGCCGACGTATTCATCGGTGTATCCGCCCCCGGCGCCGTCACCGCGGACATGGTGCGGGCCATGGCGAAGGACGCCGTCGTCTTCGCCTGCGCCAACCCCACGCCGGAGATCTTCCCGGATGACGCCAGAGCCGGCGGAGCCGCCGTGGTGGCCACCGGCCGCAGCGACTATCCCAACCAGATCAACAACGTGCTGGCCTTCCCCGGTGTCTTCCGGGGCGCACTGGACGCCCGGGCCAGCGACATCAACGATCCCATGAAGATCGCCGCCGCCCGCGCTCTGGCGGATCTGGTGGGGGACGATCTCTCCGCCGACTACATCATCCCCGCCGCCTTCGACCCCCGGGTGAAGGACGCGGTGGCCGCCGCCGTGAAGCAGGCCGCCTATGACTCCGGCGTGGCCCGGATCTGACGGCCCCGGCCGCAGGACAAAAAGGACCCATGCCCGGCTGTCAGAGACAGCCGGGCATGGGTCTTTCTGCCTTCATTTTTCAGAACTCCACCTTGGGCACGGACTTCACCACGCCGTCGTGGGGCCCCTCCCGGAACCACTGGACGATCTCGTCCAGAGCCTCCGGCCGGACGAGATCGCCGCCGCTGCGGAACACCTCCGCCATCTGCCGCTCCTGGTCCGTGGCCCCGTCCCCCTTGGCCGCCACCTGGCGGATCACAGAGGTCGCCATGGACTTCATCATCATGCGGTGGATGAAGCCCAGCTTCTCCGGCGCGTAGCCGCCCTGAAGATAGAACAGCCGCCCGCCGCTGTCGCTGTAGCCGTTGTTGATCCGCGCCTCGGTCCACAGGTCGCCGTTGCCCTGAGGGGAGATGCCCACGATGGCCACACCCCGGACGGTGTAGCGGTCCATGGCGCTCTGGAGGCCCTTCACATCGCCAGCCATCAGCCAGCCCATGTAAAAGATCTCGTCCCCCCGCTGCAGCTTCTCCCTTGCCTCCTTGGCGGACCAGGCCGGCACGCCGGTCCTCTCCGACAACATCCGGGCGTATCGCTGGGTGTGGCCCGTCTGGGATGTGTAGACGATGGCTTTCATGTGCGTTCTCCTCGCTCTCCGGCGGTCCCGCCGCCTCTCTTTGTTCCATTATACCCGATGGCCGCCCCGGTGGCAAGTGCCGATCCCGCCATGGGGTCCCTGGTCTATCCGTGCCTCTCGCGTCATAGAGTGTACCATCACGACCGAGAGGTGGACAACATGACGATCGAGACCCGCAACGAGGTGCTGCTGGAGGGCAGGGCGCTGGACGCCCCCTCCCTCTCCCACGAGAACCACGGCACCCGGTTCTACCGCTTTTGCCTCCAGGTGCCCCGGCTCTCCGGCACGCCGGACACTCTGCCGGTGGTGCTCCCGGAGGCCCTGCTCACGGGTGCCGCCGGCGGAGGCCCTCTGCGTCTCCGGGGACAGCTGCGCTCCTTCAACAACCGCTCCGGCGTGGGGAACCGGCTGGTGCTCACCGTCTTTGCCCAGGCATGGGAGCCCGCCGCCGGAGAGCCCTGCAACCGTATCCTGCTCTCCGGCGCTCTCTGCAAGCCGCCCACCTTCCGCCGGACGCCCCTGGGCCGGAGCATCTGCGACCTGATGCTGGCGGTGAGCCGCCGGTACGGCCGGGCGGACTACCTGCCGGTGATCGCCTGGGGACAGCTGGCAGTCCAGGCCGCCCGTCTCCGGGTCGGAGATGCCCTCTCCCTGGAGGGACGGGTCCAGAGCCGCATCTACCGCAAGGTGCTGGAGGACGGCACCGTCCAGGACCGGGTGGCCTACGAGGTATCCGCCATGCACCTGCTGGAGCCGGAGTCGGCGGAACCTTGAGCGAAACGGCCGGGGGCTGCCGCCCCCGGCCGCTTCATGCACAGCTGGACTCATTTCGTGGGGAATCCGAAGGTCCCCCGCATCTCAAAAAGGAATGCCAGGAAGCTCCTGGGATAGACGATGAACTCTCCCCGGTCCAGCATGGACAGGATCTCCGGCAGCTCCGCCCAGCGGGCGTCGGATACCTCCTCCCGCTGGAGGGTCAGGTCCTCCAGCGGGATATCCCGCTCCACCAGGAAGTAATCGTCAAAGCCGCCGTCAAAGTTCACGGTGACGGAGGGGCGGAGCTCCCCCAGGTCCAGCCGGATGCCCAGCTCCTCCCAGACCTCCCGCTCCGCCGCCTGGCGGCTGGTCTCTCCGGCATCCACGCCGCCGCCCACGGACACGTCCCAGCGCTCCGGCCAGATGGCCTTTTCCCGGCTCCGCCGCTGGATCAGCAGCTGCCCCCGGCTGTTGAACACGCACACGTGGATGACCGTCCGGTACTCTCCCGGCCCCTTCGGGGCGTGGCGCTCCGCCGTCCGCCCTAGGGGCAGCCGGTCCTCGTCGTAAAGATCCACCAGTTCCATTGTCTCATGCCTCCCTGCCGCTCCCGGCGGCTCTGATCTTCTCAGTCTCTATCTTGCCCGCCCCGGGCCCGTCTGTCAAGTCTTTTCCGTCCGCCGGCGGGCGGCTGTGGCAAATCCCTCTTTACAGCGGCGGGGAAAACCGGTATGATAACGCCACAACACTTCTTTTGGAGGACACGCCATGGGCTTTTCCATTGAGACCAGTGTATCCGCCGTCACCGTCTTTCTCCAGGGGGCGCTGAGCTTCTTCTCCCCCTGTGTGCTGCCCCTGGTGCCGCTGTACGTCAGCTATCTGGCCGGCGGCGCCGCCGTGGTGGATGCGGACGGCGTCCGCCGCTATCCCCGGGGAAGGATCTTCCTCAACACGCTGTTCTTCGTTGTGGGCATCAGCTTTGCCTTCTTTCTGCTGGGGCTGGGCCTCACCGCGCTGGGGTCCTTTTTCAGCGACTACCAGGTGTGGTTCGCCCGGGCCAGCGGCGTCATCATCCTGCTCTTCGGCCTGTACCAGTTGGGTCTGGGCAAACGGTCCCTGGTGCTGGAGCGGGAGCACCGTCTCCCCTTCCGGCTGGACAAGCTGGCCATGAACCCGGTCACGGCCCTGGTGCTGGGCTTCACCTTCAGCTTCGCCTGGACGCCCTGCGTGGGCCCCACCCTCAGCAGCGTATTGCTGATGGCCTCCTCGGCGGAGTCCTCTGCCGCCGGCTTTCTGCTCATCGGCGTGTACACCCTGGGGTTCGTGCTGCCCTTCCTGGCGGTGGGCCTCTTCACCGGCGCGGTGCTGGACTTCTTCAAGTCCCACCAGAATGTGGTGCGCTACACGGTGAAGATCGGCGCGGTGCTGCTGATCGCCATGGGCCTCCTGACCCTCACCGGTGCCGCCGGCAGCATCTCCGCCGATCTGGCCGCCATCTCCGGCACGGTCCAGGAGGCCCCTGCCGCCCCGCAGGAGGACGCCTCCTCCGGCGGCGATCAGGACGCGGGCGGGGAGACCGGCGGCCAGGCGCAGGAGGATGCCGAGAGCCCTGTGGTCCCCGCCCCGGACTTCACTCTGACCGATCAGTTCGGGAACAGCCACACCCTGTCCGACTACGAGGGGCAGACGGTGTTTTTGAACTTCTGGGCCACCTGGTGCGGCCCCTGCAAGATGGAGATGCCGGATATCCAGGCCCTCTACGAGGAATGGGGGGAAAACGCCGGCGACCTGGTGGTGCTGGGCGTGGCCGGACCTGATATCGGCCAGGAGGGCAGCGCGGAGGACATCGCCGCCTTCCTGGAGGAAAACGGCTACACCTACCCCGTGGTGATGGATGACACCGGGGCACTGTTCTATCAGTACGGCATCAGCGCCTATCCCACCACCTTCATGATCGACACGGCGGGCAACGTCTTCGGCTACGTCCAGGGGGCCGTCTCCCGGGAGATCATGGATGACATCGTGGACCAGACCATGACCGGTCAGCGGCGCTGACAGTCCGGCAGCCCCGGCACAGCAGTGTGCCGGGGCTGTTTTCTCCATGACATAGATGTCAAATTTTTGTCTCTTTTCCCAGATATTTAATCGTTTATTCGGCAAATTTCCGGTTATTCTCCGAAGCTCTTGACAGAAACCCCCTGTCAGCGCTATCATCGGGACATAGGTCTGCCGCAGGCGGACCAGGGAATCGTTTACATAGAAAAAGGAGGGCTCTCCATGGAGAATCAGATCCATCGGATCGGCGTGCTGACCAGCGGCGGCGACGCCCCCGGCATGAACGCCGCCGTCCGTGCCGTGGTCCGCAGCGCATCAGACTGCGGCATCGGGTGCGTCGGCATCCGCCGGGGCTGGAATGGCCTCATCACCAGTGATTTTGTCCCGCTGGACGCCTCCAGCGTCAGCCATATCATCGACAAGGGCGGCACCATGCTCTACACCGCCCGCAGCGAGGAGTTCATGACCGAGGAGGGCCGCACCAAGGCTCTGGCCACCTGCAAGCTCCTGGGCCTGGACGGCATCGTGGCCATCGGCGGCGACGGCACCTTCCGTGGCGCTCTGGCCCTGTCCCGGCAGGCGGCGGCCGCCGGCACCGCCCTGAGCGTGGTGGGCATCCCCGCCACCATCGACAACGATATCGGCTGCTCCCACTACACCATCGGCTTCGACACCGCCTGCAACACCGCTGTGGCGTGCATCGACAAGCTGCGGGACACCATGCAGTCCCATGAGCGGTGCTCCGTGGTGGAGGTGATGGGCCGCCATGCCGGCCATCTGGCGCTGTATGTGGGACTGGCCGTGGGCGCCACCGCCGTGCTGATCCCGGAGCGGGAAGTGAACTTTGAAAGCGACATCGTGGAGAAGATCCGCCAGGCGCGTCTGGCCGGCACCACCCACTACATGGTGGTGGTGGCGGAGGGCGCCGGCAGCGCCGCCGACATCGGCCGGCGCATCCACGAGGAGCTGGGCCTGGATCCCCGGGTGACCGTGCTGGGCCACATCCAGCGGGGCGGCTCCCCCTCCGCCCGGGACCGGGAGACCGCCAGCCGCATGGGCTACGAGGCGGTGATGGCCCTGGCCAGCCAGCGGGGCAACCGGATCATCGCCACGCAGGACGGCCGCATCGTGGATCTGGATATGGAGGAGGCCCTGCAGATGAAGAAACCCTTCCCCATGGAGCGCTACAAGATCCTGGAGGCGCTGACCCTCTCCGGCAGCCGTCGGAGCTGAGAGCGTCGCACCTATCGAACAGGGCCGCCGGCTTATGCCGGCGGCCCTGTTGTTCTGCAGCGATATTCAGACGGTGGGGTACTCCCCATCCCAGAGGACCTTGCGGAACTTCATGGGGTCGGTGTTGCCCTCGGTGGAGAACAGCAGGACCTGGCTGAAGCGGTCCAGACCGATGGCCTCCCGGAGCTCCCTGTATTCATCCGTCTCCATCAGGGCGGCGATGACGCCCATGCCCACGGCGCCGGACTCGCCGGAGATCACCGTGGGATCCCCCTTCACCGGCACGCCCAGCATCCGCATGCCCCGGGCGCTGACCCAGTCCGGGCAGGAGAGGAAGGCAGAGACGTGGTTGCGGAGAATGTCCCAGGAGAGGATGTTGGGCTCACCGCAGGCAAGGCCTGCCATGATGGTCTTCAGGTCCCCCTCCACGATCCGGGGCTGACCGTCCCCGGCCAGGGCGCCCTGGTACAGGCAGTCCGCCGCCTGGGCCTCCATCACCACGAATTTGGGCGGATCGTTGGGGAAGAGGTTCGTGAAATAGCCGATGACAGCGCCTGCCAGAGAGCCCACGCCCGCCTGGACGAACACGTGGGTCGGGCGGTTGACGCCAACCTGCCGCAGCTGTTCCGCCGCCTCGTTGGCCATGGTGCCGTAGCCCTGCATGATCCAGGCGGGGATCTCCTCATACCCCTCCCAGGCGGTGTCCTGGACCACCACGCCGTGCTTCGTCTCCGCGGCCTCCGCCGCCGCCATGCGGACGCAGTCGTCGTAGTTCACGTCCTCGATGGTCACCTGGGCGCCCTCTCTCTTGATGTTCTCGTAGCGCGCCTGACTGGAGCCCTTGGGCATGTGGACCACCGCCCGCTGGCCCAGCTTATGGGCCGCCCAGGCCACGCCCCGGCCGTGATTGCCGTCAGTGGCGGTGAAGAAGGTGGCCTGGCCGAACTCCCGGCGGAACTCCTCGCTGGTCAGGTAGTCATAGGTCATCTCGGAGACGTCCCGTCCCACCTCCCGGGCGATGTACCGGGCCATGGCAAAGGAGCCCCCCAGCACCTTGAAGGCGTTGAGGCCGAAGCGGAAGGACTCATCCTTCACGAACAGCCCTCCCAGCCCCAGGTAGCGGGCCATGCCGTCCAGCCGGGCCAGCGGCGTGATGGAGTACTGCGGAAAGCTGCTGTGGAAGAACCGGGCCTTTGCCACATTCTTCAGGGACATGATGGGAAGCTGCCGGTCGTCGCTCCCGGGCATCCGGTTCAGGGTCCATTTGATGGGATCTCTCATATGCGTCACCTACAAAATTTTTAGTATCTCAAATTTTTTGTTAGCTTCTGTGCCCATCATATCATACTCCCGCCAGTTGTCAAGGGTCTCTTGCTCTCTGGCGGGATTTTTTCGTCGCCGGCCGCGATAGGGCCTTGACAAATACCCCGTGGGGGTATATATTGAGATCCGAAAAGAATACCCCCGGAGGGTATACCCCTCCGGCAGAATGGAGGCCGATCATGCGGGAAGAGAAGTACGACATCTCCGGGATGCACTGCGCGGCGTGCAGTGCGTCGGTGGAGCGGGTCACCCGGAAGCTGCCGGGCGTGGAGCGCAGCGAGGTGAACCTGACCACCGGCATCATGACCATCAACTATGACGAGGCCCAGTGTACCCAGGAGCAGATCATCGCCAAGGTGGAGAAGGCCGGCTTCGGCGCCGCCCTCCACCTGGAGCACCCGGCGCCCGCCGCGGCCCAGAACGCCGAGGACGCGGAGGCGGCGGCATTGCGGCGGCGGAAGACCGAGCTCATCGCGGCGGCGGTGTTCTCCGCGGTGCTGCTGTATGTGTCCATGGGGCAGATGCTGCCCTTCGGCCTGCCGGCTCTGCCCCTGCCGGACCTCTTCTCCATGCACACCCACCCCATGAACTTCGCGGTGCTGCAGCTGCTCCTGGCGGTGCCGGTGCTCTACTGCGGCCGGAACTTCTTCCACGGAGGGTTCAAGTCCCTGTTCCACGGCAGCCCCAACATGGACTCCCTGGTGGCCATCGGCTCCGGCTGCTCCTTCGCCTACAGCCTGGTGATGACCTTCCTGATCTCCGATGACCCAAGCTATGTCCACAGCCTGTACTATGAGTCCTCCGCCGTGGTGCTGACCCTGGTCTCTCTGGGCAAGTTCCTGGAGAGCCGGAACATGCAGAAGACCAAGGGCGCCATCACCGCCCTGATGCAGCTCTCCCCGGACACCGCCATCCTGGCTGACTCCGGCCGGGAGGTGCCCACCAGCCAGTTAAAGGTGGGCGACGTGGTGCTGGTGAAGCCCGGTGCCCGGGTCCCGGCGGACGGCACCGTCACCCAGGGCGAGAGCAGCGTCAACGAGGCCATGCTCACCGGCGAGAGCCTGCCGGTGGAGAAGGCCCCGGGCAGTGAGGTCATCGGCGGCAGCGTCAACGAGAACGGCGTGCTGTACGTCCGGGTGACCCGCACCGGGGACGACACTACCCTCTCCCGGATCATCCGCTTCGTGGAGGACGCCCAGGGCCGCAAGGCCCCCATCTCCAAGACCGCAGACAAGGTGGCCGGCGTGTTCGTGCCGGTGGTCATGGGCATCGCGCTGCTGGCGGCGGTCATCTGGGCCGTGGCCGGCCAGGAGTTCTCCTTCGTGCTGCGGGTGTTCACCTCCGTGCTGGTGATCGCCTGCCCCTGCGCCCTGGGCCTGGCCACCCCCACCGCCATCATGGTGGGCACGGGCCTGGGGGCCCGCCACGGCATCCTGATCCGCTCCGGCGAGATCCTGGAGATCACCCACAGCGTGGACACGGTGGTGCTGGACAAGACCGGCACCGTCACCGAGGGCGCCCCGGCGGTGACGGAGGTCCTGCCCCATCAGTGTACCTCTGACGATCTGCTCTCCGCCGCCGCGGCGGTGGAGGCGGTGTCCGCCCACCCCCTGGCCAACGCCATCACCGCCTACGCCAAGGAACACGGCCACGGCGATCCCGCCCGGCCGGAGAGCTTTGAGAACCTGTCCGGCCGGGGGCTGAGGGCGGAGCTCGGCGGCGTGACGGTCCTGGCCGGCAACCGCCGGCTGCTGGAGGAGAGCGGCGTGGACGTGACGCCCCTGTCCGCCGACGCGGAGCGGCTCTCCGCTCAGGGCCAGACCCCCATGTATTTTGCCCGTGACGGTGAGCTGCTGGGCCTGATCTCCGTGGCGGACCCGGTGAAGGAGACCAGTGCCGCCGCCATCCGGCAGATGAAGGAGCAGGGCATCCGCACGGTGCTCCTCACCGGCGACAACCGGGCGGCGGCGGACCACATCGGCGCCCTGGTGGGGGTGGACGAGGTCATCGCCGAGGTGCTGCCGGAGGAGAAGGCCGGCGTGGTGGAGAAGCTCCAGGCCGATGGCCGGAAGGTGATGATGGTGGGCGACGGCATCAACGACGCCCCGGCCCTCACCGCCGCCACCGTGGGCTGCGCCATCGGCAGCGGCAGCGACATCGCCATCGAGTCCGCGGACATCGTGCTGATGCGCTCGGACCTGCAGGACGTGCCCCGGGCCATCCGGCTCTCCCGTCTGACCCTGCGGGACATCAAGCAAAACCTGTTCTGGGCCTTCTGCTACAACACCATCGGCATCCCCATCGCGGCGGGGCTGCTGTATGCCCTGGGCGGGCCCCTGCTCTCCCCCATGTTCGCGGGAGCGGCCATGAGCCTCAGCTCCGTCTGCGTGGTGGGCAACGCCCTGCGGCTGGGCCGGGCAAAGCTGTGAGCTCCCGCCGTTGCCGCCGGCCTGAAAATGTGTTAAAATGAAGATCATTCCAGAGAAAGGAGCGCCGCCATGGATGAACAAGTGAAACAGGAGCAGCCGGAAGAGGCCCCCGCCACCTGTGCCGTCCGGCACAAGCACCGGGAGGCGACCGAATATGACGCCCTGATCCGCCGCCTGAACCGCATCGAGGGGCAGGTCCGGGGCGTCCGGGGCATGGTGGAGCGGGAGGCCTACTGCACGGACATCCTCACCCAGGTCTCCGCCATCCAGTCGGCGCTGAACGCCTTTTCCCGGGAGCTGCTCAGCAGCCATATCCACACCTGCGTGGTGCAGGACATTCAAAACGGGCATCCGGAGGTCCTGGACGACCTCCTGGTCACCATCCAAAAACTGATGAAATGAAAAGGAAGGTAAGCAGCATGACGATCATCTCTGTCCCCGATATGATGTGCGAGAACTGCGTCAAGCGCATCACCAACGCCCTCACCGCCGCGGAGCTGAAGTTCTCCGTCAGCCTCCCTGACAAGACCGTCACCATCGACGGCTGCGACAACTGCGTCAAGACCGCCGTCAGCGAGCTGGAGGACCTGGGCTTCACCCCGGAGGTCCGCTGAAGCTTCGCGAAAACCGTGACAGGTGCGAAAACCGCCCGGCATCGGATCAAAGCGATGCCGGGCGGTTTTTTGTCCGGAGGCTGTCACCATTTTGTTACCGTTTTTAACTTTCCTCCAGGATCTTCCTCCCTCAGCCGGCCGTTTTCTCGGAAAAGTGGGAGACATAACGCCACTGTTCCCACAAAAACTTGACAAAAGTGGGATGGCGGTGTATACTAGGCCCAGTTTTTCAATCGGTAACAAAAGTAACAAGTTGTTTTTCCCGAAGGAACGACCGAGGTATAGGACTTCCAAAACCAGGGAAAACTGGCGGAGAAGTCCGTTTCTGAGGAGGTATCTTTTTTGAACACCATGACTTTTCAGGAGAAGCTCCACAGCTTCAAAGCCCGGTTCGGCCTGCAGCTCTTCGTGCTGGCCGCGGCACTGTGCACCTGCTGGATCGCCGCGGATGACGCCGGCGCCGTCTATATCCTCACCGGTGAGGACGCCCCTGTCGTCGCGCTGGGCGAGGAGTCCCGGACGGACGACATGTCCTCCCAGCTGGTGCACCTGTCCAGCGGCGCCACGGGCTATGACGTGATGCTGACCTCCGGCCAGGAGGTGGCGGTCACCCACAACGGACAGACGGTCACCGCCACGGCCCGGGCTGAGACCGTGGCTCACCTGCTGGAGCGGCTGCACATCACCCCCAGCCCCCTTGAGATGGTGGCGCTGGATGTGTCCGACGGCAGCGCCGAGCTGACCATCGCCTCCGAGCTGACCTATTACGACCAGGTGGAGGAGCCCGCCGCCCACGAGACGGTGCGGGTGGCCAACCCCTCCCTGCCCAAGGGCACGGAAAAGGTGGTCCAGGAGGGCGCCGACGGTGTCCGCACCTCCATTTATGAGGTGGTCTGGTCCGGCGGAGAGGAGATCTCCCGTCAGTTCGTGGAGGAGCTGGACAGCACCGCCGTGGATGAGATCGTGGAGTACGGCACCTCCGTGGCATCCACCGCCGCGCCCATCGCCAGCGTGTCCAAAAATGCCGACGGCAGCGGCATCCTGACCCTGACCGACGGCACCACCCTGAACTTCTCCGGGGTGCGATCCATGACCGCCACCGCCTACACGGCGGGTGAAGACGGTGTGGACTACACCACCGCCACCGGCACCTTCGTGAAGGTGGGCGTGGTGGCTGTCGACAAACGGGTCATCCCCCTGGGCACCCGGATGTATATCGTCGCCGCCGACGGCTCCGTGGTCTACGGCACCGCTGTGGCGGAGGACACCGGTGTGCGGGGCAACATCGTGGACCTGTACTACGACACCTACGAGCAGTGCATCAATTTCGGACGGCGCACCTGCAACGTCTATATCCTGGAGTGATCGCTTCCCGAAATCTCCCCGGCGCCGTGCGCCGGGGAGATTTTTCTTCCCAAAGGGGCAAAAATTTGCTATAGTGACGGTATGAGTACTGACAGAAAGGCGGAACAGCCATGAATCTCTGCGACTACAGCACCATCCGGGAGCTGCTGGCCCGGCACGGCTTTCATTTCTCCAGATCCATGGGGCAGAATTTTCTCATCGACCCGGAGATCCCCGCCGCCATCGCGGAGGCCTCCGGCGCGGCCGCCGGCTGCGGCGTGCTGGAGATCGGCCCGGGCATCGGCCCGCTGACGGCGGAGCTGGCCCGGCGGGCCGAAAAGGTGGCCGCCGTGGAGCTGGACCAGAAGCTGCTGCCGGTGCTCTCGGAGACCATGGCCCCCTATCCCAATGTGGAGATCGTGCCCGGGGATGTGCTGAAGCTGGACCTGGCCGCCCTGGTGCGGGAGAAGTTCCCCGGCCTCACCCCCATGGTCTGCGCCAATCTGCCCTACAACATCACCTCCCCGGTGCTGGAGAAGCTGGTGGAGACCCCCTGTCTCACCTCCTTCACGGTGATGATCCAGCGGGAGGTGGCCCGGCGGCTGTGCGCCCCTCAGGGCTCCGCCGACGGCGGGTCCTTCTCCCTGTTCCTCCAGTACCACATGGAGGCGGAGCTGCTCTTTGACGTGCCGCCGGAGAAGTTCCTGCCGGCCCCCAAGGTGACCTCGTCGGTGATCCGCTGCGTCCGGCGGGAGCGGCCCGCTGTGGATGTGTCGGATGAGGCGTTTTTCTTCAAGGTGGTCCGGGGGGCCTTCCTGCTGCGGCGGAAGACCCTGGCCAACTCCCTCTCCGCCGCCCTGCCGGAGTTCTCCAAGGAGGGCATCCAGCGGGCCATCGCCGGGTGCGGCCTGCCGGCGGATGTCCGGGGAGAGAAGCTGACCCTGGCGGACTTCGCCGCGCTGGCGGCGGCGCTGGAGGCCGCGCGGGCCTGAGCGCGGGGCCGCTTTTGTGGACGAGAGCGGTATTTTTCTCAAGAAAAGCAGCAAGCTCTATAACAGAGGCGCAGCTCTCAATACGATTGACTTTATCCCCCGCGCCGTGTATGATATTGGTACAAAAAATACCTCCGCTGGGCGGGCCGCGCCTGCCTTCGGGGAGATCTTTCAGAAAAGAGGTTATCAAAAATGGCAGCCATTGACCTGAGCAAATATGGGATCACCGGCACCACCGAGATCATCCGCAACCCCTCCTTCGAGCAGCTGTTCGAGGAGGAGACCCGTTCCGATCTGACGGGCTATGACAAGGGACAGGTCACCGACCTGGGGGCCGTCAATGTGATGACCGGCATCTACACCGGCCGCTCTCCCAAGGACAAGTTCATCGTGATGGATGACGTCTCCAGGGACACCGTGTGGTGGACCTCTGACGAATTCAAGAACGACAACAAGCCCGCCTCCCAGGAGGCCTGGGACGCCTGCAAGAAGCTGGCCCAGAAGCAGCTGTCCAACAAGCGGCTGTTCGTCATGGACGTGTTCTGCGGCGCCAACCACGACTCCCGTATGGCCATCCGCTTCATCATGGAGGTGGCATGGCAGGCCCACTTCGTGAAGAACATGTTCATCCAGCCCACCGCGGAGGAGCTGGAGCACTTCGAGCCCGACTTCATCTCCTACAACGCCGCCAAGGCCAAGGTGGAGAATTACAAGGAGCTGGGCCTGAACTCC
>CALWOF010000033.1 GCA_944382995.1 uncultured Oscillospiraceae bacterium | reverse complement strand
TGCGGCGACCTGTTCAAGGTCACCCCGCTGCTGATCGAGGCCATCAAGGCCGCCAAGGCTGCGAAGTAAGAGACCAAGGAAAGAGAGCCGCCGATAGGCGGCTCTCTTTTTGCACCCGCTCCGGGGAAAAGACGATCCCCGGCGGAAAAATCTTGCTTTTTGCCGGGCGGGCGGTACAATGGAGGGAGAGACGCCCGCGCGGATGCTGCGGAGACTGAATGACAGAAGAAGGGACTCACAGGTATGAAACTCTCCAAAGAAGAGATCAAGGCGATCATTCCCCACCGGGACCCCATGCTGCTGGTGGACACGGTGGAGGAGATGGAGCCGGGGGTGCGCATCGTGACCACTTTTCACGTGGACCCGGAGCGGGAGATCTTCCGCGGCCACTTCCCGGGTGAACCGGTGCTGCCCGGTGTGTACTCCGTGGAGTGCATGGCCCAGACGGCGGACATCCTGCTGCTGTCCATGGAGCGGTACGCAGGCAAGGTGCCCCTGTTCCTGGGCATCAACAATGTGCGCTTCCTGCGGAAGATCCTGCCCGGCGACACCATCGAGATCCGCGCCAGGCTGGCCGGTGAGCGGGCGGAGAAGGCCATCGCCACCTGCTCCGCCGAGGTATATGACCACGGAGAGCTGGCAGCCACGGGCGACGTGACCCTGGCCATGCGCTGAACGGACGGAAACGGGTAAAGGCGACGGGATGGCGGACCGCACAGGCCCGCCATCCCGTTTTACGCTCAGATCAGCCACACCGTCAGCCACACCAGACCGATGCCGGCGGCCCCCATCAGGGTGTACACCGCCGGGGACAGGTCCCGCCACAGCCGGCCAAACCGGCCGCAGTCACCGCGGGTGTAATTCCGGGCCACCCGCCGGGCCTCCTCCACCAGCTCCCGGGAGGTGACCCCCTCCCCCGCGGCGTCGTTCCGCACGATGAAGATCGCCTGCTCAAAAAACCGCTGGTCCGGGGAGTCCACCACGACCACCCGCCGGGAAATGCCTTTCACCATCTGCTCCGCGCCTCCTGCCTGTGAGATTTTCACTTCCATTTTGTCTCAGGCGGGAGGAGTTTATACCGGGTGCTACACCTTTTTCGCTCCGTCCTGCCGGGCCAGATACAGCACCTGGACGCCGCAGTCGTCCTGCAGGTCCTCCCGGCGGAGGCTCTCGCTGAGGATCAGGTTCGCCAGGGCCTGGGGGTCGTCGCCGTCCCAGCCGGCCAGCAGATCCTGCAGCCACTCGTCACGGCCGGGGTCCGCCACCCCGTCGCTGATCATCACGGCAAAGCTCCCCGGCTCCAGGGCGGCGCGGGTGACATCCGGGGCCGCCGTCCCGCCCCGGAGGCCCGCCGGCAGCGTGCCGCCGGTGATCCGCCGGACGGTGCCGCCCTTCTTGATGTAGCTGGGGGCGGCGCCGTATTTGTAGAAGGCGATGTCCCCGGTCTCCGGCCGGCAGGCGGCAAGATCGATGGTGGTGAAGCTGCCGGTGTCCGCGCCCCGGAGGGCCATGGCGGTGTTCAGGGTCTTCATGGCGGACTCCGGGGCGATGTCCGCCTGGAGGAACTGCTCCAGAAGACGGCAGGTGAGAGCGGATTCCCGCCGTGCCGCCTCTCCGCTGCCCATGCCGTCCGCCAGCAGGAGGCACAGCAGACCGCTCTCCGTTCGGAAGGAGGACACTGTGTCCCCACAGACCGTCTCCCCGGGCTTGGGCCGCAGGGCGGCGCCGATGCGGCAGCGCTCCTCCGCCGGGCCCGCCGCGGACCGGACCTCGCCCAGCCCGGCGGCGGTGGCGGTCAGCAGCTCACTGAGCTGGGCGTACTGTCCCCGGGCGCTGCGGCGGGTCTCCTCCAGCTGCCGGCGGTACTGCCGGCGCAGCAAAAAGGCGGAGAGCTCCCCGTTGATGGCGGTGAGAAAGTCCGGCAGATGGATGCATCGGTCCGAAAAGTAGCCGGGGAAGTCCTTGGGCAGGGCCCGGCCCCGCTCCAGCAGGAAGGGCGTGGCGTCGTTGAGGGCGTTGAAGGTGCCGGTGTACTCCTTCTGCCAGCAGAGCTGGCACAGAGCGCAGCCGCGGCACACCTTCTCCGCAGCCCGGTCGAAGACTACCGCCGGGTTTTCTTCGGAGGAGACGGGGCTCCCACGGCCCATGCTGTCGTACAGGTCCCGCAGGGCGGCGGCCGTCCGGTCCAGCCGGGCCCGCAGCCCCTCCAGTGCGGCGGGAAAGGGCGGGGCGTCCTCCCGCTTGACGCGCTTGCCGCCGAAGGCCCGGCCCGGCAGCAGCAGGAAGAGGAGCGCGCCCGCCGCCGCCTCCGGCAGCAGGGGCACCGGGGTGCCTGCGGGCAGGGCCGTCAGGCCGATGCCCGTTAGAAAGGCCAGCGCCGTCCAGCCCCGACGGCCGTTCCGGCAGCCCGCCAGCAGCCCCGCCAGGCCGTAGGCCCCGCCAAAGAGGACACCGCCCGCACCGGCGCACAGATCCGCCGCGAGACCGCCGCCCAGCCCGGCGGCCGCGCCGGCCATGGCGCCCCGCTGAAAGGCGGCGCACAGCAGCAGCAGACACAGCAGCGCCCGCCCCACAGAGAGACCCGCCAGCTCCACATCTCCCAGAGCCAGGGCCACGGACCCCGCCAGAAACAGCAGCCCGTCCGGATCCGGCCGCTCCTGTCCGCCCCGGAGCAGCGGCTGGTAGTACCAGGCGGAAAGCCCCACCAGCACAGTGCCCGCCAGGCAGGGGGCCAGATCCCGCAGGGGGGACAGGGACTGGAGCACATAGATCCCGCTGACCGCCAGAAAGAGCCCCGCTCCGGCCAGGGGGTGGAACAGCGGGCCCTCCAGGAGCTTGAGGCCCTGAAAGGCCGCGGCGGTGGTGAAGATCAGGACCGCGGCGGCCAGGAAGGGCAGCGCCGACGAGAAGTCCAGGAACAGCAGCGCCCCCGCCCCGGCCCCCAGCAGGGCTGCGATGCCCGCCGGACCCGGCCCGCAGGCCGCCACGCACCCCAGGGCGAAGGGGGCATAGCCCCCGGGTATCTGCGTCGCCGTCAGCGCCGCCGCCAGAAAAAAGCGGGCTCCCCAGGCCGGCAGCTCCGCCGCCCGGCCCTTCAAGATCGGTCCTCTGTGCCCCACAGCTGGTCCCTCCTGCATTCCGCCGCGTCTGCGCGGCCTCTTTCGTGTTTTCCACCATTTTACAGCCGGGGGCGGGAGAATCCCGTCGGGAAAAGAGAGCGCCGACGGCCTGGAGCCGCCGGGTGGACTTTTTTTTCGGAATGTGATATAGTAAATAGACATTTTCTCAGTTGGAAAGGATGGCCTGCCTTGCATATCGGAACGGTCACCATCGATTCCCGCCTGGCCCTGGCACCCATGGCCGGGGTCACGGACGTCGCCTTCCGCCAGATCTGCGCGGAGCTGGGCGCCGGCTATACGGTCACGGAGCTGATCTCCTCCAAGGCCCTGTGCTATCACGACAAGAAGACCCTCTCCCTCCTGCAGATGTTCCCCGGAGAGCACCCGGCGGCGGTGCAGATCTTCGGCAGCGATCCGGTCTGCATGGCGGAGGCGGCCCAGATCGCTCTGGAGCACTCCGGCGCGGACATCGTGGACCTGAACATGGGCTGTCCAATGGGAAAGATCGTGAACAACGGCGACGGCGCGGCATTGATGAAGGACCCGGAGAAGGCCGGCCGCATCATGGAGGCGGTGGTGAAGGCCGTGGACGTGCCGGTGACCGCCAAATTCCGCCGGGGCTGGGACATGGGCAGCTGCAACTGCGTGGAGTTCGCACAGGTGCTGGAGCAGGCGGGGGCCTCCGCCGTGGCGGTCCACGGCCGGACCCGGGCCCAGGTGTACAGCGGCCAGGCGGACTGGACCTGCATCCGGGCGGTGAAGGAGGCCGTCCATATCCCGGTGATCGCCAACGGCGACATCTGGAAGCCGGAGGATGCCGCCCGGATCCTCCAGCACACCAAGGCGGACATGGCCATGATCGGCCGGGGGTGCTTCGGCGACCCGTGGATCTTCCAGCAGGCAAAAGCCGTGCTGGAGGGGCGGCCCGTCCCGCCCCTGCCGCCCCTTGCGGAGCGGTGCGACACGGCGGTGCGGCAGTTTGAGCTGGCTGCGGCGGCCAAGGGGGAGCGGGTGGCCGTGCTGGAGGCCCGCCGCCACTACTGCTGGTATCTCAAGGGCGTGCCCCACTCCGGCTATTACAAGGAGCAGATCGTGCAGATGAGCACCCTGGAGGATGTGTACCGGGTGACGAAAGGGATCAAAAGGGATTTGAGATGAACGACGAGCAGACAAGGGAACAGCAGCTGGTCACCGCCGCCAGGGACGGCGACGAGAGTGCCTTTGAGACCCTGGTCCGCCTGTACGAGAAGCGGGTCTTCGCCCTGACGCTGCGGATGTGCGGCGACCGGGAGGACGCCGCCGAGGCGGCCCAGGAGGCCTTCCTGGCGGCCTGGCAGGGCTTGGCCTTTTTCCGGGGAGACTCCAGCTTCTCCACCTGGCTGTACCGGCTGGCGTCCAACGCCTGCGTGGACCTGCTGCGGCGGGAGGGCCGCCGCCGGGCCGCGGCGGGCACCTCTCTGGATGACTGTGAGCTGAATCTGGACGTGGCGGACACCGCCCCCTCCCCCCAGGATGAGGCGGAGCGCCGGGAGCTGCGGGAGGCCATCGAGCGGGGGCTCTCCGCCCTGACGCCGGAGCACCGCCAGGTACTGGTGCTCCGGGAGATGCACCAGCTCAGCTATGACGAGATCGCCCGAACGCTGGACCTGGACGCTGGCACTGTGAAATCCCGGATCAGCCGGGCCCGGAAGCAGCTGCGAAATTTTCTGCTGAAAGACGGGAACTTTTCTCCGCCCCCAACGTCTAAAGAGCCAGAAAAGGAGGGCTGCAAATGAAATACTGTGAGGAATTCGCGGCCCTGTTGGACCCCTATGTGGACGGGGAGCTTCCGCTGGAGGAGGCCGCCCGGGTGCGGGCGCACCTGGCGGTGTGCGGCGGCTGCCGGGCCTATGTCCAGGCGGCCCTGGCCATCCGGGACGCGTTCCCGGACGCGGAGGAAACAGAGGTGCCGGAGGGCTTTGCCGAGGGCGTGATGGCCGCCGTCCGGGCCAATGCCGCGCCCAGGCGGCGCAGCCGCCCCAGGTGGCAGAGGACCCTGCTGCCGCTGGCGGCGTGCTTTGCCGTGGCGGTGCTGGCTATCTCCGGCCTGCCCCGTCTGCAGGACAATACGGCGGAGAGCATCCGGGCGGAGGATGCGGCGGTGACTGCCGCCGGAGAGACTGCCCCTGAAAAGGGCCTTCAGGCCTTCTCTGCCGACAGCGGAGAGGATATCGCCCCCGCCGAGGCGGAGGCGTCCGCCGGTCAGGAGATCGCCGGCACGGAGGGATCGGCCCCCACTGCGCCCAAGAACGGCGTCAGCGCGGCGGAGGCGGGCACGGATGCCGGCGGCGAGACGCGGACGGTGCCGCAGACCCAGGCGGAGGCTGCGCCGGCGGTGCTGGACGAGGATGCCGGCCCGTCCTGCTTCGCCACCCTCACCCTGACGTGGGAGCAGGCGGGCACGGCTCTGGAGGACCTGCCTCCGGATACGCCGGTCTCCAGCGACCCGGCCACCGGCGGCACCGTCTACTATCTGACGGCGGAGCAGTTTGAGGACCTGCTGGATGAGCTGGGCGATCCCCCCTATACGGCGGAGGGAGACGGCGGTCTGGCCCGGGTCATCCTCCTGCCGGAGGGCGCGGACGGAGAGGCCGCGGAGCCCCGCGGCTGAACACAACAGAGCATACAGACAGAAAGACAGGACCCCGGCCAAGTATGGCCGGGGTCCTTGCATCCCGCTCATTCGATCTCGGTGACGGTGAGGCGGTCGTCCGCCACGGTGAAGCGCACCTCCCGGCCGGCGAAGGAGAAGCCGTAGACCCGGTCCGGGTCATCCTGATACCGGGGCCGGGGGTCCAGGGCGAGGACTTCCCGCAGCGCCTCCCGCCGGTCCGCAGGCAGGCGCTCCAGGAGGTCCGGCGGGATCTCCACCGCCAGGGTGGGCCGGGCCGCCTCGCTGGCGAAGCCGCCGGAGGCGTCCGGGTGGCAGTCCCCGTAGGGGAGGTAGGGCTTGATGTCCAGGATGGGCGTCCCGTCCACCAGGTCCGCGCCCCGGATGCGGAGCACCGGACCGAACCGGTCCGTGTGCTCGATGGCCTCCAGCTTCACGGAGGATAGTCCGATGGGGTTCGGCCGGAAGGGGGAGCGGCTGGCGAACACCCCCACCCGCTGGTTCCCGCCCAGCCGGGGCGGCCGGACGGTGGGGGACCATTCTGTCCGCTGGGACTGGTGGAACACCCAGATCAGCCAGATGTGGGAGAACCCCTCCAGCCCCCGGAGGGCGTCCGGATTCCGGTAGGGCTCCTCGAAGACCACGGCGGCGGTGAGGGCGTCCACCAGGCCGCTCTGGCGGGGCACGCCGAATTTGGAGCCGAAGTCGCTGCGGATATGGGCGATGGGGTGCATGGCATAGGTGCCGGACATGGAGGGACACCGTCCTTTCGGGTATTTTCTCCATGATACCAGACAGCGGGAAAAAATCCAAGGGGGAAAAGACAAAGCCCCGGCGCCCAGGCGCCGGGGCTTTTCGCGGATCTCAATAGAGGCACACCGTCTCCGGCCGGTACACCAGACACCAGGCGATGCCGAAGAGCGCCAGCGCCGCCGTCACCAGGACGAGGCACAGCACCATGCCCACCCAGTCGTACCGGAGCCTTCCCTCCCGCCGGCTGGCCAGCAGGACTTCCACTCCCAGAGAGACCAGGATCAGGGGAGAGAGCTGCAGGGCCAGCGTCATGTCCAGGTCCGGGAAGAACATGGCCGCCAGCATCAGCACGCCGCAGATCACCAGCACAGCGCCGAAGGTGAAGGTGCCCACCCGCCGCTCCCTGACCGGGCGGGACGCGGGGACCTGTTCAGGGCTGTTCATCGCGGTGCGCCTCCTTTTCCGCCGATGGATCCACGGCGGCATGGATCTCCGCCGCCGCTTCGTCCACAGGGTCCGCACCGGCGTTGGCGGTTGGGGCGGCGTCAGGGGCCGGCGGCGTAAAGGGCGGGATGTCCTCCGCGGGCGCTTTGCCCCTGGGCCCCCGGAGGAACCACAGCCCCAGCAGGATCACCAGCACGGTGATGACCAGACGGGGCACCCCATAGCGCAGCAGGCCGATCAGCCGGGAGCCGAATACCGTCCAGCCCACCAGGAAATTTGCCAGCTGCCCCATCAGCATGTCATAGAGCATATAGGCGCCCACGGCCACCAGCACCCAGCCGATGAGGCTGTGGCGCTTTTTCAGCAGCGCGTTCAGCCGCTGGCTGTCCATGTCGGACAGGCCGAAGAGGAAGCCGTCCTCCGGCGCGGTGCCGGCGGCAAGCTGGGCGCGGAGGGAATAGCTGTCAAAAAAGGCGTACAGCCAGATCACCGGCAGAAACAGCACCAGTGCCCCCAGGAAAAAGTTGGAGGAGATGAAGAACACCAGGGCAAAGGCCAGCAGCAGGGACACGCCCCGCTTCATATAGCCCTGGTACATCTGCCCGCAGCCGGAGAGGCAGGAGGCGATGAACAGCAGAAATCCGTTTTTCGGAGTCATGGATGGGTTCCTCCTTGTGTGAGATCATTTCGCGGCGGGATGCCGAAGTCGTCGAAGAGCTCGGAAAAGCCGGAGAGAGCGTCCGCCCAGGCCAGGGGCCAGGCGGCGGTCCACTCTGTCAGGGCGGTGCCCGCCCGCTCCAGGAAGGCGGGCTCCGCCGGGACCGTCTGCCCGGACAGCCCGATGCTGCCCCACAGCACTGTCAAAGTCAGGACCACGGCGGCCGCCGCCGTGGCGTACCGGCTGACGGTCAGGCGCACGGTCCGGCGCCGGAGCCTGCGGCGAAGTCCCGGCCCCGCGGGAGAAGGCGGCGGGACCAGGGCATCGTCTGTCAGCAGCTCCGTGTACCGCTGGAGGCACCGGTCGCAGTAGGCCAGGTGCTCCGCCAGCTCCAGGCGCTCCAGCTCCGGCAGGGGGTCTCCCCGGACGAGGGCGGCCAGCGCCGCGTCCGTCAGATGCCCGTCAGGGCGAAAGCATGTCATCGTTTCCGCTCCTTTCCAGTGCCTCCCGCAGCAGCTTTCTGCCCCGGGAGAGCTGTGTGTACACGGTCTTCACCGGCCGGCCCAGGGCCAGAGCCGCCTCCTCCGGCGTCTGCTCGGCCAGGAGGCACAGCCGGCACACCGGCCGGTAGGGCTCTCCCAGGCCGTCGATCAGCGATGCGATCTCCTCCGCTCCGGCCCGGCGGAGCACGGCCTCCTCCGCCGGCGGCGCCTGACCGGGCGGAAGATGCTCCTCTCCCGGCAGACAGGTGTGCCGGTGCCAGGCGCTCTGCAGATACTCCCGGGCCTTGTTGGCCGCGATCCGGCACAGCCACTGCCGCTCATAGCCCGGCGGCATGGCGTCCCGGTGGAGGTAGGCGGAAAGGAAGGCCTCCTGGGCCAGATCCTCCGCCGTGCCCGGGTCCCGCACCAGCTGGAGGCAGACGGTGTAGACCAGCTTTTCATGCCGCGCCACCAGCCGGGAGAAGCTCTCCCCTGTGATTTTGTCCACGCCGCGCCTCACCTCCTGTTGTCGACCGACATCTATCATACGGGACAGCGGCCGCGGATTCTTCAACATTCGGAAAATTTTTTGAGCGGGCGGGAAAACAACCGCGGCCAGGCCGCCGGGGCGGGGGGAGACATTGACAACGGGGCCGGAAATCTGTATGCTAAAGGGAGACAAAAAACGATGGAGGGACGGCGGATGAAGGACAGGAAGCTGCTGGTCGCGGTACTGGACGGACAGGGCGGCGGCATGGGCCGGGGACTGGTGGAGGCCATCAAGAAGGCCTGGCCGGACCTCCACGTCCGGGCGGTGGGGACCAACTCCCTGGCCACCTCCGCCATGCTCCGGGCCGGGGCGGACGACGGCGCCACCGGCGAGAACGCCGTCATCTTCAACGCCGGGCAGGCGGACATCCTGCTGGGGCCCATCGGCGTCCTGACGGCCAACGGCCTGCTGGGAGAGGTCTCCCCGAGGATGGCGGAGGCCGTGGGGGCCAGCGACGCGGTGAAGATCCTGCTGCCCTCCCAGCGGTGCAGCATCCGACTGGCGGCGGGAGAGCCGCAGCCCCTCCAGTTCTATCTGGACCGGGCCGTGGAGCTGCTGGAGCGGGAGCTCCGGGACCGGGGCGCCCTGTGACGGCCCCGACACTCTGACGAGAGGAATGAGACGTTTGAACAAGGAACAGCGGCGGGACAGCTTTCGATCCCGGTGGGGGTTCAAGCTGGCGTGTATCGGCTCCGCGGTGGGCATGGGGAACATCTGGCTGTTCCCCTCCAGGATGTCCGCCTACGGCGGGGCCACCTTCCTGATCCCCTATGTGATCTTCGTGGTGCTGATCGCCTCCACCGGCGTCATCGGCGAGATGGCCTTCGGCCGGGCGGCGGCCGGCGGGCCCGTGGCGGCTTTTGGCGCGGCGGCACAGCGGCGCACCGGCAGCCGGACCTGGGGCGAGCTCCTGGGACTGATCCCGGTGGCGGGCTCTCTGGCTATGGCCATCGGCTACTCCGTGGTGGTGGGCTGGATCCTGAAGTACGCGGTGGCGGCCTTCACCGGCGGGGCGCTGGAGAACCAGGGGGTGGAGGGATTCACCGCCTACTTCAACACCGCAGCCTCCGCCTGGGGCAACACCGGCTGGCAGATCGCGGCCATGGCGGGGACTATGCTGATCGTGGCCTTCGGCATCGGCGCGGGCATCGAGCGGGCCAACAAGGTGATGATGCCCCTGTTCTTCTGCCTGTTCCTCGGCCTCGCCGTCTACATCGCCACCCTGCCCGGCGCGGCGGACGGCTACCGCTATATCTTCGTCCTCAGGCCTGAGGGGCTGCTGGACCCCATGGTGTGGGTCTACGCCCTGGGGCAGGCCTTCTTCTCCCTGTCCGTGGCGGGGAACGGGACGCTGATCTACGGCTCCTATCTCGCAAAGGATGCGGACGTGCCGGAGGCCGCCCGGACCGTGGCCTTCTTTGACACCATGGCCGCGGTGCTCAGCGCCCTGGTCATCATCCCTGCCATGGCCACGGCGGGGGAGACCCTGACCCAGAGCGGGCCGGGCCTCATGTTCATCTACCTGCCCAACCTGTTCCGGGAGATGCCCGGCGGCCGGGTGCTGATGGCGGTATTTTTCGTGGCGGCGCTGTTCGCCGGGGTGACCTCCCTGGTGAATCTGTACGAGGCGCCCATCGCCACCCTGCAGGAGAAGCTGCACCTGCGCCGGGGCACGGCGGTGGCGGTCATCGGCACCGTGGGACTGGCGGTGGGGCTTTGCATCCAGGGCATCGTCTCCGGGTGGATGGACGTGTGCTCCATCTACGCCTGCCCCGTGGGCGCGCTGCTGGCGGGGGTGTTCTTCTACTGGGTCTGGGGCCGGGAGGACTGCCTGACCCAGGTGAATCTGGCCAGACGGCGCCCTCTGGGCCGGTGGTTCTATCCCACGGCGAAATACGTGTACTGCGGCGTCACCGTGGCCGTTCTGGTCCTGGGCGCCGTCAACGGAGGGATCGGCTGAGATGCGGGACTTTTTCAGAAGGATCGTCCACGCCCTGGAGGCGGGAGAGCCCGTGGAGCTGGTGACGGTGGCAGCCGCCAGCGGGTCCACCCCCCGGGGCGCCGGGGCCATGATGGCCGTGTTTCCGGACGGCTCCATCGCCGGCACCATCGGCGGCGGCAATGTGGAGTACGAGTGTCAGCGCCGGGCCGGAGAGCTCCTGAAGCGGGGCGGCGACGATCTGGCGGACTTCCGCTTCGTCCAGGGGGACGCGGCGGACCTGGGCATGGTCTGCGGCGGGGATGTGACGGTGCAGTTTCAGCATCTCCCCGGCGGAGACAGTCGGTCCGCCGCTGTCCTGCGGGACCTGATCGGAGCCGCCGGCGGCGACCGGAACACCTGGTTCCTCCGCCGCATCCAGGGGGGGCGGGTCACAGACATGGGCACGGCGGACCGGGACGGCCCCCGCCATCTTGCCGCGCCGCCTGCGGACCTGGAGGCCCTTTTGAAAGAGGAGACCGTGTTCCATGACGGCTGGCTGTCCGTCCCGGCGGTGAAGGCCGGACGGACCTATATCTTCGGCGGGGGACACGTGTCCCGGGCCCTGGTGCCGGTGCTGGCAGCTGTCGGCTTCCGGCCGGTGGTGTTCGACGACCGGCCGGAGTTCGCTGACCCGGCGCTGTTCCCCAGGGCGGAGGACGTCCTCTGCGGGGACTTCACCCGCCTGACGGAGCAGGTGACCGTGACCGCCGACGACTATGTGGTGGTGATGACCCGGGGGCATCAGGCGGACTACGAGGTGCTGACCCAGGTGCTCCGCAGCGGGGCAAAATACCTGGGGTGCATCGGCTCCAGGCGAAAGCTGGCCCTGTGCCGGGACCGGCTGCTGGAAGATGGCTTCACCGAGACGGAGTACAGCCGTCTCCACGCGCCCATCGGGCTGGCCATCGGCGCCCAGACGCCGGAGGAGATCGCCGTGTCCGTGGCGGCGGAGATGATCGCCGTCCGGGCGGGCGTGCGGCCGTGACCGGCGGACAGCAGTGTCCCCCGGCGGCGGGGTCCTTGCCAAGGGCGCCGGTGCCGTGATACAATAAAAAAACAGACTGCCGCCTCCGGGCGGGATTTGAGAGAAAGAGGTGTCCCCTATGGACCGCATCAGCAAGACGAACTACTATCTGGACATTGCCGAGACCGTTCTGGAGCGGGCCACCTGCCTGCGCCGGGTCTACGGCGCCATCATCGTGAAGAACGACGAGATCATCTCCACCGGCTACAACGGCGCCCCCCGGGGCCGGGCCAACTGCGTGGACCTGGGCTACTGCTCCCGGGAGGCCATGAAGGTGCCCCGGGGGGAGCGGTATGAGCTGTGCCGCAGCGTCCACGCCGAGGCCAACGCCATCATCTCCGCCTCCCGGCGGGATATGGTGGGGGGGACCCTCTACCTGGTGGGGCGGGACGCCCGCACAGGGGAGCTGCTCTCCGACGCCACCTCCTGCTCCATGTGCCGGCGGCTGGTCATCAACGCCGGACTGAGCCAGGTGGTGATCCGCCGCACCGCCGCGGAATTTGACGTGGTGGACGTGGCTGACTGGGTGGCGGAGGACGATCTTCTGGCCCCGCCGGAGGAGGCCACAGACCGGGGGTGAGCCCTGCCGGGCCGATTTTGCGGAAAGGAAGTCTCTCCATTGAACACAGGACTGCTGACCTTTTACCATATCCATCACTACGGCGCCGTGCTCCAGGCCTACGCCACGGAGCGGGCGGTGGAGGCGTTGGGGAGCCGGTGCGAGATCGTCGACTACTACGTCAACCAGGACAACGCCCTGTTCCAGCCGCCCACGGGCGTGGGCTCCGCCGCTCACGATGCCCACACCGCCCTCCACTATAGGCCGCTGAAGCAGCGCTATGAGCGGTTCGAGGCGTTCTCCCGCCAGCATCTGACCATCTCCTCCCGCAGATATCAGAGCCTGGAGGAGCTGCGGGCGGCAGAGCTGCCCTACGACCTGCTGCTCTCCGGCAGCGACCAGATCTGGAACCCGAAGATCTTCCCCGACGGCCGGTTCGATCCGGTGTTCTTCGGGGCTTTCTCTCCCAGGCGGAAGATCGCCTACGCCCCCTCCTTCGGCATCCCCCGCATCCCCGACGGCATGGAGGCGGAGCTGCGGGGGTATCTGGACGATTTCTCCCACCTCTCCGCCCGGGAACGGCAGGGGCAGGCCATCCTCCGGGACATCACCGGGCGGGACGCGCCCACAGTGCTGGACCCCACACTGCTGCTGACCTGTCGGGACTGGGAGGCCGCCGCCGCTGACGGCGGCGTCGGACAGGGGTATATCCTCTGCTACTGCATCAGCCGCCCCGGCCCCCTGAGCCGCTATATCCGCCGCCTGGCGGAGGAGACAGGCCTGCCGGTGGTGCAGCTGTGCGGCATCCGGCAGAAGGTCCACCCCAGGGCCCGCTGCATCCTCAGCGCCGGCCCGGCGGAGTTTCTGGGGCTGTTCCGGAACGCCGCCTATGTGTGCACCAACTCCTTCCACGGGACCGTGTTCTCCGTCCAGTTCCGCAAGCCCTTCTTCACGGCGGCCGCCCCGGCGGAGCTGGCCGCGCCGGAGAGCTCCCGGACCTTCAGCCTCCTGAGCCGGCTGGGCCTGGCGGAGCGGATCATCGGCAAGGGAGACACGGCGGAGCTGACGGCCCCCATCGACTGGGCGGCGGTGGACGCCCGCCTCTGCCGGGAGCGGCAGCTGTCCCTGGACTATCTGCGCTGCGCCCTGGAGGACCGGCCCTGGACCGGGCAGGAGGACACCGGTGCCGCTCCGGCGGCGGAGCGGTCTCTGCCCCGGCTTGCGGACCCATCCCGCTGCACCGGCTGCACCGCCTGCGCCAGCATCTGCCCCCACGACGCCATCGCCATGGTCCGGGACCGGGAGGGCTTCGCCCGCCCGGTGATCGACGGCGAAGCCTGTGTCCGCTGCGGCCGGTGCACCTCCGTCTGCCCCATTCTGACGGAGCGGCCCCGGGGGGCCATGCCGGCGGTGTTCGCCGCCTGGAATAAGAACGACGACATCCGGAGAGACTCCACCTCCGGCGGGATCTTCACCCTCCTGGCGGAGCATGTGCTGGAGCAGGGCGGCGTGGTCTACGGCGCCGCCTTCGACAGCCGGATGCACCTGCGGCACATCGCCTGCTTCCGCAAGGAGGAGCTGTGGCGGCTCCGGGGCGCCAAGTACGTCCAGAGCGACCTGAACGGCATCTTCCGGGAGATCAGAAAGTGGCTGGAGCAGCGGCCGGTGCTCTTCTCCGGCACCCCCTGCCAGGTGGACGGCCTGTACCGCTATCTGGGCGGTCGGCCGGAGAATCTCACCACCTGTGACCTGGTGTGCCACGGCGTACCCTCCCCCGGCGTGTGGGAGGATACGGTCCGGGACTTGGAGGAGCGCCGCCGCCAGAGCCTGCAGGCGGTACGGTTCCGCAACAAGGTGGCCGGCTGGAAGGAGAGCCATCTCACCGCCGTCTACGGCGACGGCACCGTGGACACGGCCCCTCTGTTCCGGACGGAGTACGGCAGGGCCTTCGGCCGGGCGCTGTTTCTGCGGCCCAGCTGCCACCGCTGCCCCTATACCTCCATGTCCCGGGTGGGGGACCTGACCCTGGGAGACTTCTGGGGCCTGCGGCCGGAGGAGCTGGCCGATCAGCAGGAGAAGGGCGTCAGCCTGCTGCTGGTGAACACCCCCCACGGAAGCCGCATCTTTGACCAGCTGCCCCTGGCCAAGCAGCCCTTCCCGCCGGAGCGGGCCATCGCCGGGAACCCACGGCTGGCTTCGCCCATCCCGGCCTCGCCGGACCGGGCGGCGTTCTTCGCCGCCTATGCCCTGGAGCCCTTCGACCAGGTGCGGCGGGAGTTCTTCCGCCTGCCGCCCCTGCCGGTGCGGGCGGCATCCCGGCTGCTGTCGCCGGAGGTGAAGGCGGCCATCCGCAAAAAGCTGAAATGATCCCCCGGATCCCTCGGCGGGGCGTCCCGCCGGCAAAATAGAGATGGAGGAACGGCCTATGAAACAGTATGAGTGCGATCTGTGCGGCTATGTCTATGACGAGGCCGCCGGCGATCCGGACAACGGCATCGCCCCCGGCACCAAATGGGAGGATCTGCCCGCCGACTGGGTGTGTCCTCTCTGCGGCGCCGGAAAGGACGAGTTCACCGCAAAGTGAGCAGAAAGCTGGCCCTGCCTTCTGGCAGGGCCGGCTTTTTGGATGCAGCGTTTATCCCCGGACGGTCATGTATCTCCGGAGGGCGGGGACTTTGGGCAGGGTCCGCAGCAGCAGGGAGCCCAGGATGAAGCAGGCGGCGGCCTCGCCGATGCCCACCGTCAGCGCGTTGAAGCCATAGGCGGCCCAGAAGCCCATTCCCTCCGTGGGGAAGAAGAGGGCGATCTCCGCGCCCACCAGCGCCATGTTGCAGATCACGGGGGGCAGGGGCGCCAGAGCTCGGTGATGGAGCCGGGACGTCCAGACGGCGGCGATCAGCGTGGCGGCGGTGCCCACCACCCAGTCCGCCGGCATGGGGGAGCCCAGGAGATTGGCCAGGAAGCAGCCCACCGTCAGGCCGGGGATGGCCTCCGGGAACAGGAAGGGCAGCACCGTCATGGCCTCCGCCACCCGGAACTGGATAGGGCCGTACTGGGGGATGGGCAGCGCCAGGGTCAGCACCGCGTAGACGGCGGCGATGATGCCGGCGGTGGCCAGCTGCCGGGGAGTGAAACGGGATCCGGACATAGAAAAAAGACCTCCTTGTGACAGTGTCGGAGGCCTTTGATGCGAGACCGCAGCAAACTGCCCGTGATAAGGTACGGGCGACCTCCATTTTTTTGTTTAGAGAACGATGATCCATCTGGTTCACCGAACGAACGCCCGTCTCCGGACGCTTGGACAGGGAGATGGCACCTGTCGATGAAGATGATACCACAGGAGGCCCGCGGGATGCAAGACAAATTTCAGGCGCGGCAGCTGAAAAATCAGCTGCCGCGCCTGCCGCGCATCATCGCATTGCTACTCGGCGGAGATGGGCGGAATGCCGCCGGCGAAATAGGCCCGGGTGGCATCCGCATCCGACTGGATCTGGGCCCGCAGGGCGTCCAGAGAGTCAAAGCGGACCTCCTGGCGCAGGTGTTTATAGAACTCCAGCCGCAGCGTTCTGCCGTACAGGTCCCCCTGAAAGTCCAGGAGGCAGGCCTCCACCGTCACGTCTGTGCCGTTGTGGACCGTGGGCCGGACGCCCACGTTGGTGACGGCGGCGTAACAGGTTCCGTCCTCCAGGACGGCCCGGGTGGCGTAGACCCCGTGGCTGGGCACCAGCACATGGGGCGGGATGGTGAGATTCGCCGTGGGAAACAGCTGGCTGGAGCCGATGCCGCGGCCGTGGCGGACCACGCCCGTCAGGGTGTGGGGGTGGCCCAGGAAGCGGTTGGCCCGGCTGATCTGCCCCAGCTCCAGCAGCCGGCGGATGTAGGTGGAGCTGACGGTGATGCCGGCGATCTCCACCTTGGGGATGATGTCGCACCCCAGGCCCAGCTCCCGGCACTTCTGCACCAGCAGCTCCGGCGTGCCCGCGTTTTTGTGGCCGAAGTGGTGATCGTGCCCCGCCACCAGATGGACGGCGTGATACCGCCGCACCAGGATCTCCGTGACGAAGTCCTCCCAGGAGGTGGTCATCATCTCCTGGTCAAAGGGGACCATCAGCACGTCCTGAATGCCGTAGAGCCGGCGCACCAGCTCCCGCCGGTCCTCCGGGGAGTTGATGAGGGGGCAGGGGACGCCGGTGACCACCTCCTTGGGAGGGCGGTCAAAGGTGAACACCGCGGGGGTGCAGCCCCGGCGGGCCGCCTCCTCCGCTGCCCGGCGCAGCAGGGCGCCGTGGCCCAGGTGGACCCCGTCAAAGAAGCCCAGGGCAATGACTCTCTCTTTCATGGTTTACGCTCCAAAGAAGTTCTTGATGGACGTGAGGGTGCCGCCCTCCGCCCGGGACAGGCACAGGAACTGCCCGTCCTGGCTGTAAACGCGGTACGTGCCGTCCGACACGTCCGGCAGGGTGACGGGATTGCCGCAGCGGACCCGCTTCTCCGTCCCGTCCGACTTCAGCAGCAAAACGGGATAAGCGGCAAAGAGGCTGTCTGTGGGCAGGAGAAGAGAGCTGCCCTCCGCCTGGACCTGCTCCAGCGTCACCGCCTGATCCGCCGTGAAGCCGGCGGCCATGGTCCGCCGCAGGGCGTACATGGCTCCGCCGCAGCCCAGGGCCTGCCCGATATCGTGGCAGAGGGTCCGGATGTAGGTGCCCTTGGAGCACCGGCAGCGGAGCAGGTAGTCCGTCTCACTCTCCCGGGAGAGCAGCTCCAGCGCGTGGATGGTGACGGGCCGGGGCCTGCGCTCCACCTCCTGACCCTTCCGGGCCAGCTCGTAGAGCTTCTGTCCCCCGATCTTGATGGCGGAGTACATGGGGGGGATCTGCTCCTGCTGCCCCAGGAAGCAGGAGAGCGCGGCCTCCACCGCCGCCCGGTCCGCCGTGACGGGATGGGTCTCCAGCACGGAGCCGGTGGTGTCCTGGGTGTCGGTCACCAGCCCCAGCCGCAGTCCGGCGATGTATTCCTTCTCACTGTTCTCGGCAAATTCCACGCCTTTGGTGGCCTGGCCCACGAATACCGGCAGTACGCCGGTGGCCATGGGGTCCAGGGTGCCGCCGTGGCCCACCCGCTTTTCATGGAAGATGCCCCGCACCTTGGCGCAGACATCCATGCTGGTCCAATCCTGAGGCTTATCGATGATGAGGATTCCGTTGGGCATGGGGACACTCCTTTTGGGGAAAGTTCGCCGTCCTCACCGGTCCGGATCCGGCGTGTTCAGCTCCCTGCCGCAGTAGGGGCAGTACACAGGTGTTGCCCACTGCCGGAAGGGCAGCAGGCGCCCACAGCGGGGACAGCGGTAAAAAATGGCCAGCTGGAGCAGGTCCAGCAGCAAGAGCACGATGACCGCCGCAAACAGCGGAGCCGTCTTGGTCTCTGCGCCCAGCAGGCATAAAAGGACCGCCAGGATCTCACAGATGTTAGAGAGCTTCCGACTGGTCCACAGACTCACAAAAATCACCCTTTCTTGTTCTTTCGATCAAAAGTAGGAGCTGTTGTTCAGTTGTCTATCCGGCAGTCCGGCACCACCCGGGCCACCGCGTCCAAGATCTGCTCCTTGGCCTGGGCCCAGGGGGCCTCCACCGTGCAGCCGGCGGCCGCGGCGTGGCCGCCGCCTCCCAGCAGCCGGCAGACCTCCGTGGCGTTCACCCGGGCCCCGGTCCGCAGGGACATCTTCCAGATGTCCGGCCGCAGCTCCCGCATGGTGATGGCGCAGTCCACCCCCTCGATCTGGGGGCCCAGGGCGGAGAGGTCCTCCGCGTCGGTCTCCGTGGCCCGGAGCCGCTCCATCAGGGACATGGGCACGGACAGCACCGCCACCCGGCCCTGGTCATAGAACTCACAGCCATTGAGGATGGCGGCCTCCAGCTGCATCCGCTTCCGGCTCTTGGTGCGGAAGAACACCTTGTTGACCGTCTGGTAGTCGATGCCGGTCCGCAGCAGCGCAGCCGCCACCGCATGGGTGTAGGCGGCGGTGTTGGCGTAGGCGAAGCACCCCGTGTCGGTGGACACCGCCACATAGAGGGGCAGGGCCATCTCAGCCGTGACAGGGCCCAGACAGGCGAGGATGTCGTAGATCAGCTCGCCGCAGGCGGCGGCCTCCGGCCGCACGATGTTCTCCCGGCCAAAGAATTCAAAGGAGGGGTGGTGGTCGATGGCCAGGTCCACCCGGTCCGC
>CALWOF010000032.1 GCA_944382995.1 uncultured Oscillospiraceae bacterium | reverse complement strand
TAGGGAGCCATCTTGGGGTTCCAACGGCGGGTCTGGTGACCGAAGTGGACGCCCGCCTCCAGCAGGGCCTTCATGGAAACGACGCTAGAATTTGCCATAGTTGTTTGTTCCTCCAAATCAAATTTAGTTGTACCTCCGGCGGCTTCATCCCCCCTGCCAACCCGGCCGTTTGCGGTCCGGGCACAGACAGAAGGTCGACGCGCCGTGCGGAATGCTGAAATATAGTATCACAAAAGCGGCCGCGATGCAAGTATTTTTTCCAAAAGGCCGTGTAAAAAATCCTGCTTTTCTCCGGATCTGTTCAATTTCTGCGGCCGTCCTCTGTTTCTTCTTGTACATCTCCCTTTTCTCTGTTATAATGACTGCAATTCCATTTCCGGTTCATATAAAAATATGCAGCGGATCAGAAAGGAGCACATGGATGGACACTGGAAAGCAGACCGAGTCCCGGGACGGGACGACTCCCGCCCAAAAGGCCCCGCCGGTCCTGACGGCAGAGGATGTGGCGGCGCTGGAGGAGATGTGCGGAGACGTCGCCGGCTACTTCTACAAAATGCTGGACTACATGGACCAGCGGGTCCGGGACGGCGTGCGCCGGGGGGAGTTCACGGAGGAACAGGCCAGGGCCGACCTGGATCTGGCCCTGTGGTACGCCTACGCCTGCAACAACGTCGACGACTATGATTATTACTATAAGGCCGCGATGTGGATGCCCGCCTCAGAGCCGGCGGCCCGGGCGGCCAGGAGCGGCATCTGGTTCTACCGCTACGCCTGCGCCCTGATGTACTGCGGCCGGCTGGAGGAGGCCCGGCAGGCTGTGGAGACCGGCGTGGCCCTGGACCCGGACTACCCCTGGGGCTGGCTGGAGGCCGGCAAGCTCCGGGCCCACTTCGGCGACCGGGACGGCGCCCTGGCGGCAGTGCGCCGGGGCCTGGAGCTGGTGCCCGGGGACTATGAGTTCACCACCCTCCGCCGGGAGATCCTGGAAGGCCGTTCTCTGGAGGAAATGGAGTTCCACTGGATCGATCCGAACGCCGACCAGACCCTTCAGGCGGGCGAGGATGCGGGGGAGTTCGATAAGCGCATGGCCATCGCCGGGATCTGCTGCGATCCGGAGAACCTCGCCGCCATCAAGGAAGCCCTGGACCCTACGGAGTGGGAGGCGGACGCCCCTTACTGCACCTTCCGGCTGCCCTATCAGGACGGCAGCCTGCTGGGGCGGTTCTTCATGAACGAGGCAGCGCTGTCCAAGTTCCCTCTCCCCTGGGTGCGGGAGCTGGTGCGGCGGCTGCCGGAGCTGGAACGCCGGGGCCGGACCTTCCTGACCGCCCAGGCGGGCCTGGGCACGGAGGGGCTGTCCCTGGAGTGGTTCGCAGTCCTGCCGGACCGGGCGCTGCGGCTGAGCTACAGCCGGGGACAGGATCAGCAGCTGGTCCTCTTCGACAGGGATTTCTCCCTTTGCAAGGAAGATCAGCCCGCCCTGGACCGCCCGGAGGGCGGCGCCTTCCTGGCCTTCGTCCTGCTGGAGGCACCCACCTGGGACCCGGATCAGTTCCGCCGGGACCTGCGGGATGGGTATGGGATCCCCTGTCTCACAGAGGCGGAGGAGGATGCGGACGGCGGCAGCGCCCTGACCTTCGAAACGGACGGGCTGCTGGCGGCGCTGCACCTGTTCCCCTCCCCCGTTCCCCACGGAGAGGCAGAGGAAAACGCCGCCCGCAACTACCTGTGGTCTGAGGCGGAGGATGCCGCTGCCCGCCATCGGGGCCACCTTCTAGTGACGGTGCTGCCCCGGGAGCGGGATCCCCGGGAGGCGGCTGCCCTCCAGGTAAAGCTGGTGTGCGCCGCCTGCCGCCAGTCGGGCGCGCTGGGGATCTATGCCAACGGCACTGTGTACGAGCCGGCCTTCTATCTCAAGTGGGCCCGCTCCATGGAGGACGGCCAGCTGCCCCTGCCGGACCTGGTGTGGGTGGGTCTCTGGCGTCGGGAGAGTGGCCTGTGCGGCTACACCTATGGGCTGCGGTCCTTCGGCAAGGATGAGATCGAGGTCCTGGACGCCCAGGCCGAGCCCGGAGACCTCCACAGCTTCCTGATGGATCTGGCCAGCTACGTGCTGGAGGAGGACGCCACCTTCCACGACGGAGAGACCATCGGCTACACAGAGGACCAGTTCCTGCCCGTCACCCGCAGCGCCGGCGTCTGGCACAACGGCATGACGCTGAAGATCCCCTATCCCGGAGAGTCCTGACCCTTCCACCACTCCTCTGAGAGGGCCCCGCGGCTATGAGCCGCGGGGCCCTCTCAGCACCGCTTGCGGCGACGGCGCTCCAGCCGGGGGTCCCGCCGCTGAAAGGGCTTGTCGATGAGGATGATATCGTCCCCGATCCGCTGGATGCACTCCCAGGGGATATAGTACTCCTCTCCCCTGCCGAAGAGGCCGAAGAACCGGCCTGGCCCATAGACGATGATGGCCGCCACCTTCCCCTCCGGCACGATCACGTCCAGATCCGACACATAGCCCAGGCGGCAGCCGTCGCAGACGTTGATGACCTCTTTGCACCGGAAATCCCGGATCCTGCACTGCACCGCGCTCACCCCCCGCCCACAGCATATGCGCCGGACGGAACGTCCCATTCCCGGCGGCGGGCGAAATGTGACAAAAGCTCCCAGTATAGGAAAAAAGCCCGGCGGTCATACTGTGGCCAGGAAGTTTCAGGGTCAGAGGGGGCGCTGCGCATGCAGGGAAAGGTGGAGATCGCGGGGGTCAACACGGCAAAGCTGCGGGTCTTGAAAAACGACGAGACCATGGAGCTCCTCCGCCGCACCAAGGCCGGAGACCAGGAGGCCCGCCGGGAGCTCATCGAGGGGAATCTGCGGCTGGTGCTCTCCGTCATCCAGCGTTTTTCCGGCCGGGGCGAGAACGCCGACGACCTGTTCCAGGTGGGCTGTGTGGGGCTCATCAAGGCCATCGACAACTTCGATATCACCCAGCCGGTGCGCTTCTCCACCTACGGAGTCCCTATGATCATCGGCGAGATCCGCCGGTATCTCCGGGACAACAGCGCCATCCGGGTGTCACGCTCCATGCGGGACACCGCCTATAAGGTGCTTCAGGTCCGGGACAAATATGTGTCGGAGCACCAGCGGGAGCCCACGGTGGAGCAGATCGCCCGGGAGCTGGACATCCCCCGGGAGGAGGTGGTCTTCGCCATGGACGCCATCGTGGACCCGGTGTCCCTCTACGAGCCGGTGTACGCCGACGGCGGAGACCCCATCTGCGTCATGGACCAGGTGCGGGACACCCGCAACACCGATGAGGCCTGGACGGACCGCATCGCCCTGAAGGACGCCATGAAGCGGCTGGACGAGCGGGAGCGGCGCATCCTCTCCCTGCGGTTCTACGAGGGCAAGACCCAGATGGAGGTCAGCGCGGAGGTGGGCATCTCCCAGGCACAGGTGAGCCGGCTGGAGAAGGGCGCCATCAACACCATCAAGAAGAACATCTGACCGGGCCGCAGAAAACATTTGACCTTTTCCCCGGGGCGTCGTAAACTGGAAGCTGTCAGAACGCTCTCCAGAAAGGACGGCCCGCCCATGGATTATGAAAAGCTCAGAGACACCCGGAACAGCGCCAACCCCTACGCCCGAAAGCTGGGGATCACGGTGGAGGAGATCGGCCCCGGCTACGCCCGGGTGGTGAAGGACGTAACGGCGGAGGACGCCAATCCGGTGGGCGTGCCCCACGGCGGCGTCTACTTCTCCATGGCGGACACCGCCGCCGGCTCCGCCATGGCCTCCCACGGGTTCTTCGCCGTGACGGTGAACGCCTCCTATAATTTTCTCCGCAGCGCCAAGCTGGGAGACCGCCTGACGGCCGAGGCCCGGGAGGTGAAGTCCGGCAGGACCATCAGCGTCTTCGAGGTGCGCATCACCGATGGCGCGGGCACCCTGCTGGGCAGCGGCTCCTTCACCTTCTACAGGCTGGACCGGGAGATCCCCCTGTGACCTTCAGAACAGAAAAAAGACCGCCGTATGGCGGTCTTTTTTTGCTTATTTCCGGAAGCTGTCCTTCAGGCTCACGGAGCGGTTGAACACCAGATGGCCGGGCTTGGAGTCCTTGCTGTCCAGGCAGAAGTAGCCCAGGCGCATGAACTGGAAGCTGGCCGGGGCCTGCGCCTCCGCCAGGGAGGGCTCCACCTTGCAGCCGGTGAGGACCTCCAGAGAGGCGGGGTTCAGGCACTCCAAAAAGTTCTTGTCCGCCGCGTCCGGATCGGCGTCTGTGAACAGGTTGTCGTACAGGCGGACCTCCGCGTCGATGGCGGCGGCGGCGTCCACCCAGTGGATGGTGGCGCCCTTCACCTTCCGGCCGTCTGCAGGGTCGCCGCCCCGGCTGTCGGGGTCGTACTCCGCCAGGACCTCGGTGACATTGCCGGCCTCATCCTTCACGCAGCCGGTGCAGCGGATCAGGTACGCACCCTTCAGGCGGCACTCCGGGCCGTTCGGATACAGGCGCTTGTACTTGGGCACCGGGGTCTCCAGAAAGTCATCGGACTCGATATAGAGGTGGCGGGAGAAGCTGATCTCCCGGGTGCCGGCGGCGGGGTCCAGGGGGTTGTTCTCCACGGTGACGGTCTCGCTCTGCCCCTCCGGATAGTTGGTGATGGTCAGCTTCACCGGCCGCAGCACCGCCATGGTCCGCTGGGCGGTCTCGTTCAGATCCTCCCGCAGGCAGTGCTCCAGGAAGCCGTAGTCCACAGTGGAGGGTGTTTTTGCAACACCGATGCGTTCGCAGAAGTTCCGGATGGACCGGGGGGTGTAGCCCCGGCGGCGCAGGCCGCAGAGGGTGGGCATCCGGGGGTCGTCCCAGCCGGAGACGTACTTCTCCTCCACCAGCTTGCGGAGCTTGCGCTTGGAGAGCACCGTGTGGTCGATGCCCAGGCGGGCGAACTCGATCTGACGGGGCTTAGAGGGCACGTCCGTGTGCTCGATGACCCAGTTGTACAGGGGCCGGTGGTCCTCATACTCCAGGGAGCACAGGGAGTGGGTGATCCCCTCAAGGGCATCCTGGATGGGGTGCGCGAAGTCGTACATGGGGAAGATGCACCACTTGGTGCCCTGGCGGTGGTGCTCGATATACCGGATGCGGTAGAGCACCGGGTCCCGCATATTGAAGTTGCCGCTGGCCAGATCGATCTTGGCCCGCAGGGTGTACTTGCCCTCGGGGAACTCGCCGTTCTTCATCCGCTCAAAAAGGTCCAGGCTCTCCTCGATGGGCCGGTCCCGCCAGGGGGAGCGGGCGGGGGTGTTCACATCCCCCCGGTACTCCTTGAACTGCTCCGGCGTCAGCTCACAGACATAGGCCAGGCCCTTCTTGATGAGGCCCACCGCCAGCTCATAGGTCTTTTCAAAGTAGTCAGACCCATAGTAGAACCGGTCGCCCCAGTCGAAGCCCAGCCAGTGGATGTCCTCCTGGATGGCGTCCACATACTCGGTGTCCTCCTTGGCGGGGTTGGTGTCGTCCATCCGCAGGTTGCACAGGCCCCCGAACTTCTCCGCCGTGCCGAAGTCGATGATCAGCGCCTTGCAGTGCCCGATGTGCAGGTAGCCGTTGGGCTCCGGCGGGAAACGGGTGTGGACGGTCATCCCCTCGAACTGGCCGCCGGGGCCGATGTCCTCCTCGATGAAAGCGTGGATAAAGTTCCGGCTCTCCGGCGCCTCGTCCTGTGTCAGCTTGATGTCCTCTGCCATGGGATTCCTTCCTCTCTCGATAGCATGCAGCCGCGCCTGCGGGTCCTCCGGCCCGCGGGAGCAGCACACTGTAAGTGTTCATTATACAAAATCCGCCCGGAAAATGCAAGGGAAACCGGCTCTCACCTGGTCCGCTCCGCCAGGGAGTCCGCCAGGGCAGCCAGGAAGCCGTCATCGTCCAGGTCCGCCACCGCGGCCTTCGCGGCCTCGGTGCGGGCGCGGACCGCCCGGCCGCAGCCCTCCAGCCCCAGCAGGTCCACGAAGGTGACCTTGCCCTCCTGGGCGTCGGAGCCGATGGGCTTGCCGAACTCCTCCGCGTCGCCGCACACATCCAGCATGTCATCCCGGATCTGGAAGGCAAGCCCCAGCTCCCTGGCATAGACCTGAGCCGCCTCCAGCACGGCCTCGCTCCCGCCGGCGGCCGCCGCGCCCATGCGGCAGGCGGCGGCGATCATGGCCCCGGTCTTGAGGGTGTGGACCTCCGTCACCTCCGCCTCAGTCCGGGGTGCGTGGAGCGTGTCCAGCACCTGGCCGGCCACCATGCCATCGGCTCCGGAGGCCTCCGCCAGGATGCGGCCGCAGGCGGCCCGGCGGGCGTCGTCCAGTCCCGGCGCGGTCAGGATCAGGCGGTAGGCCTCGGGCTGGAGGGCGTCTCCCGCCAGGACGGCCAGGGTCTCGCCATAGACCCTGTGGTTGGTGGGCCGGCCCCGGCGGAGATCGTCGTCATCCATACAGGGCAGGTCGTCGTGGATCAGGGAGTAGGTGTGGGCCAGCTCCAGGCCGCAGGCCGCGGGCAGGGCGTCGTGCCAGTCCGGCAGGCCCGCCAGACGGGCAAACTCCAGCGTCAGCACCGGCCGGATGCGCTTGCCGCCGGAGAGCAGGCTGTAGCGCATGGACTCATACAGGTCCGCCCAGTGGGGCTTTCCCGGGAAGAGGCCGCTCAGAAACTCCTCCACCGCACAGCGGTAGGTCTCATACCGCTCCTGAAACAGCTTTTCATCCATCACGGCTCCTCCCCCTCTCCGAAGGGCAGCTCCACCGGCGCTCCGTCTGGGCCCTTCATCAGCTTGACCACCTTCTGCTCCGCCTGATCCAGCTCCCTGGAGCAGGCGGCCGCGAGCTTCGTTCCCTCCTCAAAGAGGGCCAGGGAGTCCGCCAGCGGGGCGTCCCCCTTCTCCAGAGCCGCCACGATCTCCTCCAGCCGGGCGATCTCCTGTTCAAAGGTCTGTTTCTTGGCGCTCATGGCCGTTCCTCCTTTTTTCGGGGCTTCTCTTTCGCATAGGGCCTGTCCACCACGGCGGTGAAGCCGCCCTCGCCCAGCGTGACGGTGACACGGTCTCCCGGCCTCGTCTCCCGCCAGCTCTTCAGGATGGCGCCTGCTTCATCCCTGGCCACCGCGTAGCCGCGGCCCAGCACCGCCAGGGGGCTCAGGGCGTTCAGGGACGCCGCCAGGGCCGCGAACTGCTGCCGGTGCCTTCCCAGCAGATTTCCAGTCACATCCCCCAGCCGCTGCTGAAGGTGGATGAGGTCCATCCGCTTGTCCTGGACGTAGGCCAGTCCGTCGGTCATCACCCGCTTGGACGCCAGGTCCGCCAGGTGCTGCCGGGCATCCTCCAGCCGCCCCGTCTGGCTCTGGACCATCCGGTCCGACGCCCCCCGGAGCCACCGCAGCAGCTCCGCCCGGTCCGGCACGGCGATCTCCGCCGCGTTGGAGGGCGTGGACGCCCGCGCGTCCGCCACAAAGTCCGCGATGGTCACATCCGGCTCATGGCCCACGGCGGAGATGACGGGCGTCTCGCAGTCGTAGATGGCCCGGGCGACCCGCTCGTCGTTGAAGGCCCACAGGTCCTCCATGGACCCGCCGCCCCGGCCGGTGATGATGACGTCGCCGATCCTCCACTTGTCCGCGTACCGGATGGCGCCGGCGATCTCCGGCGGGGCCTCCGGTCCCTGCACCCGCACGGGCAGCAGGATCACCTTGGCCAGGGGATAGCGGCGGCGGAGTATGCGGATCATGTCGTGGACCGCCGCCCCGGCGCCGGAGGTGACGATGGCGATCTTCTCCGGGTACGGGGGCAGGGGCACCTTGTGGGCGGGGTCGAAGAGCCCCTCCTTCCAGAGCTTCTCCTTGAGCTGCTGGAAGGCCACCGCCAGATCCCCCGCCCCCTCGGGAGTCAGGGTATCGCAGTAGAGCTGGTAGGTCCCGTCCCGGGGAAAGACCGTGATCCGGCCGGAGGCCACTGCCTTCATGCCGTTCTCCGGCCGGAACCTGAGGCGGGAGGCCTGTCCGCGGAACATGACGCACCGGAGGGCTCCCTCGCTGTCCTTCAGGGTGAAGTAGTGGTGGCCGGAGGGATAGATCTTGTAGTTGGACAGCTCCCCCCGCACCAGGATGCCCTGGAGGACCGGCGTGTTGTCCAGCAGGCCCTTCACCAGCTGGTTCACCTCGGTGACTGCAAAGATATGGGGCTCCATGGCCGCCGCCTCCCTTCCGTGATCTCCGGAACAGAAAACAGGGAGCCGGACGAGGGCGGTGGTCCGCCGTCGTCCCGCTCCCGGGACTGTCCTTATTCCGCCGTCTCCTGGCGCACAAAGCTGCCCAGGATGCCGTTGATGAACTTCACCGTCTCCGGTGTCTCATACTTCTTGGCGATCTCCACCGCCTCATTGATGGACGCCCCGTTGGGGATGTCCGGCATGTAGAGGATCTCAAACATGGCCACCCGCATGATGGCGGAGGCCACCAGCGGGATGCGGGCAAAGTTCCAGCCCTTGGCGTACTTGGCGATATACCCGTCCAGCTCCGGGGCGTGGTCCGCCACCCCCCGCACCAGACGGCGGATGTAATCCGCCTGCTTGGCGTTGGGTGTCTCCCGATAGAGCGGGTCCTCCTCCGCCAGAGCGGCAAAGGTCTCCGCCGTCAGCCGTTCGTCCAGCAGCTCCTCCGCCGTCTTGTCGGTGAAGCTGAGCTCATAGGACAGGTGCATGGCGATCTCTCGCGCGGTGTTCCGTACCATTCCTCACTACGTCCTTTTCTCTCTTGTTCCGTATCAGGCCAGCGTCACGCCGCCCACGTGGATGTTCACCGCCTCCACAGAGCAGCCGGTCATGGCCTCCACAGCGCCGATGACGGCCTTCTGGGCGTTCTCCGCCACCTCGGGGATGGGATGGCCGTACTCCACGGTCAGGTAGATGTCCAGCACCAGGGCGGCGCCGGTCATGTCGATCTTCACGCCGCGGGCCACCTTCTGGGCGTTTTTCTTGTTGTGGACCAGGTCGGTGACGCTGCCGCCCATGGCGGTCATCATGCCGGACACGCCCTCCACGTCCCGGACGGCGCCCACGGCAATGGCCGCGATCACTTCCTCGGAAATGTTGATGCTCCCGTTCTCCTCCGGCAGCGTCATATATTCTTTGCTCTCGCCCATGGTCAGCTCTCCTTCTCGTTATCCTTAGTGCAGGCGGGGCGGGCGGTCCCGCGCCGCCGCGGCGGCTGGCAGTTCTTCAGGGTGTTATTTTACCATGTTTCCCGAAAAAATACAACAGCTAATTTGACGCCATGATCTTCACGCCGCTGGCGGGATAGCCAGTCTCCGTGACGGTGATGTCGGTGATTTTGGCCACGTCCTCCGCCGTCAGCTCCCCGGTGCCGGTGTCCACCACCACGCTGATGCTGTCCTCTCCCATAAAGGCCACGCAGTCGGCGTAGCCCTTGGCGGTGACCAGATTCTCGATCTGGGCCTCCACCATGGTGTAGCCCGCCAGGACCTGGATGCCCTCGGACGCCTCATTGGCCACCGACGCATCCGCGCCGGGCTGCTCGGCCGCCTCCTGCAGCAGAGAGATGGCGCTGTCCCTGGCCTGCTGACGGGTCAGACGGGCGGAGGCGAAATAGTCGTCCCCGGTGTAGACCGCGGCCTCATCGCCCCCGTCCCCGCCGCCGTCCTCCTGTCCGCTGACCAGCTGGGCCTCACCCAGGATCTTGGTGCCGGTCTCTTCGGCGTCTCCGGCCGGCTGCTCCCCGGTGTACTTCCAGTTCAGTGCCGCGGCGGCGCACACCAGCACCGCCATGGCCGCCACCACGGTGTTCCGCTTCCATCTCGCGCTCATCGGTCTCTTCCTCCTCCAGATCATCACTGTGATTTTGCCACGGTGACGGAGTCCGCGGTCAGGCCGGTCAGCGCCGTCACCGCCTCCGTCACCGCCAGGCGCACCTCCGCCCGGTCGGCTCCCCCGCACACCACCAGGGCCCCCCGATAGGTGGGATACACCCGCCTCGTCACCACCGGGGCATCTCCGCTGCCGCTGTCCGTCAGCACCGTCTCGCAGACGCGGGCGTAGTCCTCCGGCGCTGCGGGTGAACCGCTGTAGGAGAGCTCCGAGTCCTCCGCCAGCTGCCGCTCCCCGTCCGCGTCCAGCGTCAGCAGGACCCGGACCTCCCCCACGCCCTGGATCCGCCCCAGGATCTCCTCCAGATCCTCCTGGAGGGTCTCCCGGACGGCGGAGGGCTCCGCCTCCTGCCAGACGCTTTCCTCCCGGCTCTCCCCGCCGGGCCAGGCCAGCAGCACGACGCCCGCCAGTGCCGCCAGCACCACGAATCTGTACTTGTCCCATATCCTTCGCGCTCCTTCAGTTTTCTGCTTCCCGTTCATGCCAGACCTGCCTCTCCGCCGGAATACCCAGATCCTCCGCAATACACGCCTCCAGCGCCGGGGACCGCCGTCCCGTCAGATCCACGGCCCAGGGCACCGGCACCCCGTCCTGTCCGGTCCGGGTCTCCACCCGGGCGGTGACGGAGACCCCCAGCTCCGACCCTTTGTCCGATATATATGCCGCCGTCTCCTCCGCTATGCGTGCGGAGAGCTCCGCCTCCTGTGCCTCCAGCAGCTCCGTCTGTCGGTCCTCCACCTCCTCCTGCCAGCGGGAGAAATCCGCATCCAGGCCGGAGAGGTCCAGGCGCAGCACCGGGCCCAGCAGCGCTGCCAGCAGCACCAGCCCCCCGGCGAAGGAGGCCAGCTGCCGCAGGCTCCCCTCCGGCACCAGGGCCTGGAGAACGGACAGCAGCAGCGTCACGATCACGATGCCCGTGAGCCAGCTGCGCAGCGTCTCCATCATGGCATCACCGCCCCCACGGATGCCAGGATGGACACCAGCAGCAGCACCGCGCAGCTGCCGGTCATGCCCAGGATCAGCCCGAAGGCGCCGCCCAGGCCGTCGATCAGCCGGCACAGTCCCGGCGCCCCCACCGCCCCGGCCAGAAAGGCCGTCAGCTTGTAGAGGAGGTACTGCGCCCCCAGCTGCAGAAAGGGGTAGGCGCAGGCGGAGAGCACCGCCAGCGTCCCGAAGGCGCCGATGGTGCCCCGGAGCATCCCCGCCCCGGCCAGCACGGTCTCCGACGCGTCGGCGATGATGCCTCCCACCACCGGCACCGCGCCGGAGATGGCCGCCTTGGCCACCTTCACTGCGGCGCTGTCCGCCGTGCCGGAGATCACCCGCACCAGGGAGAGATACACCGTGAAGGCCAGCAGCAGCGAGGTGAGGAGCCATGTGACGGTCTTTTTCAGACCGGCGGCCAGCGCACCCAGCCGCCCCTCCGGCAGACAGGCGGCCGCGGTCAGCACGCCCACATACAGGTATACCAGCGGCAGCAGGACCCCCTGGATCAGCCGCAGCAGCAGGTCCACGAAGAACACGGCGGACACCTGCTGTACCGTAGCGGTAGTGACGGCCCCGCCCGCTGCTGTGGCAGCCGCCAGGGTAGGCAGCAGCACGGTGGAGAAGTCCGACAGCTCCCCGATGGTCTCCCGCCCCAGGCCCAGCAGGGTGTCCAGGCTCCCGGCGGACGCCAGGGTGACGGACAGTGCCCCCGCCATGGGCAGAAATGGGAGGGCATTCTTTCCCCCGGTGCCCCCGGCAAACCCCTCCAGTGCGCCGCAGAGCACCGCGATCAGCAGGATCGCCGCGGCGCCCCGGGTCCGCTCCCGGACCACATCCCCCGCCCGGTCCGCCAGGTCGGAGAGGATCGCCCCGATCCCCTCCGCCAGGCCTGTCCCGCCGGAGAGATCTCCGTCCGGCAATCCCTCCGCCGCCTCCGGGGCCGCCCGGGCCAGGTCCTCCGGTACCTCCGCCGCGGCAGCGGCGGTGGTCAGGACCAGCAGCGCTGCCGCTAGACAGATCAATGCTTTCATCCCATCAACTCCAAAAGCAGTTCCAGCACCGTCCGCAGCAGCGGCAGCGACGACGCCAGGGCGCACACCGCCCCCGCCGTCTCCACCACGCCGGCCAGCGCGCTCTCGCCGGCGTCCCGGCAGAGGCCTCCTCCCACCCGGACCACCAGCCCGATGCCCACGATCTTGTAGAGGGGCGCGAACAGCTCCGCCGGCACGCCGCTGCCCTCCGCCAATTCCTGGAGGAAGGCGAGCACCTCCGCCGCCGCAGGTCCCAGAGCTAGCAGTACCGCCGCCGCGGCGGCCAGCGTCAGCAGCAGCGCGGTCTCCGGGCTGCCCCGCTTCACCACCAGGGCCAGCAGCGCCCCGATCAGGCACAGCCCCGCTGCCTGGAGCACCTGCTCCATCTCAGAAATCGAACAGGGACTTGATGAGGTCAAACAGGTCGCTGATCTCCCGCACCATCAGCATCAGCACGCAGACCAGGCCCGCCAGCACCACCATCAGCCCCTGCTCCTCCCGGCCCGAGCGGATCAGCAGCTGGTTGAGCACCGCCACCAGGATGCCGATGGCGGCGATCTTGAAAATCAAATCCACATCCATGCGTCGTCCGTCCTCAAATCAGAGTGATCACCACCAGTGCCCCGGCGGAGAGCCACAGCGCCGCCGCCCGCCGCTCCGTCTCCGCCCGGCGGGACCGGGTCTCTTCCAGGCTCTCCGCCAGGAGACCTCTGGCAAGTTCTATCGCTTTACAGATATGCTCCTCATCCCCATGGAGAGATTCTCCAAGAGCCAGCAGGGCGGAGCGGTCCTCCGCCGCCAGAGGCAGGGCCTCCGCCGCCAGCCGCCAGCCGGACTCCAGGGGCTCTCCCCGGTCCATGGCCCCGGCGGCGGCCTCGCAGAAGGACCGGCAGGCCGGTCCCCGGTCCGCAGCCAGCTGATGCAGCAGCCGGGGCAGACTGGTCCGCCGGAGGCGGATCTCCTCCCCCATCCGGCCCAGCAGGCGGATGAGGTCGGCCAGCGTGTCCCTTTTCCGCCGCCGCTCCAGAGCCTGACACCGCCAGCCCCAGACTGCGCCCGCCAGGACGCAGACCGCGCCCGCCAGTTTCATCACGGCAGCTCCTCCACCTGATAGGTCCGCTCCCCGGTCTCCGCCCGGCGGATCTGCACCGCCAGACGGAATACCCCCTCCGCCAGCAATCGGCGGTACAGGGGACGCCGGGCCATCTCCTCCACGTCCGAGGCGTGGACGGTGGCCAGCAGCCCCACGCCGCAGCCGGCGGCCTGGACGGCGGCTGCCAGGTCCGCCTCCGCTGTGATCTCGTCCACAGCGATGACCTGGGGGTTCATGGCCCGCAGGGCCATGGGGATGCCCAGCGCCTTGGGACAGGCATCCAGCACGTCGGTCCGGGGGCCCACATCCATCTGGGGCACCCCCCGGACCATTACCGCCGCCTCTCCCCGCTCGTCGATGAGAGACACCCGCAGGCCCTCCCGATCGTCGCCGCCGGCGGAGAGGTACCGCACCAGGTCCCGCAGCAGCGTGGTCTTGCCTCCGCCCGGCGGAGAGAGCAGCAGTGTGTTCTGAAACCGTCCCTCCCGGAACAGCCGGGGGACCACCGCCTCCCCGATCCCCCGCTTCTCCCGGGCGATGCGGACCGCGGCGGAGGACACGTCCCGCAGAGAGGTGCAGACCCCCTCCTTCATCACCGCCGTGCCGCACAGCCCCACCCGAAAGCCGCCCCGGACCGCCAGATACCCGCACCGCAGCGTCTCCGCCGCCGCGTAGCGGGAGTAGTCCGTGGCCAGGTCGCACAGCGTCTCCAGGTCCGCCGGTGTGACGGCGGGCCCGATCTCCCGCTCTCCCTCCGGCAGCAGGACCGCCAGGGGCTGTCCCGTCCGCAGGCGGAACTCCTCCGCAGCCGCCCGGTCCGCCTCCGACAGGGCCAGGGCGGACGCCCGCAGCCGCGCGGGCAGGAACCGGGCCGCCTCCTCGTATCGCCGGACCGCCTCCTGATTTTCCATAGGCGACGCCTCCCTTCGTAGCACGCTACACTCTATGAGAGGTTGTCCCCGGATATGACTGCCCGTCCGCAGTTGGAAAAATGGAAAGCGTACTTGACATGTAGCCATGGTTGTGCTATGTTGTAGATGGAAAGGAAACTTTCCATCAAATCCAAGATGACAGGGGGAGGTGACCGCCCTTGAAAAACCGACTGGAGGAACTGCGGAAGGCCCGGGGCATCAAGCAGGAGGAGCTGGCGGAGGCGCTGGAGGTGTCCCGGCAGACCATCGGGTCCCTGGAGAACGGGCGGTACAATCCCTCCATCCTGCTGGCCTTCAAGATCGCCCGGTACTTCGGCACCACCATTGAGGACATTTTCATCTATGAGGAGGGGGAACCATGAACAAGCGGAGACAAATGCACCTGTTCATCATTCTCGGGGTATCCTGCGCACTCGTTCCCATTCTGCTGGACGGGTTGGAGCTAGTCGATGTTCCGGCGTGGCTCCGGTCTGTGATGGTTCCGCTGGGCGGCGGGCTGGCGGGCTCCGCTGTGGGAGGTTTGAAGCACCAGAAGCGGCTGACCAAGGACCGGGACTACCAGAAGCGGCAGAAGGAACTACACGACGAGCGGAATACCATGATCCGCTGCAAAGCCGGCGTCATCTCCGGAAACATTTCTCTGACAGCGATGATCCTGGTGGTCATGGTGGTCCACGCCATGGGACGGATCCCCTCCTGGCTCTTCTACCTGTTGGGTATCCTCTATATCGTTCATTTCTTCCTGTGGGAGATGGTGTACCGCTGGCTCCAGCGGAAGATGTGAGGAGGATGGGGACATGAGCAAGCGGACACTGTTTATTCTTCTGGCCATCGCGGGGATCCTCTGCTGGGCTTTCCCTGTGGCGCTGGAACTGCTGGGAGAGCCCCGGCTTCTGTCGGACGGCGTGGAGTCCCTGTTTGGAATGGCCGGCATCGTGCTGTTCCTCGGTGCCCGCAACACGCTGCGGCGGCTGGACAAAGCGTCCGATCCCGCCTACCGTCGGGAGCAGAAGGCACTGCATGACGAGCGGAACACCGCCATCCAGGACAAGGCGCGGGCGATCTCGGGAGATATCACGATGCTGGTGCTCCTGCTGGCCGCCATGTTCTTTCGGGCCTTTGAAGGCCCGGACATCCCGGCCTGGATCTCCTGGTTCCTGCTTGGCATCTTCTTCTGCAATCTCTTTCTGTCCCTGGCCCTGTACCGCTGGCTCCAGCGGAAGATGTGAGGAGGTTTTATCATGGATCGCACACAGAAAAAGCGCCTATTCCAAGTTCTTCTGGCGGCGGGCATCGTCCTGCTGGGCCTGGCCGTGGCGCTGGACGGCCGGGTGTCCGACGCCATGGGCGGGATGCTCTGCGGCATGGGCTCCGGCCTGCTGGCCCTGGCCGGGTCCACCCTGCCGAACCTCCGCCACGAGGCGAAGCACCCGGAGATGGCCCGGCAGCACGACATCGAGCAGAGGGACGAGCGGAACGTGGCCATCCGCAACCGGGCCAAGGCGGTGTCCGGTGAGGCGCTCCAGTGGGCCGTGATGGCTGCGGCGTGGCTCTCCATCGGGCTGGACGCGCCGCTGTGGGTGCCCCTGGCCGCCACAGCCGTGTTCGTGGCCAAGTCCGTGCTGGAGCTGTACCTCATGGTCCGCTATGAGCGGGAGATGTGAGGAAAGCCCCCGTCCTGTTTGGACGGGGGCTCGCGCTTTTCTGCCGCTCACTTGCAGCAGGGCTTGATGTCGTCGCAGCACTCCGGCTGCTTGACAGTGTTGGGCGGGAAGAACTCCCCCACCGGGAAGGAGATGTTGCGGAACAGGGCGCAGGGGTCCTCGCAGCCGTCGCCGCAGGCGCACTCCTTGTCGGGCATGCAGTAGTCGTACACCGGCACCAGCAGCTGGGTGTCCCGCTCCAGCCGGACGATGGAGAACTGGCCCAGGGTCACGTAGATCCGCCGGCTGTCGTCCCCGCTGGACAGCTCGCCGCCGAAGCAGTCGTTGACGAAGGACGGGACCTCGCACAGGTCGCAGTCGCACTCCCGCTTGCCGCAGCAGTCCAGGATGCGGGCGTCCAGCACGATGGGGTCCACGGCCTCCACCACGGCGACGGGGGCGTTGGCCCGCTGCATCATCTGGCGGTCCGGCTCTCCCGTCCGCATCTCGGAGGAGAAGATCTTGGCGTTCCCCTCGCTGCCGAACAGGATGGCCCGCTTGTCAAAGACGCACAGGCCCTCCACCGTCACCGGCGCCGGGCAGCTGAGGTAGGCCTGAAGGGTCACGTCGTAGAAGAACCGCATATCCACCGTGTAGAACCCCCGGTGGAAGCTGACGGGCTCCACGTCCACATAGACGTACAGCAGCCTGGCGCTGCCGCCCTTCACGGACAGGGCCCGGTTGATGACGTCCACGCAGGGCAGCTTGGGGTAGAACCGCAGGTCCTCGATGCAGTCCTTGTCGCGGCAGGAGTCGTAGATCTTCCTGGTATGGATGCAGACTGCCTCCCGGATGCCGCGCTGGTCCTCCACGGGACCGGGCATTACTTTCTCGGGCATTGCAATACCTCCTAATAAGTAGCTGGCGAAAGAGAAGCTCTTTCAGTCCAGTGTATGCGCCGGCGGGCGGGCGGTGCGGGCAGAGCGGAAATTCGGACTATACAAACCGCCCCCTTCTGGGGTATAATACCATTGCAAGAAATTTCAGGCCGAGAGGAGGTGGCCCCTGTGCCCGGCTTTATCCACGACAAGCTGGAGATCAAGTTCCTGATCCTGTACATCACCGCCCGGGTCATCGAGCCCATCCCCTTCGACACCGTATGGGATCTGGCCATGTGCGACGAGGGCGTGGACTATTTCGACTTCTCCGAGTGTCTTGCGGACCTGGTGAAGACCGGTCACCTGACCCTCTCGGAGGACGGGCTGTACGCCATCACGGACAAGGGCCTGCGGAACAGCCGGATCTGCGAGTCCAGCCTCCCCTACTCCGTGCGGCTGCGGTGCGACCGGAATCTGGCCAGCTGCAACCGCTCTCTCCGCCGCAAGAGCCAGGTGAAGGCCTCCTCTGAAAAGCGGCCCAACGGCACCTACACCGTGCATCTGGAGCTGTCCGACGACATGGGCAGCGTCATGGACCTGAGGCTTGCCATCCCCCGGGAGGATATGGCCGCCATGCTGGCGGACCGGTTCCGGAAGTCCCCGGAGCGGCTGTACAGTGAGATCATGCGGGCCCTGATGTCCGCCGAGCCGGAGGACGAGGCGCCGTAATTCCAACATCGCGGAAATATCAGCATACAGGAGGTCTTTACATTGCTGCTTTCATTCCTGACCGCCGTGGGCGCGTTCATCGTGGGGCTCACCGCCCGGTCCATGGGCCAGCGGATCGCCCATCCCTGGATCGTGACGCTGGTGCTGCTGCTCCCGGCGCTCTACTACGGGTTCGTCTATCTGGTCCAGTCCCCCACCCGGGAGGTGCTGGAGCTCCTGTTTTGGACCATCGCCCTGGCCGGGGGCGGCGTGATGGCGGAGTTCGCCTTCCGGTCCAAGTGACTTCCGCGGAGAGGAGGAGCGCCGATTGCTGCCGACCATTCTCATCGTCCTGTTCAGCGCCCTGATCGGCGCCTACATCCGCTATGAGGCCCGGGAGCGCCGCCGCCCCTGGCTGGTGACGGCGGCGCTGGCCGCCGTGTTCCTGGCCCTCACGTTTCTGAAGCCGCCGGGGCAGGAGCTGTTCGCCATCCTGTGGGGCGCTACCGGCGGACTTGCGGCAGGGGCCCTGCTCCGCGGCGTGATCGCCCGTGTCCAGCGGAAAACATAAAAGGAAGGCCGCCCGTGTCCATGTGGACACGGGCGGCTTTTTGCCTATTGGAGATTTTTCAGACAGGTCCCCCAACGATACAGGCAGGCGACCTCCTCCTGGCAGTTGCCGATTCCGTCTCTCAGGAAAAACACGCCAGGGAAGCAGCGGTCCTCTGGTGAAACCCGCCCTACACCTCTGCCGATAACCTTGCCATTCCAACGGCGGTAGGCAGACATCCATCCATCCCCTGTCACGACGCCCAGTACCGGAAGACTGGAAATCTCCTCGATGCCGGGCAGATTTTTCCCGCAAAAATCCAACAGTGCGAACTCCGGCCAGAGGTCCCGGACCTCCGGCACCACACGGGATTGCCAGGAGATCTGGTCCCGAATCTTCTGCACCAGCATCCAGCTTCCGTCTACCTTATAAAATGCAGCCTTCGGCAGATGCGGGTCCGGATAGTAGGGCTTTCCTGCTGTGGAAATCTGCAACGCCACCACGTCTCCAGCCTGGAACACCGGCTTCTGGTGCATTCGCAAGCGCACCGGTCTCGACGGTGGCTGGGGAGAACACAGCCTTTCTTGAAGATCCGCCAGCACCTTCTCGCACTTTCGGCGCTGAGATACATCTGTATAGAGCTCCAGACCACCCCCCTGCCCAATTAGGTCTAATGCCCGGATTCGGACATTTTCTGTCAGCAGACCATACCTCCACAGAAACAGCGCCAGGGAGTAAACATACTCCGGCCAGCTGTCCCTGTCCAGTTCCCGCCGGACATAAGCGTCCAGCCGCTCCACCGCCTCCTCCGGAGACAGGTGGGAAAACGCCGCTTCATACTCGTACCGCAGGTCCGCCGCTGTGTCGTTTCCCATGATGCTGACGCTCCAGGCTCCCATCGGTGCAGCTCCTTCCTATTTCACCACCACATTCTCCGCTCCAAGGGTCTCCCGGGCTTCTTGCAACAGTGCCTCGTGAAGTCCCGCGTGGGTGCCGTAGACCTTCCGGGTATCCGCCATCACCATCTTCACGGCGGCGGTGCCGGGGAACATCTGGAACACCAGCTTCATGTGGCGGACCGACGGGTCCTCCAGACTGGGGAATTTCAGATACAGCACCTGGCCGGCCGCCTTGGGCTCTCCCGCTTCCGCCGGGGCGCCAGGACCGTCCGCCGTGAGGGGGTAGGCGCTGTCGCAGAGGATCTGGGGGGCCTTCTCGTCCCGGACGGAGAGCCGCCCCTTCACCACCACTGCCTGATTCTCCTTCAGGTACGGCCCGCAGGACTCCAGCACCCGGGCAAAGCACAGCAGCTCCATGGCGGCGGTGTCGTCCTCCACCGTCACATAGGCCATGAGGGAGTTGTTTTTGGTGGTCTTGGTCTTGCTGGAGGTGACGATGCCGCAGACGGTGATCCGCTGGTCGTCGGCGAACCGGGTCGGTCCGCCCTCCTGGGCGAAGTCTGCCAGGATGGCGCCGATGGAGGGCGTCCCCAGCCGCCGCACCGCGTCCCGGTACTGGTCCATGGGGTGGCCGGAGAGGTAGAGGCCCGTGGTCTCCTTCTCCAT
>CALWOF010000031.1 GCA_944382995.1 uncultured Oscillospiraceae bacterium | reverse complement strand
CCCAGCCGCCGCACCGCGTCCCGGTACTGGTCCATGGGGTGGCCGGAGAGGTAGAGGCCCGTGGTCTCCTTCTCCATGGCCATCAGCTCCTGGGGGGTGTACTCGCCGATATCCGGCAAGGGAATCTCCTTGACAGCATTTCTGTCCGCTTCTCCGCCGCCCATGGAGAAGAAGTCCATCTGCCCCTCCAGGTTCTGGCGGCGGCTGTCCGCCACCGCGTCCATCACGGTCTCATACACCCGGATCAGCTGGCTGCGCCTGGCGCCGAAGCAGTCGAAGGCGCCGGAGCGGATCAGGTTCTCCACCGCCCGCTTGTTCATCTCGCTTCCCATCATCCGGTCGCAGAAGTCATAGAGCGAGGTAAAGGGGGCCTTCTTCCGCTCCTCCATCACCGCCTGGATGAAGCCCCGGCCGATGTTCTTGATGGCCACCAGGCCGAAGCGGATGCCTTCCTCCTCCACGGTGAAGCGGTCGGCGGAACGATTGATGTCCGGCGGCAGCAGGGCGATGCCGCAGTCCCGGCACTCGCTGATATAGCCCGCCACCTTGTCGGAGTTGTCCAGCACGCTGGTCAGCAGCGCCGCCATGTACTCTTTGGTATAGTGGCACTTGAACCAGGCGGTCTGGTAGGCCACCACCGCATAGCTGACGGCGTGGGCCTTGTTGAAGGCGTAGTTTGCGAAGTCGTAGATCTCGTTGTAGATGGCCTCGGCCGTCTCCTCCGGGATGCCGTTGGCGATGCAGCCGGCGATGTTCCGCTCCGGATCGCCATGGAGGAAGGCCTCCTTCTCCCTGGCGATGTCCTTGGCCTTCTTCTTGCTCATGGCCCGTCGGACCATGTCGGCCTGTCCCAGGGAGTATCCCGCCAGCTGCTGGAAGATCTGCATCACCTGTTCCTGGTAGACGATGCACCCGTAGGTGATAGAGAGGATGGGCTCCAGAGAGGGGTGCTTGTAGGTCACCCGGCTGGGGTCGTGCTTGCAGGCGATGAACCGGGGGATGGAGTCCATGGGGCCGGGGCGGTACAGGGCCACGATGGCAGTCAGGTCCTCGATGGACTGGGGCCGCAGGCCCACGCACACGCCGGTCATGCCCGCCGACTCCATCTGGAACACGCCGCTGGTCTTGCCGGCGGAGAGCATCTCATAGGTCTCCCGGTCATCCTCCGGGATGTCCGAGAGCTTGAAGGCCGGTTCCCGCTCCTGGACCATCTTCACCGCGTCATCCAGCACCGTCAGGTTCCGGAGGCCCAGAAAGTCCATCTTCAGCAGGCCCAACTCCTCCAGGGTGGTCATCACGTACTGGCAGACCACCGTGTCGTCGTTTTTGGACAGGGGCACATAGTCCACCACCGGCCGCTTGGTGATGACCACGCCGGCGGCGTGGGTGGAGGCGTGGCGGGGCATCCCCTCCAGAGCCTTGGCGGTATCGATGAGCTTTTTCACCTGGGGATCCGTCTCGTACTGCTCCCGCAGGGGCTTGGAGAGGCGCAGCGCGTCGTCCAGGGTGATGTGGAGGGCGCCGGGGCCGGCGGGCACCTGCTTGGCGATCACGTCCACGTCGGCGTAAGGCATGTTCATCACCCGGCCCACGTCCCGGATGGCGTTCCGGGCGGCCATGGTCCCGAAGGTGACGATGTGGGCCACGTGGTCGTCCCCGTACTTTTGGCGGACGTACTCGAACACCTCGTCCCGGCGGGTGTCGCCGAAGTCCATGTCGATATCCGGCATGCTGACCCGCTCCGGGTTCAAAAACCGCTCGAAGTACAGGCTGTACTTCATGGGGTCGATGTCCGTGATGCGGAGGCAGTAGCTGACCATGCTGCCCGCCGCGCTGCCGCGGCCGGGGCCCACGGGGATGCCGGCGCTCTTGGCGTAGCGGACGAAGTCAGAGACGATCAGGAAGTAGTCGGTGAACCCCATCTTCTCGATCATGTCCTGCTCGTACTTCAGCTGGGCTCGGTACTTGTCATCTGTTCCGTACCGCTCCCGGTAGCCTTCATCGCAGAGCTTTTTCAGATAGGAGAAGCTGTCATACCCCTCCGGCAGCCGGAACTCCGGCAGGTGGTATTTGCCGAAGGTGAACTCCAGATCGCACATATCGGCGATCCTCGCCGTGTTCTCCAGCGCGTCCTCATAGACATCCGCCGGGAACAGGGCGGCCATCTCCGCCTCACTGCGGAGGTAGAAGTTCCGGGGCTCGTAGCGCATCCGGTTCTCGTCGTCGATGGTCTTGCCGGTCTGGATGCACAGCAGCACATCGTGGGCCTCCGCGTCCTCCTTGCGGAGGTAGTGGGCGTCGTTGGTGCAGACCATGGGCAGCCCCGTCTCCTGATGGATGCGGAGGATTCCCTGGTTGACGATCTGCTGGTCCCGGATGCCGTGGTCCTGGAGCTCCAGGTAGAACCGGTCCGGACCGAAGATGTCCGCCAGCTCCAGGGCGTATTTTTTGGCGTTCTCGTACTCTCCGTTCCGAAGGCGCCGGGGGATCTCTCCGGCGAGACACGCGCTCAGGGCGATGAGGCCGCCGCTGTGACGGCGCAGCAGCTCCAAATCGATTCGGGGCTTGATGTAGAAGCCCTCCGTCCACCCGGCGGACACCAGGAACGAGAGGTTCCGGTACCCCTCCTCGTTCTCGCACAGCAGCACCAGATGGCGGCTCTCCGCGTCGAACTCGTGGACCTTGTCGAACCGGGTCCGCCCCTGGGGGGTGACGTAGACCTCGCAGCCGATGACGGGCTTGATCCCCTCCGCCTTGCAGGCCCGGTAGAAGTCGATCACACCGTACATGACGCCGTGGTCCGTGATGGCACAGGCGGTCTGGCCCATCTCCTTCACGATCTTCGGCAGGTCCCGGATGCGGCAGGCGCCGTCTAAGAGGCTGTACTCCGTATGGACGTGTAAATGGACAAAGGACATCGTTCTCTCCTGGTTCTCCGGTGGGTGGATAGGTTTTTGAGTCAGTGGTCCGCCGGCGGGTCGATCTTCTTCCCGCAGCTGGGACAGTAGGCGGGGATCTCCGACGGCATGCGGGGAAAGTCATACAGCGGCGCTCCGCAGTGGGGACAGACGGTGAAGCGGTATCCGATCGCCAGTCCGGCCAGCAGGACCCCAAAGCCCCCTACTGCCAGAACGCCCCAAAGCGCGCGGGACACCAGCGCGAGGGAGCCCAGCCCGCAGCCGATAACGGCTCCGGCCGTGCCGCCCATCGCCATCCGGTTGCTGAGCCGACAGGCCCGGAAGCAATCCATTTTTTGCATATCTCCCCTTCTCTCTCCATTCATTCCCGCGGCGGATCGATCTTCTCCCCGCAGGCGGGACATCGGTCTGGAAGCGCCCAGGGCAGTTGGGGGAACTCGTACAGAGGCGCCCCGCAATGGGGACAGACCACGCCGCGCAGTCCGAAGGACCAGCCGGCCAGCATGGCTGCAAAGCCTCCCGCGATCAGCAGCGCAGCCAGTACATGAGAGGGCCTCCCGGCCCCCGCGACGCAGGCGGCCACACCGGCGGCACACCCCGCCAGCCCGGCGGTGAGGCCGCCGCTGAGCAGCCGGTGGCTGATGCGCAGTGCGCGGAAACAGTCCTTCGGTCTCTTGAAATCTCCCATGCGGCACCCCTTTCTCCTCCGGGAGGGCCGGCTCCGGGGCGGTTCGTCCCCTCAGAGCTTCTCCTCAGCCAGGAACTGCTCCAGCAGCTCCACCGCGGTGACGATCATGTTGTCGCAGTGGGCGGTGACGCCCAGACGCTGCGATGCCGGATTCCGCTCCGTGACGCCGGGGCGGGCCTGCAGCAGATCCCCGCAGCGGGTCAGGCCGAACACCGCCTCGAACCGGCGGCGAAACTCCTTTACTTTTGTGTACACCGCCGTCTTTCCGGCCCTGTCCGCGCCGTCCGTGTGGGGATTCAGCAGGCTCAGCACCAGCGCGGCGCCGCTGATGGCGCCGCACACCTCCGCGTGGCTGCCGCCCATTCCGCCGCCGAAGCCGCCCATGGCGGCCATCAGCTGCTCCGGTGCCAGTCCGGTCAGGTCCGCGAACGCGCCTGCTACCGCCTGGGCGCAGTTATAGCCCTCCTTGTGATACTGATATGCCAAAGCACAGCGATCCATGGAAAGTCTCCTCCGAATCTCATTCGTATTTTCTGTGATGTATTTTTGCTTTACAGTTCTTTCGCCATCTGCATCAGCTTCCGCAGCCGGTGGTTCAGGCAGGATTTGGTCACCGGGGGATCAAAGTTCTCCGCCAGCTCGGACAGCGTCAGCTCCGGATGGGCCGCCCGGAGGGCCGCCGTCTGCTGGAGCTTGTCCGGCAGCTGCTCCAGCACGCCCGCATCCCGGAGTCGTCCAATGGCCTCCAGCTGCTCCTGGGCGGCTTCCACCGCCTTGTCCAGATTGGCGCTGTCGCAGTTGAGGCGGCGGTTGACGCTGTTGCGCAGCCCCTTCTCCAGCTTGGCGGACATGACGTTCATGGCCGCTACCGGCGCGCCGATCAGCGTCAGGAAGTCCTCGATCTGGTCGCTCTGCTTGAAGTAGGTGATGAAGCTGCCGCTGCGGGACACGCTCTTGGGGGGATAGCCGCACTCCCGCAGCAGCGCCTCCAGCTCCCGGCTCACCTGCAGGTGAGAGGTGGCCAGCTCCAGGTGGTAGCGCTTGGCGGGATCCGTGACCGAGCCGCCGGCGAAGAAGGCCCCCCGCAGAAAGGCCGCCCGGCAGCAGTCCTCCTCCAGCAGGGCGAAGTTGATGTGCAGCGCCAGATTCTGCTCCGGGCTGAAGCCCAGCAGGTCCGCGATGCGGCGGAGCTTCTCCCCGTCGCTGATCTGGAACACCAGCTTACCGCTCTCTCCCGTCTCCGGCAGCCGGTCGAACCGGAGGCCGAAGGCCCTGTGGAACAGCTTGGGCAGGCGCCCCGCCAGATGGGGGTTGCCGGTGATGATCCGCACTTCTGCGGAAGTGAAGGTGTTGCAGTAGAGCAGGATGCCGCAGGCCTCCGCCCGGGCGCAGCACAGCTTCTGCACCGGCAGCCTGCACAGCTCGTTTTTCGCTTCAAAGGAAAAGGACATGGATGTTCCTCCAACACAGGTACGCCGAGAGGTTCACCACCGTTTCTCCTGGCGGTAGGTGCCCCTCCGGAAGTCAAAGCGGTCCCCGGCGATGCGGACGCTCCGCTCCGCGTGGAGCAGGATCAGCTCCCGGGCCAGGGCGCTGGGCTCGTGGCGGACATAGCCGTTCTGCACTGTGGCCACCGGCCGCTCCACGACCTCCACTCCAAGTGCCTCGCAGGCCGCCCTGTCGCAGCGGATGCGTTCGGCACCCTCCTCCGCATACCGGGCGGCCACCGCCTTGGGGATGGGGGAGGAGTTGGTGAGGCAGATATCGAAGAGCCCCGGCGCCGAGTGGCTGAACAGGGCGGCGATATGGTCGGAGACGGTGTAGCCCTCCGTCTCCCCCTCCTGGGTCATCACGTTGCAGACATAGACCTTCAGGGCATCGGAGGCCTGGATGGCCTCCGCAATCCCGCCCACCAGGAGGTTGGGGATGATGCTGGTGTACAGGCTGCCGGGCCCCAGGACGATCATGTCCGCCTCCTGGATGGCGGAGAGCGCCTCCGGCAGAGCCCGGGGCTTTTCCGGGATCAGCCGCACCTGGCGGATGCGGCAGTCCTCCTGCTTCTTGCAGTAGAAGATCTTGGACTCTCCCACCACTGTGGCGCCGTTTTCAAACTCCGCCTCCAGCTGGACGTCCGCCGTGGTCACCGGCAGCACCCGGCCGGTGATGGCCAGGACCTCGCTCATGCGGCGGACCGCCACGTCAAAGGACGGAGAGATCCCGTTCAGAGCCGCCAGGAACAGGTTCCCAAAGCTCTGGCCCGCCAGGGACCCCTCGGTGAACCGGTAGTGGAGCAGCTCGCGCATCACAGGCTCCGTGTTGGCCAGTGCCTCCATACAGTTGCGGATATCCCCCGGCGGGGGCATCCCCAGGTCCTGGCGCAGCATGCCGGAGCCGCCGCCGTCGTCCGCCACCGTCACGATGGCGGAGAGATTCTCCGTGTATTGCTTGAGTCCCCGCAGCATGGTGGACAGGCCGTGGCCGCCGCCGATGACGGCCACCCTGGGCCCGTGGGACCGGGGGACGCGGTATTCCTGCTCTCTCACGGTTCACCCTCCCCGGGCCATGTCCCGGTGGTTCTCCAGCACCTGGTAGCCGTGGTCCCGGATGAAGCCCGCCAGGGCGTGGGTCACCGCCACGGACCGGTGGTGCCCCCCTGTGCAGCCGACGGCGATGGTGAGGGAGGTCTTCCCCTCCTCGGCATACAGCGGCAGGGAAAAGGCGATCAGGTCCTCCAGCTTCCCCATGTAGTCCCGGGTCTGGGGGAAGTGGAACACGTAGTCCGCCACCGCCTGGTCCAGTCCCGTCCGGGGGCGCAGGTCCTCGATGTAAAAGGGGTTTGGCATGAACCGCACGTCGAACACCAGATCCGCCTCCAGTGGCAGGCCGTACTTGAAGCCGAAGGAGATGACGCTCACCGTCATGCCGCCCTTCTCCCCCTCCTGGCCGAAGAGGCGCAGCAGTTCGCCCCGCAGCTGGGCGGTGGAGGTGCGGGAGGTGTCGATGACGAAGTCCGCCCGCTCCTTCACCGGGGCCATCAGGGCCCGCTCCTTCTCCACCGCCTCCTCCAGGGAGTCGGTGTCCCCCGCCAATGGATGGCGGCGGCGGGTCTCCTTGTACCGCTTGATGATGGTCTCCGGCGAGGCCTCCAGGAACAGCATCCGGCACACCGCCTCCATGGCCTTGAGCTTATCCAGCACGTCGAAGAGCTCCGTGAAGGAGCTGGCCGTCCGCACGTCATACACCAGGGCCACCCGGTCGTAGCGTCCGCTGCCTGCCGCGCAGAACTCCGCGAATTTCAAAATCATGGCGGCGGGCATGTTGTCCACAATATAGAACCCCATGTCTTCCAGAAAGGATGCCGCCTTGCTCTTCCCGGCCCCCGAGAGACCGGAGATGATGAGGATCTCCATACCAACCGCCCTTTCAGTCGATGATCTTGACCTCCGGTTCCAGGCGCACGCCGGTCTCGGCCAGCACCCGCTCCCGGATCTGACGCATCAGCTCCCGCACGTCGGCGGAGGTCGCCCCGCCCCGGTTGATGACAAAGCCCGCGTGCTTCTCACTGACCTGGGCGCCGCCCACCGTCAGGCCTTTCAGGCCGCACTGGTCGATCAGCGTCCCGGCGAAATGCCCCTCCGGCCGCTTGAAGGTGCTGCCGGCACTGGGCCACTCCAGCGGCTGGCTGGCCCTGCGCCTCTCCATCAGCTCCCGCATGGAGGCACGGATGGCATCCGGGTCGCCGGGAGTCAGGCGGAACACCGCAGAGAGCACCACCGCGTCCGGACGGTCTGTCAGCAGGCTGCGGCGGTATCCGAAGTCCAGCTCCGCGCCGGTCAGGCGCCGCACGCCCTCCTCCGGGAAGAGGACCGAGGCCTCGTCCACCACCTGGGCCATCTCTCCGCCGTAGGCGCCGGCGTTCATGCACACCGCGCCGCCCACCGTTCCGGGGATGCCGTGGGCGAATTCCAGCCCTGTGAGGCCCTGCCGGCAGGCAAGGTCCGCCAGGCGGGCCAGCGGGACGCCGGCCTCCGCCGTGATGGTGCCGGGTGCCTCTCCGTCCTCCAAGCGGTTCAAGCCCGCCGAGGTGTCGATCACCAGCCGGTCCAGCCCCTCGTCGGAGGGGAGCAGATTGGTGCCGTTGCCAATCACCAGAGGCCGGGCACCCAGGCGCTCCGCCGCATCCAGCAGCAGCACCAGCTGCTCTCCCCGGTCCGGGAAGGCCATCCGCCGGGCGGGGCCACCGATGCGGAAGGAGGTGTGGCGGCTCATGGGCTCATCACACACCATCCGAAGGTCCGGCAGGTAGTCCGCCGCCCATCTGTCCAATTCTGTCCACCAGTCCATGTGAGGACCTCCTGTTTCTGTCAGATTACACGGCCCAGCAGCGCCGCGCCGATCACGCCGGCGTCATTGCCCAGCTCCGCCCGGAGGATGCGGGTCGCCCGGCCGCCGTGGCGGGCGTAGCTCATGGCTCCGACCCGCTCCCGCAGCGGCTCCAGCAGCAGCTCCTCCGGCGCGCCGGCCACGCCGCCGCCGACGGCCACCGCCTCCGGCCGGAGAAGGTTCACGATGCCGGCGATCCCCGCCGCAAGCTCCTCCACATAGGCGCGGCAGACAGCCAGGGCCGTCTCGTCCCCGGCCTGTGCCGCCAGGAAGGGCGTCTGGCCGTCCAGGCTCCCCCGCTCCGCCGCCAGAGGGTGGAGCAGGCTCTCCGGATGGGCCGCCATGGCGGCCCGCGTCTGCCGGATCAGCGCCGGAGCGGAGGCATACTGCTCCCAGCAGCCACGGCTCCCGCAGGGGCAGGGCTCTCCGCCGGCATGGGTCACCATATGCCCCGCCTCGCTGGAGGCCGCGCCTCCCCGGAGACGGCCGTCCAGAATGATCCCGGCGCCCACGCCGGTGCCCAGGGTCACCACGGCGAAGTCCCGGCAGCCCCGGCCCGCGCCCCGCAGGTACTCCCCCGCGGCGGCGCAGTCTGCGTCATTGCCCAGCAGAACCGGAACGCCCAGCCTCCGGCGGAGCAGCTCCGCCAGAGGCACATGTTCCATGGGGATGTTGGTGGTGTAGAGGATCTCGCCGCCGGACACCGCCCCCGGCAGCCCGATCCCGACGGAGCGCAGCGTCTCCCGGGAGACGCCGGCGGCGGTGCGCACCGCCTCGGCCATGTCCGCCAGGTCCGCTGCAAAAGCCTCCGCCCCCCGGAAATCCAGGGGGCGGCGCTCCACCGCCAGCAGGCGGCCGTCCCCGTCTGTGAGACCCGCCTTCAGATTGGTCCCGCCCACGTCGATGCCGATCCGCATGGCGTTCCCTCCGCTCATTTCGGCCGGCGGCTGCCCAGATCCGCCCGCAGGTCCACCCGCTGAGCCAGCTCCTGGGCGGCGTTGAAGCCGTACCGCCGGTGGCGGTTGTTCATGGCCGCAACCTCCACGATGCTGGCCAGGTTCCGGCCAGGCCGCACGGGGATGGTGACGCAGGGGACCTCCACCCCCATGATGTCGATGTGGTGGTCCTCCAGGCCCAGCCGGTCGTAGAACTTGGTCTCATCCCACTGCTCGAACTGGACCACCAGGTCGATCTGGGACTCATCCATGATGGCGCTCATGCCGAAGAGCTGGCGCACGTCGATGACGCCGATGCCCCGCAGCTCGATATAGTGGCGGATGACCTCCGGCGCGGTGCCGATCAGCTGGTTGGAGATACGGCGGATCTCCACCGCGTCGTCCGCCACCAGCCGGTGGCCCCGCATGATGAGCTCGATGGCGGACTCGCTCTTGCCGATGCCGGAGTCGCCGGTGATCATGACGCCCTCGCCGGAGATGTCCAGCAGCACGCCGTGGCGGGTGACGCAGGGGGCCAGCACCCGGTTGAGGTGCTCGATGGTGTGGCTGGTGAAGTCCACGGTGGTCTCCTCGGTCCGCAGCAGCGTCCGCTCGTGAGCCCGCGCGCTCTCCAGGCACTCCGGGAAGCAGTCCAGCCCCCGGGAGATCACCAGGGCCGGGATATCATAGAGGAACAGATCGTCAAAGCACTTGCGCCGCTGCTCCTCCGTCAGGCCCTTGAGATAGGTGATCTCCGCCTTGCCCACCACCTGAAGGCGGCGGGGGTCGAAGTAATCATAGAAATTGTGGAACTGGAGGCCGGGTCGGTTCACATCCGTGATGGTCAGCAGCGCGGTGTCGAAATCGCCGCCCCGGTTCAGCACCTCCAGATTGAAGAGCTTGACGAACTCCGTGATCTTCAGGCCGTGTTCCTGCATGTCATCGTCCCCTTTTCTTCCGGTATCCCGCCGCGGTGGGCGGTCTTTCCTGGGCCGGGCGCTGCCCGGCGCTCCGGCTGCGGCGGCACACTCCCGGGCACGCCGCCTGATAACTGCTCCTATTATATATGAATTTCCCCGTTTGCGCAACACTTTGCAGCCGGTTTCCCGCCGACCCTTGCCAGGGATGAAAAACTGTGGTAGGATGAGAGAACTCAGGGCTCTTGGGGACGGCGGCCGATGCGCTCACCGGACCTCCCGGGTCCGCACACAGCCGCCCCGCAGATCCGCAGGGCAGCGCTGCACCGTCGCTGGAGGGAGGAGGCGATCTCATGCTGAACTGTCTCGCCGTCGGTCTGGGGGGCTTTGCGGGCTCCGTCTGCCGGTATCTGATGGGGCTGCTGCCTCTGGGCAGGAACTGGGCCTTCCCCATCCGGACCCTGGCCATCAATCTCATCGGCTCCTTTGTCATCGGCGCCGTCACGGCCCTGGCGCTGAAAAGGTCCGATCCGGATCCCAGACTGGTGCTGTTCCTCAAGGCGGGGGTGTGCGGCGGCTTCACCACCTTTTCCTCCTTTGCGCTGGAGACCGGGGACCTGCTGCGCGGCGGACACACGGCGGCGGCCCTGCTCTACGCGGGCGCCAGTCTGGTGCTGGGCGTCCTGGCCGTCTTCGCCGGGGCGGCGGCGGTGCGCTGAGGGGCCTGGAGCCGCCGAGAAAAAAGTGTTGATTTTTTGAAAATTTCACTTGCATTTTCAGAAGTTTTCTGTTATGATACCAGTTGTGCCTGTAAAAGGGGCACGAGTACGCAGCAGTAAGGAGGTGCAACGGATGGCAAAGTGCGAGTTCTGCGACAAGGGCGTTACGTTCGGCATCAAGGTCTCCCACTCTCACCGGCGTTCCAATCGGATGTGGAAGCCCAACGTGAAGCGTGTGAAGGCGATCGTCGACGGTTCTCCCCGCCATGTGTATGTTTGTACCCGGTGTATGCGTTCCGGCAAGGTCACCAGAGCGGTCTGACATAGACAAACGAAATCCCGAACCACCCGGTTCGGGATTTTTTGCTGTGTACCGGTCGATTTTGAAAGGAGGCGGCTGCCTGTGGATCTCCCCATCCTTCCCCTGCGGGATGTCCCCGCCCTGGCGGATGAGGCCGCCGCATGGTTCAGCCGCCGCTGGGGCATCCCCGCGGAGGAATACCGCGGGAGCATGGAGCAGTGCCTCCGCCGCGGAGCCGCTGTCCCCCAGTGGTATCTGGTCCGGGACGGCGAACGGCTGGTCGCCGGAGCGGGCGTCATTGAAAACGACTTCCACGACCGGCCGGACCTGTCCCCCAACCTCTGCGCTCTGTTCGTGGAGCCCGACCGGCGGCGCCGGGGGATCGCCGGGCGTCTGCTGACGTTCATCCGCCGGGACATGGGGGCCATGGGCGTTCCCCGGCTGTACCTGGTGACGGACCACACATCCTTTTACGAGCGATATGGCTGGACCTTTTTGACCATGGTCACCGGGGACGATCATCTGCCGGAGCGGATGTACGCCGCCCCTGCTCTGTCCCCCGCAATCCGCCCTTGACATTCCAATGGTTTCAAGGGATAATGTAGGTTGTTATTTTCTGTAATCCACCCAGTTCGGAGGTATTCATATGGCTATGGATCAGAGCTTTTTCCAGGAGATGGAGGCCCGCATCCCCAAGGGGAAGGTCCGCACCCGGTTCGCCCCCTCCCCCACCGGCTACATGCACGTGGGCAATCTGCGCACGGCCCTGTACACCTGGCTCATCGCCCGGCACGCGGGCGGCACCTTCATCCTGCGCATCGAGGACACGGACCAGGGCCGTCTGGTGGAGGGCGCCACGGACGTGATCTACCGCACCATGGCGGAGTGCGGCCTCACCCATGACGAGGGTCCGGACGTGGGCGGCCCCGTGGGCCCCTATATCCAGTCGGAGCGCCGGGACCTGTACCAGCCCTACGCCCACCTGCTGGTGGAGAAGGGCGCCGCCTACTACTGCTTCTGCGAAAAGACGGAGTCCGAGGAGGACGCCGGCGACTTTGACCGGGGCGAGGACCCCTGCCGGTCCCTGGACCCCGCCGAGGCAAAGCGGCGGGTGGAGGCCGGAGAGCCCTATGTGATCCGGCAGAAGATCCCCCATGAGGGCACCACCACCTTCCACGACGTGTCCTTCGGCGACATCACCGTGGAGAACAGCACGCTGGACGACCAGGTGCTGCTGAAGCGGGACGGCCTGCCCACCTACAACTTCGCCAACGTCATCGACGACCACCTGATGGGCATCACCCATGTGGTCCGGGGCAGCGAGTACCTGTCCTCCTCCCCCAAGTACAACCTGCTCTACGAGGCCTTTGGCTGGGAGATCCCCACCTACGTCCACTGCTCCCCCGTCATGCGGGATCAGCACAACAAGATGTCCAAGCGCCACGGCGATCCCTCCTACGAGGACCTGAAGGCCCAGGGCTATCTGACAGAGGCCATTTTGAACTATGTGGCCCTGCTGGGCTGGGCCCCCAAGGGGGAGCGGAGCGAGCAGGAGATCTTCTCCCTGTCTGAGCTGGTGGAGGCCTTTGACATCGCCGGCATCTCCAAGTCCCCCGCCATCTTCGACATCGGCAAGCTCACCTATTTCAACGCCACGTATCTCCGCGCCATGGCGCCGGAGGACTTCGCGAAAGCCGCGGAGCCCTATATCCGCGAGACTGTGAAAAATCCCGCCATCGATGTGAACGCCGTGGCCGCCCTGCTCCAGGCCCGGTGTGAGAAGCTGACGGAGATCCCGGAGAAGGTGGACTTCTTCGACCAGCTTCCCGACTACGATGTGGAGTTCTTCACCAACAAGAAGTCCAAGACGACCCCCGAGGTCTCCAAGGCCATGCTGGAGGCCGCCATCCCCGCCCTGGAGGGCATCAGCGACTGGACGGCGGACGCGGTCCACGACACCCTGATCGCCCTGGCGGAGACGCTGGGCGTGAAGAACGCCACCCTCATGTGGCCGGTGCGGATCGCCGCCGCCGGCAGGCTGGTCACCCCCGGCGGCGCCGTGGAGATCTGCCACATCCTCGGCAAGGAGGAGACTCTGCGCCGCCTGCGGCTGGGCCTTGCAAAGCTGGCCTGACCGCCGCAGCCATCAAACTATACGGAAGGATTGTTTCCCATGAGCAAAGTAACCATCCCCGCCGGCTACCGGATGCCCCTGAGCAACAACGAGCTCCAGCGGGCCATCGAGCTGATCCATCAGGAGTTCCAGCACAGCTTGGCCGTGCGGCTGAATCTGCACCGGGTCTCCGCCCCCCTGTTCGTGGACGGCAAGACCGGCCTGAACGACGACCTGAACGGTGTGGAGCGCCCTGTGTCCTTCGATATCCCCGACGTGGGCACCGACGGGCAGGTGGTCCACTCCCTGGCCAAGTGGAAGCGCCTGGCCCTGAAGCGGTATGAGTTCCCCGCCGGCACCGGCCTGTACACCAATATGAACGCCATCCGCCGGGACGAGGTGGTGGACAACCTCCATTCCATCTATGTGGACCAGTGGGATTGGGAGAAGCACATCACCCCCAAGGACCGGACCCCCCTCTACCTGAAGGAGACGGTGCGGGACATCGTGGGCGCCATCTGCGACACCTCCGCCGCCCTGCGCAACGCCTTCCCCGTCCTGACCTTCAAGCCGGACCGGGACGTGTACTTCATCACCACCCAGGAGCTGGAGGACCGCTTCCCCGACCTGACTCCCAGCGAGCGGGAGACGGAGATCTGCCGCAAGCACCGGACCGTGTTCCTGATGCAGATCGGCAAGACCCTGGCCTCCGGCCGGCGCCATGACGGCCGTGCTCCGGACTATGACGACTGGGAGCTCAACGGCGACATCCTCATGTGGAACCCCGTGCTGGAGCGGAGCTTTGAGCTCTCCTCCATGGGCATCCGGGTGGACGCCGCCGCCCTGGACCGCCAGCTGACCCTGGCCGGCTGCGACAGCCGCCGCTCCCTCCCCTTCCACCGGATGCTGCTGAACGGGGAGCTGCCGGAGGCCATCGGCGGCGGCATCGGCCAGTCCCGGCTGTGCATGCTGCTGCTGGGCACCTGCCACATCGGCGAGGTCCAGGTGAGCCTGTGGGACAAGGAGACCCTGGATACCTGCGAGGCCGCCGGCGTCACGCTGCTGTAAAGGAAAAGCTCGGTACATTGTAAGCACCCGCTGCTGCCCGCGGCGGGTGCTTTTTTCCCTCCCTGTCCGGATGGCTCGGCCCGTCGGGACAAGAAGAGCTGCCTGCCGCGATCCGCGGCAGGCAGCCTGTTTTCATGAGCGCACTCAGTGGAGGATCTCGTCGGCAATGGTGTCCGCCAGGGACTCCAGGCTCCGGCGCTGGGCCTCCTTTACCGCGGACTTCACAGTCACGGTGCCCTCCAGCACCCGCATATCCTTCATGCCCTCCAGGAGCTTGGTCATCAGCATGCCGGACCGGGCGGCCCAGGTGCCGTTCTCGATGAGTGCCACTGTGCGGCCCCGGAGGCCGTGGTTGGCCAGATCCCGCAGGAAATCCTCCATGGGGGTGTAGATCTCCCCGTTGTATGTAGGGGCGGCCAGAACCAGATGGCTGCACCGGAAGGCCTCGCTGATCAGATAGGACACATCGGTGTGGGACACGTCGTAGAAGGCGATGTTCCGCACGCCCTTGCCCGCCAGGCGGGACGCCAGGATCTCGGCGGCATTCTCCGTGTGGCCGTAGATGGAGCCGCAGAAGACGGCCACGGCCTTGTCCTCCGGCGTATAGGTGCTCCAGTGCTGGTACTTGTCCAGGAACCAGGCGATGTTCTCCCTCCAGATGGGGCCGTGGAGGGGGCAGATCATCTGGATGTCCAGGCCGGCGGCCCGCTTCAGCAGGGACTGGACCTGGGCGCCGTACTTGCCCACGATATTGGTGTAATAGCGGCGGGCATCGTCCAGCCAGTCCCGCGCAAAGTCCACCTGATCGGCAAAGAGGTTGCCGTTCAGGGCGCCGAAGGTGCCGAATGCGTCGGCGGAGAACAGGACCTTGTAGGTGGAGTCATAGGTCACCATCACCTCCGGCCAGTGGACCATGGGGGCCATGACGAAGGTGAAGGTATGGCGGCCGGTGCAGAGGGTGTCCCCCTCCTTCACCACCACGGTGCGGCCGGAGATGTCGCAGTCGAAGAACTGGCCGATCATGGGCACGGTCTTGGCGTTGGCGACCACCTGGGCATCCGGCCAGCGGCGCAGGACCTCGCCCAGGGTGGCGCAGTGGTCCGGCTCCATGTGGTCGACCACCACATAGTCCAGGGGACGGCCCGCCAGGGCAAACTCCAGATTCTCCAGGAACCGCTCGCCCACAGCTCTGTCCACTGTGTCCAGCAGGACGGTCTTCTCATCCAGCACCAGATAGGCGTTGTAGCTGACGCCCCGGGGGATGGGATAGACGCTCTCGAATTTGGCGAGCCGCCGGTCGGAGGCGCCCAGCCAGTACAGGTCGTCGCGGATATTGCTCACGCAGTGCATAACTTTCTCCCTTTCTGATCGCGCATGCGCGCTGATGTAAAACGATTTCGTGCGTCTTTCCGTCCGGGCCGGACGAAAAGGCGGCTCAGCGTTAACATACTACACCGCTTTGCGGATTTCGTCAAGTGCGGCAGAGGGCCGGAGGGCGCCTGTCCGGCGTCCTCCGGCCCTCTCTCCGGCGGAGGTCTATTCCAGCAGCCAGTCCTCCACCACGTCCCGCGCCGCCACAGGCGTCACGCCCCCGTGCATCAGCCTGGACAGCAGCGATAAGATCCCAGGCTGTGAGACGGTGATCGCCGGGATCACCGTCCGCTCGCCGCCGCTCTCCACACAGATGCCGTAATGCGCCCAGCGGGTCTCCCGCTCCTCCACCAGAAGAAAGTAATCCACCGGCACACCGCAGCAGAGCCGGCTCCCCACGAGGCAGACCTGCACCTCCATCTCCCCCTCCCGTCTGAATATCACAGGGATGGAAGAATTTTAGCACCGCCCGGCAGAAAAACCTGTCGAATCCTGTCGCGGGCTCAGGTCTCCTCCCCGCCGGCCAGGGCCAGGAACGACGCCCGGTCGTAGAGGAGGTTCAGCGCCTCCAGCATGGCGTTGGGCGTCAGGTGCTCCGGCAGGTCCAGCCGCCGCAGCAGGACCTGCCGCCGCTCGGCGCTGCCTGTTCCGCCGGTGAGGCCCAGGGCATAGAGGTCCGCCTTGGTGATGGGCTCCCCCCGCTCCACCGCCGGCGCCTCATCCTCAAAGGTGGCGCCGGCCCGGCGGAGGGCCTCCAGCAGTACGGCGGACTTCATGCCCTCCACCCCCAGCTTGCCCTCCTTGCCGGGGGAGCGCTTGCGGCGCTCCTTACCGGGGATGTCGGGAATATAGGCCTGCTTCACCCGGTCCCGGGGCAGGGCGCCCTTCAGGTAATTGCGGATGACAAAGCCGGCGCCGTCGCTGTCGGTCAGGACGATGAGCCCCCGCTCCTCCGCCAGACGCCGGAGGAAGGAGAGCTTCTCCCGGTCGTTGAACACGGCGAAGCCCCCCAGGGTGACGACGGCGGCGTCCACCACCTGGCTGATGGTATTCTTGTCGTAGCGGCCCTCCACCACGATGACCTCTCTGATCCTTTTCATCGCCGCTGCGCCCCCAGCCGCACCAGCAGCAGCTTCAGCTCGCCCACGGCGTCCATGCCCCGCTCGCTCTTCATCCGCCGGTCCAGCACCTGGCACATCTTCACCGCATCGGCGCACCAGGCGGCGGTGGTCTTTTTGGCGGCGGAGAGCAGGAGCTTTGCCGGGTAGTCGCTCTTCATCTCCCAGAGCTCCATGAGCCAGTAGCGGTCCTTGCCGCTGTCGATGGCCATGCGGGCTGTGTAGATCCGCCGCAGCTGACTGCCCAGTGCCGCCAGGATCACGATGGGCTCCGTCTGCAGCTTCAGCAGGTCCCCCAGGATGCGGGCCGCCTTGTCATAGTCCCCGGCCAGCACCGCATCGGAGAGCTTGAACACCTCCGCCGAGAGCACCGGGTCCGCCACCGCGTCGATGTCCCTCTGTGTGACGGCCTTCCCCTTGGCGTAGGCGGCGGTCTTCTGGATCTCCGGCAGAAGGCCTGTCATCAAGCCGCCGCACAGGAAGATCATGTACTCCGCCGTCTGACGGTCGATGTCCTTCCCCAGGGCGCGGAAGTGCCGGGCGATCCAGGCCACCAGATCGCTGTTGTCCGCCGGGCGGAACTCCACCACCTCCACGTGGTCGGTGACGGCCTTGTACAGCTTCTTCATGGTGCGGTTGGGCTTGTAGTCCACCGTGTCGTACACGAACACCACGCAGCAGTAGGGCGGGATATCCTCCAGAAAGGCGATGAGCTTCTCCCGCTGGTCCTCGTTCAGCTTGAAGATGTCAAAGTCCGACGCAACGATCAGCGTCCGCTCCGAGATCATGGGCATGGCCTCCGCCGTCTCGGCCAGGAGCTCCGCCGTCAGGTCCTTCCCGTCCAGCGTGTGGTAGTTGAACTCCTCGAACCCGGCGGGGATCAGCCGATCCCGCAGGTCCTTGAGATAGTGCTCCCGGAGATAGGTCTCCTCCCCGCAGAAGATATAGGCGTTCCCGATCCGGCCGGCGGCCAGGTCGCTTTTGAATTTCTGGAAGGCCTCGCTGGCCTTCGGGGGCTTTTTCGTATATGCCATGGGTCCGATACCTCAATTCACAGATAGATGGACGGTGCCCTGCTTGTCCGTCCGGAAGATCTCCACATCCGAGAGCACCAGACGGCGGAGCGCGTCCTCCGCCGGGTGGCCGTAGCTGTTGTCCCCCACGCTGATGACAGCGGTCTCCGGCGTCAGGGCCTCCAGCAGCTCCTCCGAGGTGGAGGACCTGGAGCCGTGGTGGCCCACCACCAGCGTCTCGATGTCCGGCAGGCCGTAAGTGGCGATCAGCTGCCGCTCGGCGGCCATGTCCATGTCGCCGGTGATGAGCAGGTCGTAGTCGCCCCGGGTGCAGAGGATGGCCAGACACCGCTCGTTGTCCCCGCCCTCCGCCGCCGGCGGATAGACGGTAAGGCCGCTCTCCCCCAGGGGAAAGTCCGTCTCCGCCTCCACATACCGGACCTCCGCGCCGTGGGAGGCGGCGGCCAGCTCCACCCGGAGCCGCATCCCCGCGTCGTCCTCCACGTCCGGCAGCAGGAGCGTCCCCACCCGCACCCGGGAGAGCAGCTTCTCCACGCCGGAGACGTGGTCGTAGTCATAGTGGGTCAGGATCAGATAGTCCAGCGTCCCGCAGCCCATGGTGGCCAGGTGGTCCGCCGCGATGCCGCCGGCATCGTACCAGCTGTTGCGGCTGCCGCAGTCCACCAGGGCGAACTGTTCGCCGGAGGTCAGCAGCACGCTCTCTCCCTGCCCCACGTCCAGCACGTAGACATCCAGGCCGCTGCGGGTGTAGTGGGGCCCGCCCAGACCCACCGTGACCGCCAGGGAGAGCACCGAGAGGACAGCCGCCAGGGCGTACTTCCTCCGCGCCTTGGGCCGCAAGAGGTACGCGGAGCCAAACAGCATGTACACGAACCCCAGCCAGTACTTTACATAGGGGTTGGTGAGGTACACCGCGTGGTGTGGGATGGCGGCGAGCAGGCCGGACACCCACAGGATATACTCCGCCAGCAGGGACGGTGCGAAGCCGATCACCGCCCCCAGGGGCGGGAGGAGGAAGCTCACCAGCACTGCCAGCAGCCCCAGCATGAACACGGCGCTGGAGGCGGTCAGGCACAGCAGATTGCTGACCGGAGAGATCAGCACCACGGAGCCGAAGTACACCGCGCACAGCGGCACCGTGAACACCAAGGCTCCCACAGTGGAGGAGACGCTGGACGAGAGCAGCCGGTACAGCTTTCCCCGCGGACGGTCCCCCAGCAGCAGCCCGTGGACCCTGGGCGTCAGCCACAGGAGGCCCGCCACCGCTCCGAAGGACAGCTGCAGGCTGACAGATGCCGCGGCGAAGGGGTTCGCCAGCAGAATGCAGAACAGGGCGGCGAACATGGTGGTGGGCGGGTCGCTGTCCCGCCCGAAGAGGGGCGCCGCCAGCACGAACAGCAGCATGACGCAGGCCCGCACCACAGAGGGGCTGGCCCCGGTCAGGAGGGCGTAGAACACCAGGATGGGCACGCCCAGTCCCGCCACCAGCCGGCGGCGGTGGCTGCCGGTGAAGAGCAGCACCAGCGTCATCAAAAAGCCGCAGTGCATGCCGGACACCGCCAGGATGTGGCTCAGGCCCGCCTCGGACAGATCCGAGGACGCCTCCTCCGACAGCCCGGTCTTGTCCCCCGTGAGGATGGCGTTGAGGAAGCCGCCGGCGTCACCGGAGAACAGCTCCCCGATGCGCTGCTGCATGGCCCGGGCCGCCAGGGCCGGCCACCACCGGGGCGAGCCGGCGGAGCCCTCGCTGTACACCGCCGCGTCTCCCCGCTGGTAGGCCAGCAGGAACACCCCCTTGGAGGTGAAGTTGGTGATGGTGTCCTCCCGCAGGCGGGCGGAGTCCTGGAATTTCACAGTGGCCTCCACCGTCTGGCCGGGACGGGCGGCCAGCAGGTCCTCCCCGCC
>CALWOF010000030.1 GCA_944382995.1 uncultured Oscillospiraceae bacterium | reverse complement strand
GGACCACCTGGGAGAAGGTCTCGCCCTTGGAGCAGACGGTGACGCCGTCCTCCGGGCCGATGGAGCCGCCGGCGTTGGAGAGGTCCAACACCGTGCCGTCGGTGAGGGTCAGCAGGATCTCCACATTCTCGAAGTACCGCTCCGTGGTGAGCCGGTCCTCCTCACTCTGCTTGCCGCTGCCGCTGTCGCTCCACACCGCCTCACTGTCCACGGTGTAGTTGACCTGATAGGCCACGGGGGAGAGGGAGATGGAGTCGATGGTGAAGGTCATGCCGTTCTGGACAAAGGTCTCGCCATTCCCCAGGGTGACGGAGCTGTCCTCATAGGCCATCTGGAACTTGACCTTCCACTTTCCCTCGATGACGGGCACGGCCTCGCCGGTGGCCTCGTCCCACTTGCAGATGTCCTCGAACACGCCGGTGGCGGTGCAGTCGTTGATGGGCACGTCGGCACTGATGGTCTCCACCAGCTGGATGGAGCTGGCCGCCGGATCCTCCACCACGAAGTGGCTGCCGCCGTGAGCGCCGCCCAGAACGTTCAGATCCGTGCCGTTGCCGCGGACCAGCAGCATATCGCCGCTGGTGCCCTCCGGCAGAAGGGCCATGCCGTCATCCCGGCTGATGGTGTAGACGATGACCGCGTTGTACGCGTCGCCCATGACGGCGTCGGCGGTGACGGTGACGCCGTTGTCGGTGTCAGAGGCGCCCACGGGATAGCCGATCTGGTCGATGATCTCCGTCTGGGCGGGGGCGCCGCCGAAGAGGGGCGAGAACACCTCCACCGCGGACTTCAGCACGCCGGTGGCGCCGGCGGTGGCCGTCAGGGCCAGCACCAGACAGGCGGCGATGAGGACCGTCCGCCGGATGGGACGGCGGCGGGGGCGCTGGGCGGTCCGGGTCTGCCGCGCCGCCGCCTCGGCGGCCCGCCGGGCGATGGCGGCCTTCTGTTCATCGGTAAAGTGCAGGCCGTTCAGGGCCTCCTGATATTCAAACTGACTGTTCATAGCCGTATCCTCCCAAAAGTTCTTTCAGCTTCGCCCGCCCCCGGGAGAGCCGGGTGTGGACGGTGGCGGTGGGCAGGCCCAGGATCTTCCCGATCTCCGCCGCCTGATACCCCTCATAGTAGAAGAGGTAGATGACGGCCCGGTAGAGGGGCGGCAGCTGCTCCACAGCCTCCAGCACGGACCCGTCCGCCGCCTCCGGCGCCGGGACCTGCAGTCCCTCGTCCAGGGATTCGGACCGCTGGCGCCAGGGGCTCTTCAGCAGGTCCTTGCAGGCGTTGGCCGCCATCCGCAGGATGTAGGCCCGCTCGTGCTCCGGGCTCTCGAATTCCCGGGGCTCCGTCAGCAGCTTCACGAACACCGTCTGGCAGATGTCCTGGGCGTCGTGGGTGTTTTTCAGATAGGTGTAGCTGAGGCGGAGGATGGGGTCGGCATAGGTCCTGGCCAGCCGCTCCGCCTGTTCCATATAGTCCATGTGTCTCAACTCCTTTGGAGCGCTCTCACCTAAGGTACGATCCGGCGGGGAAAAAACTTTCAGGGAACGGGGATATTTTTTTCAGGGCAGGAAAAAGGCGGCCGGGGGGCCGCCCTTTTGGGGACTTATTCCTGAACGATCAGGGCGATGAGCTCCACGGGCTCGGTGCCCCGGTTCTCCAGGCCGTGGACCTCGCCGTAGCCGGTGGCGCAGATGTCCCCGGGCCGGACGGTCACCTCGGCGCCGTTGTCGTTGAACACCGCCTCGCCCTTGATGATGTAGTAGAACTCCGTCTCGTGGTCGTGGGGGTGGTCGCCGATGGAGCAGCCGGGGTCCACGGTCACGTGGGCGAACAGCCGCCCGTGGTCATAGAGGCCCTTCTTGTCCGTCAGGTCCTTCATGTGGATCAGACCCTTGCCGTTCTGGACGCAGGCGTCCCGGCGGGGGCAGTTCTCCGAGCGTGTGAGCATACGCAAATTCCTCCTTGGGCCGCCGGCGGTCTTGCGGAGCCCCGGCGGAGATGATACACTGATTGTACCAGAGGCGGCGGGCGTTGTCCAGCCGCCCGCGGGCGGCGGATCTCCGCTTTTTTGAAAAAAAGACTTGACTGTCAAGTCCCTTGATGGTTTACCCTGGGGCCAAAGGAGGCGGTGACATGACCAGCAAGGAGATGGAATCCCGGTCCGGCGTGCCACGGGCCAATATCCGCTACTACGAGGCGGAGGGGCTGCTGACCCCGGCCCGGCGGGGCAACGGTTACCGGGACTACAGCGAGGAGGACCTGCGGACGCTGGAGAAGATCAAGCTCCTGCGGCGGCTGGGGGTATCCGTCGAGGAGCTCCGGGCCCTGGGGGCGGGGAAGGCGGACCTGACCGCCGTCCTGGACCGGCGCCTGGCGGAGCTGGGCGGCGAACAGGCGTCGCTGGAACGGGTACGGCAGGTGTGCGGCGACCTGCGGCGGACGGGGGCCACCTACGCCGCCCTGGACCCGGGGAGGTATCTGGCGGATCTGGATGCCCCGGCCCTGCCAGAGGGGGAGGGCGGCCTGTGGTGGCGGGCCGTCCCGGCGGAGCTGCCAGAGGCGGATACCCTGCCCACGGTACACAGCGCCTTCCGGCGGTTCTTCGCCCGGTTGTTTGATGAGTTTCTGATGATCCTGGCGCTGATCGCGGGAATGTGTCTGGCCGGGATCAATCCAGGCATGGTAAGCAGCCTGGGCGCCAGCCTCGCCGCGACAGTCCTGCTGGCGTTTCTGGAGCCGCTGTCCCTGCGAATCTTCGGCACCACGCCGGGCAAGGCCCTGCTGGGGATGCGGCTGACCGGCCCGGACGGGAAGCCCCTCCCCTACAGTGAGGGGCTCAGCCGATATGTTTTGATGATGTGGCAGGGCCGCGGCTTCTTCATCCCCATCTGGTCCCTGGTGCAGATGGTGCGGTCCTGGCTTCGCTGCAGGAACGGAGAACCTCAGCCTTGGGACGACGGCGTGGCCTACTTTGCAAAGCCTTTCCGGGCCCGCTGCATCCTCTGGATGGCTCTGGCTGCGGCCCTGGCCCTGACGGCGGGGGAGGCCGTCAACAGCGCCTGCCAGCTGCCGCCCAACAAGGGGGATCTGACGGTGGCGGAGTTCGCGGAGAACTACAACCGCCAGGCCTCGTATCTGGGCTTTGACGGCAGAACGTATCTGGACGAGGCGGGCCAGTGGCCGGACCGGCCTCAGGCGGGGAATCAGATAACGATCTCTCTGGAGGACCTGCTGGAGACCAACCCCTGGGACGATGCCAAGATATTTCACTATACCCGGGAGGACGGCCGCATCACCGCCGTCTCACTGACCGGTTCCGTCCGGAATATAGAGACGCACATCGAGACGCCGGAGCAGTACGTGCCCCGGATCGTGATGGCCCTGACCTGGGGCCGGGAGGAGGCCCCCTTCTGGTCGTGGCAGCGGCAGGATCAGCTGGACGAGCTGTCCCGGGCGGACTGGGAGCACGGCTTCACGCTCCGCCAGTCCGGTGCGGTCATCACGGCGCAGGTGGAGCAGACAGGGCTCCTCTATGACAGCTATTACGGCTGGTGGCCGGCCAGGGAGGAAAACCACCTCTCCTTTACGTATACAGTGGCACTGGAAGAGTGATTGCAAAACCGGGATACAGGGTGTAAAATCTCCCTGTATCCCAGTCCGTTTTTTCGCGGCCTTTGTGCAAAGGGCAGAATTTCACTTATTACCGAATTACCGCTTTACTTTGCTAATAAAATAAAGTAAAATAGACCCTGAAATCAATGCGGGCTCCGGCCCGCCGGGAGGAGAGTTCCCCATGGAATTGGATCTGAACGTTCTGCGGCCCCAGGAGCGGGCGGCCCTGCAGCTGCGGCTGCTCTACGAGCGGGAGGGCTTTCAAAAATACCACATGGGCCGGTTCGAGGAGTACGGGCTGTACCAGGAGAACCGCCGCTTTTTGTCCAGTGAGCAGGTCATCACCTTCACGGACCTGGACGGCCGGCTGCTGGCGCTGAAGCCGGACGTGACCCTCTCCATCGCCAAGAACGCCCAGGTGGCGCCGGGCGGCTGCGGCCGGTACTACTACCAGGAGAACGTCTACCGCCCCAGCCAGGAGAGCCACACCTTCCGGGAGATCAGCCAGATGGGCCTGGAGTGCATCGGCGCCGTGGACGGCGCGGCCGCGGCCCAGGTGGTGTCCCTGGCCCTGCGGAGCCTGGCCCTGACGGAGCGGGAAGCCGTACTGGAGATCAGCCACATGGGCTTCGTCACCGGCCTCTTTGACGCCGTGGGCGCCGGGGAGGCGGTGCGGCCGAAGCTCCTCACCTGCATCCGGGACAAGAACGTCCACGAGCTGCGGAGGACCGCCGAGGCCGCCGGCCTGTCCCGGCAGGGGACGGACGCCCTCTGCCGCCTGGGAGAACTGGCGGGCCCCTGGCGGGAGGTCCTCGCCGCCGCGGAGCCCCTGGCCCTCAACGCCCCCATGGGCGCGGCCCTGGAGGAGCTGGGACGGCTGTGCCAGGCGCTGGAGGACGGCGGCCAGACGGAGAACTGGAAGATCGACCTGTCCCTGGTCAACGACATGGAGTACTACAACGGCCTGGTGCTCCAGGGGTATCTGGCGGGCCTCCCCCGGGCGGTGCTCCGGGGCGGGCAGTATGACCCCCTGGCGGCGCAGTTCCGCCCCGGCGCCCGGGCCATCGGCTTCGCACTGTACTTAGACGAGCTGGACCGGCTCTCCGACGCTCCGGCGGAGACGCCGGAGGGGCCGGTGATGCTGAACGTGGCCCTGCCCAAGGGCCGCCTGGGGGACAAGGTCTATGACCTTCTGGCCGGCGTGGGCTACGGCTGTCCGGAGAATTACGCCGACACCCGCAAGCTGGTGGTGGAGAACCGGAAGGCCGGCATCCGCTATTTTCTGGTGAAGCCCAGCGACGTGGCCATCTATGTGGAGCACGGCGCGGCGGACATCGGCATCGTGGGCAAGGACATCCTGACCGAGTCCGGCGCGGATGTGTACGAGCTGCTGGACACGGGCCTGGGCAAGTGCCGCATGTGCGTGGCCGGGCCCAGGGACTTTGCCGAGGACCCCAGCCGGACGCTGCGGGTGGCCACGAAATTCGTCAACATCGCCAAGCGGTACTACGCCGCCCAGGGCCGGGACATCGACATCATCCAGCTCAACGGCTCCATCGAGCTGGCCCCCATCCTGGGCCTTTCCGACGTGATCGTGGACATCGTGGAGACCGGCACCACCCTGCGGGAGAATGACCTGAAGGTGCTGACGGAGTTCATGCCCATCTCCGCCCGGTTCATCGCCAACCGGGCCAGCTACCAGTTCAAGCACCGGGAGATCGAGACCCTTTTGAAAAGACTCAGGGAGGTGACGGAGCAGTGATCCCCATTTACGAGGCGGACCGGCTGGACCCGGCGGCCCTGCTCAGCCGGGATATCCAGGCGGAGGAGGATGTCAGTGCCGCCGTGGACGCCATCCTGCGGGATGTCCGCGCCCGGGGAGACGCGGCGGTGCGGGCCTATACGGAGCAGTTCAACGGCGTGGCACTGGACCGGTTCGAGGTGACGCGGGAGGAGATCGACGCGGCCTGGGACAGCCTGGACGGGGACTTCCGGGAGACGCTGCGGCTCTCGGCGGACAACATCCGCCGCTTCCACGAGACCCAGGTCCGCCGGGACACGGTGCTGACGGACCGGCCCGGCGTGGTGCTGGGCCAGCGGTACACCCCCATTGAGAAGGTGGGCATCTGCGTGCCGGGGAGCCCGGCGGCCTTCCCCTCCACGATCCTGATGAACGTGATCCCGGCGAAGATCGCCGGCGTGAGGGAGATCGTGGTGGTGACCCCGCCGGACAGGGACGGCGCCGTCAGCCCCGAGGCCCTGGCGGCGGCGAAGATCGCCGGTGCGGACCGGGTCTTTAAGATCGGCGGCGCACAGGCGGTGGCGGCCCTGGCCTACGGCACGGAGACCGTGCCGGCGGTGGACAAGATCGTGGGCCCCGGCGGCATCTTCGTGGCCACCGCCAAGCGGAAGGTGTTCGGCCGGGTGGCCATCGACATGATCGCCGGCCCCAGCGAGATCCTGGTGCTCTCGGACGGGAACACCGACCCGGCCTGGGCGGCGGCGGACCTCCTCTCCCAGGCGGAGCACGACGTCCGCTCCACCGCCGTGCTGGTGACGGACAGCCGCCCCCTGGCGGAGGCGGTCCAGAGAGAGGTGGAGCGCCAGCTGGCGGACCTGCCCCGGCAGTCCGTGGCCCGGCGGGCCATCGAGGACAACGGCAAGATCCTGGTGACACGAGATCTGAAGGAGGCGGCCGCCGCCGCGGACCGCATCGCCCCGGAGCATCTGGAGCTGTGCGTGGAGGACCCCTTCGCCCTGCTGCCCCTGATCCACAACGCCGGCAGCGTCTTTCTGGGGCGGTACGCCCCGGAGGCCCTGGGGGACTACTTCGCGGGGCCCAACCACACCCTGCCCACGTCCGGCACTGCCCGCTTCTCCAGTCCCCTGAGCGTGGACGACTTTGTGAAAAAGACCCAGTTCATCTACTACAGCCGGGAGGCGCTGGCCCAGGTCGCGCCCCGGATCGCGGACTTCGCCGAGCGGGAGGGCCTCCGCGGCCACGCCCGCTCCGCCCTGATCCGCACGAAAACGAAAGGAGAGTGACCCCATGAGCCGCTGGATCTCCCAGGAGGCGGAGCGCCTTGCCCCCTACACCCCCGGCGAGCAGCCCCAGGATCAGCAGTACATCAAGCTCAACACCAACGAGAGCCCCTTCCCCCCGTCCCCCAGGGTCCTCAAGGCCATCAACCGGGCGGAGATCCTGAAGCTGAACCTGTATTCCGACCCCGCCTGCGCCTCTCTCACCGAGGCCATCGCCCGCCGCTATGAGCTGAAGGCCGAGAACGTCCTGGCGGGCAACGGCTCCGACGAGGTGCTGGCCTTCGCCTTCCGGGCCTTCTGCGGGGAGGGGCGGCCCGTGGCCTACGCGGACATCACCTACGGGTTCTATAAGTCTCAGGCCGCGCTGTTCGGCCTGGATGTGAAGGTGATCCCCCTGCGGGAGGACTTCACCCTGAACGTGGACGACTACATGGACTTCCCCGGCACCATCGTCATCGCCAACCCCAACGCCCCCACCGGCATGGCCGTGCCCCGGGCGGACATCCAGCGTCTGCTGGAGGCGGACCCGGACCGAGTGGTCATCGTGGACGAGGCGTATGTGGACTTTGGCGCTGAGAGCTGCGTGCCCATGATCTACCGGTACGACAACCTTCTGGTGACCCAGACCATGTCCAAGAGCCGGTCCCTGGCCGGCGGCCGGGTGGGTTACGCCCTGGGCAGCCCCGAGCTGATCGCGGACCTGAACCGGGTGAAGTACAGCTTCCACCCCTACAACGTCAACCGCCTGTCCATGGCCGCCGGTGCCGCCGCCGTGGCGGACGAGGCGTACTTCGCCGCCTGCACCGCCGCCATCCGGCAGACCCGGGCCTGGACCGTGGGCGAGCTGGAGAACCTGGGCTTCACCGTGCTGCCCTCCCAGGCCAACTTCGTCTTTGCCAAGCACCAGCAACTGCCCGGCGAGACCCTGTACCGGAAGCTGAAGGAGAACGGCATCCTGGTCCGCTGGTTCGACGCGGACCGCATCCGGGACTATGTCCGCATCACCATCGGCTCCATGGAGCAGATGGAGACCCTGGTGGAGGAGCTGACCGCCCTCCTGGAATGGCTGTAAAGGAGGGAGCGCGTATGCGGACTGCCGACATCAAGCGGGATACCCGGGAGACCCGGATCCAGCTCTCCCTGGAGCTGGACGGCACCGGAAAGGCCGACATCGCCACCGGCGTGGGGTTCCTGGACCACATGCTGACCCTGTTCGCCCGCCACGGGGACTTTGACCTGACGGTCCGCTGTCAAGGGGACACCCAGGTGGACGGCCACCACACGGTGGAGGACACCGGCATCTGCCTGGGCAGGGCTTTTGCGGAGGCCCTGGGGGACAAGCGGGGCATCGCCCGCTACGGCCAGTTCCTGCTGCCCATGGACGAGACGCTGGTGCTCATCGCCTGCGACCTCTCCGGCCGGGACTATCTGGGCTGGGCCGTGGACCTGCCCGCCCAGAAGGTGGGGGACTTCGACACGGAGCTTGCCAGGGAGTTCTGGCTGGCCTTCGTCCGGGAGTGCCCCATGGCCCTCCACATCCGGCTCCTGGCCGGAGAGAACACCCACCATATTCTGGAGGCGGTGTTCAAGGGCGCGGGCCGGGCGCTGAAGATGGCCGCGGCCATGGACGAAAAACACCGGGATGAAATTCCCAGCACGAAAGGTGTGCTGTAAATGATCGCCATTGTGGATTACGGCGTGGGGAACCTGTTTTCCCTGGTGTCCAGCCTGAAGGCCCTGGGCCTTGCGGCGGAGGTCACCGGCGACGCCGTCCGCCTCCAGGCGGCGGACAGGATCATCCTCCCCGGCGTGGGCGCCTTCGGTGACGCCAGGAAAAAGCTGGACGACACCGGCCTGGTGCCGGTGCTGCTGGAGGAGGCGGAGCGGAAGCCGCTCCTCGGCATCTGCCTTGGGATGCAGCTGCTCTTTGACCGGAGCTTCGAGTACGGGGAGCACCCCGGATTGGGCCTGGTGCCCGGCCAGGTGGCGGACCTGCGGCAGGACCTGACGGACCGGGCGCTGAAGGTCCCCCACATGGGCTGGAACAGCCTGCGTATTTTGAGGGACGATCCCCTCTTCCGGTATGTGGAGGACGGGGAGTACGTCTACTATGTCCACAGCTACTACGCCAGGGACTGCCGCCCGAGCACCCTGGCGGTGTCCCGGTACGGAGATGTGGATGTCACCGGCGTGGTCCGCCGGGGGAACGTCTGGGGCACCCAGTTCCACCCGGAGAAGTCCGGGGACACGGGGCTGCGGCTGCTGAAAGCCTTCGGCGAACTGTGAGGGAGAGCCATGAGACCTATGAGAAGACAGGACCGGGCCGTCACGGACCCGGAGAAGATCAGCGCGGTCATCGGCGGGTGCCAGGTGCTGCGGCTGGGCCTTCAGGACGGGAAGGGCGTCTATGTGGTGCCGGTGAACTTCGGCCACGTGCTGGAGAACGGCCGCCACGTGTTCTATATCCACGGCGCCGGCGAGGGCCGGAAGGCGGATCTGGTGCGGCAGAACGGCTGGGCCGGCTTTGAGCTGGACGCCGGCTACGCCCTCCAGGGGGCGGAGGAGGCCTGCGGCTACACCGCCGCGTTCCGCAGCGTCATCGGAGAGGGGCCCATCCGCGTGGTGGAGACCGCGGCGGAGAAGCGCCGGGGCCTGGCCGCCGTCATGCGCCAGGCCACCGGCCGGGAGGACTGGACCTTCCCGGACGGGGCGGTGGACGCGGTGTGCGTCCTCCGGCTGGAGGCGGCGGAGCTTGCCTGCAAGGAACATCTATGAGAAACGGAGGGGACAAAGCCATGCAGATCTTCCCCGCCATCGACCTGCGGGGCGGACAGGTGGTCCGCCTGTACCAGGGGGACTATGACAGAGAGACGGTCTACGCCCAGGACCCCTGCGCCGTGGCCCGGGACTTTCTGGCCGCCGGAGCCAGGTACCTCCACGTGGTGGATCTGGACGGCGCCCGGGACGGCACCCTGGCCAACTTTGACGCCGTCGCCGCCATCGCCGAGCAGGGCGGCCTCTATATCGAGGTGGGCGGCGGCATCCGGGACGAGGACCGCATCCGCCGCTATCTGGACCTGGGGGTGGGCCGGTGCATCCTGGGCACCATCGCGGTGAAGGACTTCGCCTTCACGGAGCGGATGGCAGAAAAATACGGCGACCGCATCGCCGTGGGCGTGGACGCCCGGGACGGCTATGTGGCCGTCAGCGGGTGGAAGGAGCTGTCCGCGGAAAAGGGCGTGGACTTCTGCCGCCGCCTCCGGGATGCCGGCGTGAAGACCGTCATCTACACGGACATCAGCCGGGACGGGGCGGAGGCGGGCACCAACCTGGACCTCTACCGGGAGCTGGCGGAGATCGACGGCCTGGACATCACCGCCTCCGGCGGTGTCAGCTCCATCGAAGAGCTGAAGGAGCTCCAGCGGATCGGGATAAAGGCCGCCATTCTGGGCAAGGCGCTGTACACCGGCCGGCTGGATTTGAAAACTGTCATCCGGGAGGTGGGCGCGTGTTAGCCAAGCGGATCATCCCCTGCCTGGACGTGAAGGACGGCCGGGTGGTGAAGGGGACCAACTTCGAGGGCCTCCGGGACATGGCGGACCCGGTGGAGATGGCCCGGTTCTACAATGAATCCGGGGCGGACGAGCTGGTGTTCTACGACATCACCGCCTCCGCGGAGGGCCGGAACCTGTTCACGGACATCCTGCGGCGGGTGGCCTCGGAGATCTTTATCCCCCTGACGGTGGGAGGCGGCATCCGGACCCTGGAGGACTTCGACCGGGTCCTCAAGTGCGGGGCCGACAAGGTGTGCGTCAACTCCGGCGCCATCGCGGATCCCTCCATCATCGGCGCGGCGGCAAAGAAGTACGGCGACCAGTGCGTGGTGCTCTCCATGGACGTAAAAAGGGTGGACGGCCGGTTCCGCCTCTTCGCCAAGGGCGGCCGGGAGGACACCGGCATCGACGCCATGGAGTGGGCCGTCCGGGGCGTGGGGGACGGCGCCGGGGAGATCGTGCTGAACTCCATCGACACCGACGGCGTGAAGCAGGGCTTTGACCTGGAGATGCTGGACGCCCTGGCGCAGCGGGTGAACGTGCCCATCATCGCCAGCGGCGGCGCGGGAAAGATGGAGGACTTCGCCGAGCTCTTCACCCACCCCGGCATCGACGCGGGGCTGGCCGCCTCCATCTTCCACACGAAACAGGTGGACATCAAGGAACTGAAACGGTATCTGCGCGCCCGGGGCGTGGAGATGCGGCTGTGAGGCCCCACGGGCACCATTATCCAGGAAACGAAAGGAACGCCACTATGGAAACAAAGGAACTGAAATTTGACGCCAACGGCCTCATCCCCGCCATCGTCCAGGACCACTACACCAAGGAGGTCCTGACCCTGGCCTACATGAACGCGGAGAGCCTGGCCATCACCATCGACGAGGGCCGGACCTGCTTCTGGTCCCGGAGCCGCCAGGAGCTCTGGCGCAAGGGCGAGACCAGCGGCAACGTCCAGCATGTGGTGTCCATCACCGCCGACTGCGACGCCGACGCCCTGGTGGTGGAGGTGGTGAAGGACGGCCCCGCCTGCCACACCGGCGCGGAGAGCTGCTTCTTCCAGCCGGTCTACCTGTCCGAGGAGCTGAAACAGTTCAGCTACGAGGGCCTGTACCGCCTGATCCAGGGCCGCAAGACGGAGCCCAAGGAGGGCAGCTACACCACCTACCTCTTTGACAAGGGCCTGGACAAGATCCTCAAAAAGGTGGGCGAGGAGTGCACGGAGGTCATCATCGGCGGCCGCAAGGAGGACAAGGCGGAGACCGTCTACGAGATCGCGGACCTGACCTATCATGTGATGGTCCTCATGGTCCAGATGGGCATCACCGTGGAGGATATCACCCGGGAGCTGGAGAAGCGCCACGTCATCGACCACAAGGTCAAGCAGGAGCGGATGCAATGAGCCTGACGCCCACGCTTTGCTCTGTCCACACCCACTCCTGCCTGTGCGACGGAAAGGGCACCCTGGCGGAGATGGCCGCCGCAGCGTATGCGGCGGGGGTGAGGTTCTTCGGCGCCTCCGGCCACAGCCACACCCCCATCCCCTATGACGCGGGCAATGTCCTGCCGGAGGACCCGGCGGAGTACCGGCGGCAGGTGCTGGCCCTCCGGGCGGAATATGAGGGCCGGATGGAGGTGCTGCTGGGCATCGAGCAGGACAGCTGCTCGGCCCAGAGCGTGCCGGACTGGGCGGACTACTGGATCGGCTCCGTCCATCACCTGCGGGACCCGGAGACCGGGGCCTTCCACGCGGTCGACTGGGACGCGGAGCGGCTGACCGCCGGACGGGACCAGATGTTCGGCGGCGACATGCTGGCCCTGGCAGAGGAGTATTTCCGCCGGGTGTCCGCCATGGCGGACCGGCGGCCCACGATCCTGGGCCACATCGATCTGGTGACCAAGCTGAACCGGGGGAACGCCTTTTTTGACGAGGACGATCCCCGCTATCGCCGCGCCGCACTGGAGGCCCTGCACCACGCGGACCCGGACGTCACGCTGCTGGAGATCAACACTGGTGCCGTCTCCCGGGGCTACCGGGACGAGCCCTATCCGGCGCTGTTCCTCCTGCGGGAGTGGCGGGCCATGGGGGGAGCGGTGATCCTCACCGCCGACGCCCACAGCCCGGAGACAGTGGTATTCGGCTATGACCGGGCGGCGGAGCTGGCCAGGGCCGCCGGCTGCCGGGAGAGTGTGCTGCTGACCCGGTCGGGCCGGGTCCCCTGCCCCCTGTGACGGACTGTCAAAATGACGAAAACCCTCTGAAAAAGGCGCGGCAGAGGCCGCGCCTTTCGGTTTGTCTGTCACTTGCGCGCACCCGGCGGAATTGATAAACTATAAACAATAAACACGAGACAACGGAGGTACGCGGATGTACCAAACTGTGATCTTTGACCTGGACGGCACCCTGCTGGACACCCTCCAGGACCTGGCGGATGCCGGCAACTGGGTCTGCCGCCGCAACGGCTGGCCGGAGCACCCGGCGGAGGCCTACAAGAAGATGGTGGGAGGCGGCATCCCGAATCTGGTGCGCCGCTTCTCCCCGGAGGGGAGCCGCAGCTCGCTGCTGCTGGCCAACACCATCGCCCAGTTCAACGCCTACTACGGCGCCCACAACCTGGACCGGACCGCCCCCTATCCCGGCGTTCCGGAGCTGCTGGCGAAGCTGGGGGAGCGGGGCGTCACCATGGCGGTCTACTCCAACAAGGCGGACGCCTTCAGCCGGGAGATCGTGGAGCACTTCTTCCCCGGCGTGTTCCATCTGGTGCGGGGGCAGATCCAGGGGGTGCCGGTGAAGCCGGACCCGGCGGGCATCCACGCCGTGATGGACGCTTTGGGGGCGGACCCGGCGCAGACGCTGTTCGTGGGGGACAGCGACGTGGACGTGTACACCGGCCACAACGGCGGCCTGACCGTCTGCGGCGTCACCTGGGGCTTCCGGGGCCGGGAGGAGCTGGAGGCCGCCGGGGCCGACTGTCTGGCGGACACCCCGGCGGAGCTGGGGGAGAAGATCCTGGCCTGAGAGCGGCAGACCGGGCGGGGGCGGAGTTTTCCGCTCCCGCCCTTGCCTTTTCCGCCCCGGTCCCGTATAATGGGAGCATCAAAATCAGCGCCGTTCTGGTGCGACAGGGGGCTTGCGTGGTGGGCTTGCGTGACAAGTATGCAAAGAAAATCGAAGAACAGGGGTTTCGTCCGATTGAGCTGAACGAGGCCAATGTCCAGGCCATCTTCAATCGGTGCTTGGCGAAAGAGGGCGAGGACTTCTATAATGTTCAGGTGCTCGGCTCAGAACTGACAAAGAATCCCACGGACATTGTTCAACTGTCCAGGCAGAAGATGGAAGAAAACGATCAAAACATCTGCTATCTGCTGGGCCAGCTGAAAACGATCCATCTCCCCGATGTAAAAGCAATCACATTGCAAGAAGGTTTCTTCCGATATGACAATCATGTCTGGACGAAAGATTTCAATTCCCTTTTTCAACTCTATGCATTGGCGCTGGGCTGTGTTTATCTGCGTGGCTTTGGACAAACAGAGGACGGGAATATTACCAGCCTGATAGATTACAACCGTTGTACCCCCACCCTCTCCCCCAAGGACCCGGCGTTCCCGGCGTGGTGGGAGCAGCACAAATCTGAATGGGAAGCATGACCCTGTAGGGGCGCATATCATGCGCCCGCGTTCCCCGCACCGGGTTCCCCGGGCGGCAGGTTGCCGCCCCTGCGGCGCAGAGCGGGGCCATTCCGTCATCGTGGGATGGCCCGCCGGGGGTGCCCGGAAGCAGATAGGAGTTATGAGATAGGAGATAGGAGTTCCATTAGGAATTAGGAATGAGGAATTAGGAATTGATGTGCCACCTGCGGCGGCGGATTGAAATCGTCCGGCACAGCCGGACACCAAAACTCCTAACTCCTAATTCCTAACTCCTAACTAAAAAAAGAGGCCGCAGCATCCGCTGCGGCCCTTCGCCTCTTTAGAGGGCGGCGCCGGGGGTGACGGGGTTCTCCCCGTCCTTCAGAAACCCGTCGCTGTCGTGGACCCGGGCGTTGTGGAGCATCAGGTCCAGGCCGGTGCGGCGCTTGGCCGCGCCGGTACTGTCCGCGGCGGCGCCGGGGGACTTGTCCTCGTCCCGGCCTTCACTGCCGCCGTCCTGTTTCGCCTTGTCGGTATCCTCGTCCCGGTGTTCCTCCCGGTCCTCCGTATCGTTACGGATATCGTCTCCGGCGTCCTCCACATCGTCCCGAATGTCGTCTCCGGCATCCTCTAGGGCGTCCTTGGTGTCATCCAGGGCGTCTTCCGCGTCATCCAGGATGGTGTCATGGGTCTGATCACGGCCGTCGTCCTGCTGGGTGTCCTTGTCGCCGCCGCAGGCGGCCAGAGAGAGCACCAGCAGAGCGCAGGCCAGTAGGAGCCCAAGCTGTCTTTTCATGGGTCGACCTCCTCTTGCAAGGTGGCTGCTTTGCGATACCCAGGTGCTATTGTCTCCCCGTCGGCAAAAGCTATCAGAGGAAGTTTCCGGCAGGATGTTTTTTTGCGTGGGAGACAAAATACCCCTTGCATTTTGCGCAGAGCTGTGGTATATAAATAATAAGAATCATTACTGATAAGGAAGAGCGCCTATGTCACAGCGATTTTCCCACCAGCGGGAGCGGATCTACCGGGCGGTGCTGGAAAGCCGGGACCACCCCACGGCGGAGATGGTCTACCAGCGCCTGAAGCCGGAGCTGCCCCGCCTGAGCATAGGGACGGTCTACCGCAATCTCCAGCTTCTGGCCCGGGAGGGACGGCTGCTGGAGCTGTCCGGCCCCACGGCCCGGTTCGATGCGGTGACCCGGCCCCACACCCACTTCCGGTGCGGCGCCTGCGGCGCGCTGCTGGACTTGGAGACCGTGCCCTACGACCCGGAGCTGGACCGGGCGGCGGCGGAGCGGGGCCTCACCGTCACCGGGCATACCCTGGTATTCACCGGCCTGTGTCCCCGCTGCGCGGGGCGACAGGAGCCGGCATGAGTATAATCCTGCGGGAAAAAGAGATGGATCACTGAAAGGAGTCAGACACATGGAACTGAAGGGCAGCAAGACAGAGGCCAATCTGTGGATCGCGTTCGCCGGGGAGTCCCAGGCCCGGAACAAGTACGACTATTTCGCCAGCAAGGCCAAGAAGGAGGGCTACGAGCAGATCGCGGCCATCTTCCAGGAGACGGCCCTGAACGAGAAGGAGCACGCCAAGCTCTGGTTCAAGGCCCTCAGCGGCATCGGCACCACGGAGGAGAACCTGGCTGCCGCCGCCGCCGGCGAGAACGAGGAGTGGACCCATATGTACGCCGAGATGGCGAAAACCGCCGAGGAGGAGGGCTTCCTGGCCCTGGCCGCCCAGTTCGAGGGCGTGGCCAAGATCGAGAAGACCCATGAGGAGCGGTACCTGAAGCTGCTGGACAACCTGAAGAAGGGCGAGGTCTTCAAGAAGGGCGAGAAGGTCATGTGGTTCTGCCGCAACTGCGGCCACGTGGAGATCGCCGAGAACGCCCCGGCGGTGTGCCCGGTGTGCGCCCATCCCCAGGCCTATTTCCAGATCAAGGCGGAGAACTATTGACAGCTCCCTCTGCGGCAGGGCGCCCCATCCGGGGCGCCCTGCGCCGCTTTGCGCGAGGGATGGCGAAGGCCGGAGCCTCTCCGGCGAAAGCCCCGAAAAATGGCGCAAAAGACGAAAAGCTTTGGTACAGTTCTTTGGAAAAATTTAAATGTTTGTGAAAATCGCCGTTGACTGTCTCTGCAAAAACGGGTATGATAACACTAGAAAATCATCGTTTGTATTATAGGGACCTGTCGGAGACTTGGTTGACTTGGTATAGAAAAGGAGAGCTGTATCATGTATACACAGGAGATCACCGTTAATAACGAAGTGGGCCTGCATGCCCGCCCGGCCACGTTCTTTATCCAGAAGGCCAATGAGTTCAAGAGCGGCATCTGGGTGGAGAAGGAGGATCGCCGCGTCAACGCCAAGAGCCTGCTGGGCGTTCTGTCCCTGGGCATCGTAAAGGGCACCACCATCACCCTGATCGCGGACGGCGCCGATGAGAAGGAAGCTGTCGAGGCGCTGGCGGACCTGGTGAAGGACAACTTCGGCGAGTAACACCCCGGATACGCGACCAATGCACGGCCCTGCGGCAAGCAAGGCCGTGTATCTTTTATGCGGAGGGATCTGTCATGACAAGGGAGGAGCTGCGGGAGAAGGCCAACGACCTGCCGCTGGCCCCGGGCGTCTATCTGATGATGGACAAAACCGGCAAGGTCATCTATGTGGGCAAGGCCAAGAAGCTGAAGAACCGGGTCAGCCAGTATTTTCAGGACAGCGCCTCCCACACCGTCAAGACGCGGCAGATGGTGTCCCAGGTGGACCGGTTCGACACCATCTTCGTCACCAGCGAGTTCGAGGCTCTGGTGCTGGAGAACTCCCTCATCAAGCGGCACATGCCCCGCTACAACATCTTGCTCAAGGACGACAAGGGCTACCCCTTCGTGCGCCTGTCCAGAGAGGCGTATCCCCGCTTCACCCTGGTGAACAAAATGGCCAATGACTCCGCCCGGTACTTCGGCCCCTTCGGCGGCCGGCAGGAGACCCGCCAGGCCCTGGACGCGGTGCTCTCCGCCCTGCGTCTGCCCACCTGCAACCGCAAATTCCCTCGGGACATCGGGGCGGAGCGGCCCTGTTTGAACTTCCACATGGGCCGGTGCGACGGCTTCTGCCGCCCCGCCATGACGGCGGAGGAGTACGGCCGCCGCATCGAGCAGGCGGCCGCGCTGCTGGAGGGGAGATCGAAGCAGCTGCTCCGGGACATGACCGCCGAGATGGAGGCGGAGGCGGAGGCACTGCACTTTGAACAGGCGGCGGCCATCCGGGACCGGATCAGCGCCATCGGCGCTCTGGGGAAGAAGCAGACCGTCATCGCCGGCCTCTGCGCGGACACGGACATCTGGGGGCTGTACCGGGGCTCCGGCAAGTGCTGCTACGCCGTCCTCCACATGGAGGCGGGAAACCTGGCCGGCCGGGAGACGGAGCTCTTCACCGCTCCCGCGGAGGAGACGGAGGCGGAGATGCTCTCCGCCCTGACGGCCCAGTACTATCTGCCCCGGGCCATCCTGCCCCACGAGATCCTGCTGCCCTTTGAGACGGAGGACTGCGCCGAGCTCTCCGAGGTCCTGACCCGCCGGGCGGGCCACAAGGTGTGGGTCCATGTGCCCCAGCGGGGGGAGAAGGCGGAGCTGCGGGCCATGGCGGAGCGGAACGCCCGGGAGGAGGCGGAGCGGGCCACCACCGCCGAGGAGCGGACCGCCTACACCCTGGAGCTGCTGGGGAAGATGCTCTCCCTGCCCGCGCCGCCGAAGCGGATGGAGTCCTTCGACATCTCCAACACGGGAAAGAGCGACATCGTGGCCTCCATGGTGGTCTACAACGGCACCCGGCCCCTGAAGAGTGCCTACCGGCGCTTTCGCATCCAGGGCCTGGAGGGCCACCCGGACGACTACGCCTCCATGCAGGAGGTGCTGCGCCGCCGCCTCCGGCGGGCGGCGGACGGGGACGAGAAGTTCCTGCCCCTGCCGGACGTGTTCCTCATCGACGGCGGCGAGACCCACGCCCGTGCGGCCCTGGCCGTGGCCCGGGAGTTCGGCGTGGAGGTGCCCATCTTCGGCATGGTGAAGGACGACCGCCACCGCACCCGGGCCCTGGTGACGCCGGAGGGCCGGGAGATCGGCATCGTCACCCAGCAGGCGGTGTTCTCCCTCATCGGCCAGATCCAGGAGGAGACCCACCGCTTCGCCATCACCTACCACCACGAGAGCCACAGCAAAAGCGCCACCCGCTCCGCCCTGGACGACATCCCCGGCGTGGGCCCCAAGCGGCGGGCGGAGCTGCGCAAACACTTCGGCACCATCAAGGCCATCCGGGAGGCGGATGTGGAGACCCTGGCCGCCGTGGTGCCCCGGTCCGCCGCCCAGGCGGTGTGGGACCACTTCCACCGGTTGGAGGACCAAAAGAAATAGGCATACCACGGAAAAAAGAACCGCCCGGAGCCATCGGCTCCGGGCGGGTTGCTTGTCAGTAGTTGATTTTATGGAGGACCCAGGCGACAGCCGCCGCCAGGGCCACGCCCAGCAGCATCCCTATGTAACACACGATCAGGTAGATTAGGCGGAAAGCGGTGGCCTCGGTATTGTAATAGCCGGTGATGTCTGCCATCAGATTCAAATTCATGCCCCAAAGGACGAACAGCCCCAGGCAGACCGCCAGCACCAGGATCCAGGGCCAGACTCGCCGCCCCCTCCGGGACCAGAGGAAAAACGGCACCCCCGTCACCAAAGCCGCGATACAGGCGTAGAGGAACAGGGATGGAAGCGTTCCGATGAGGGGGATCGTCCTCAGGGAAAGGGACAGCAGATCTCCCAGCAGGCGGAAGATGACATAGGGAACAGCCGGTGCCGCAAAGATCACCAGCACCGCCAGAGCCAGTTCCCGTTTGGACCAGGACTTCATGCAGCTCACATCCTTCCTGATGATGGGGCTTTTTTTCATTGTATCAAGACGGGCCGGGCCCGTCAAGAGCGGAACAGCCCCCGGCGGACCATGGTCCGCCGGGGGCTGGTTTCAGTCGATCTCCTTGTACATCAGCTTGTAGTAGCTCCACTGGCGCCATTTGAGCACCTGTGCCGCCAGGGCCTCCGGCGGTGTCTCCGTGACGGCGCCGTCCGCCAGCCGGTACGTCTGCTTCTGGACCACCGGCGCCTCCCGGCGCAGCTGGTTCAGGAAGTCGAACCAGGGGCTCTCCCCGGTCCGGCCGGTGAGCTCCAGCACCGCGGACCCCAGGAAGGCGGCGGCGAGCTGCCCGTCCGCCGGCAGGTCCAGGGCCTCCACGGCGTTCTCCCAGTCCAGGGCCTCCGCCCCGGCGTCGTTGGCCCAGATCACATAGGGCGTCTCATAGGAGGTCAGGCCGTCCCAGTCCGGGTCCTCTGTGAAGCCCAGCTCCCGGTATGCCAGCTGATCATCCCCCAGGTAGGGCAGATGGTCCCCGAAAAACACCAGCACCACCGGCTCCGGCTGCTGGGAGAAGTAGTCCACCAGGCGGCCCAGCATATCGTCCGCGTCCCGGGCGCCCTCGATGTAGACCTTCAGCAGCGTCTCCACCTCCTCGGAGACGGAGACGTTCAGGGGCACCTCCGGGTAGTCATAGCCCTCGCCGTACTTGTCCGGGGTGTAGGACATGTGGTTCTGGATGGTGGTGGTGTAGTGGAACAGCGTCTTGCCGGCGGAGACGGCCTCCTCAAACTCCCGCTCGATGAGGCCGGCCATGTAGTCGTCCGTGACCCAGCGGCCCTTGTATTCCAGATCCTCCATCTGATCGGCGAACACCGTCTCCTCCGC
>CALWOF010000029.1 GCA_944382995.1 uncultured Oscillospiraceae bacterium | reverse complement strand
GACCTGAACCTGACCATCGAGGACGGCGACTTCATGACGCTGCTGGGCCCCTCCGGCTGCGGCAAGACCACCACGCTGCGGGTGGTGTCCGGCCTGGAAAAGCCCCAGCATGGCTTCATCTACATGGACGGCAAGGAGATCGTCAACGCGGCGGAGGCCTACTTCGCGCCCCCGTCCCAGCGGAACCTGAACCTGGTGTTCCAGTCCTACGCCCTGTGGCCCCACATGACCGTGTTTGAGAACGTGTCCTTCGGCCTGAAGATCAAGAAGATCCCCTCTGCGGAGATCGAGAAGATGGTCAAGAGCGCCCTGGACCGGATGCAGATCGGCCAGTACGCCAAGCGGTATCCCACCGAGCTCTCCGGCGGCCAGCAGCAGCGCGTGGCCATCGCCCGGGCCATCGTGTCCGAGCCCCGGCTGCTGCTTCTGGACGAACCCCTGTCCAACCTGGACGCCAAGCTCCGCGTGGATATGCGCTCCGAGCTCAAGCGCCTGCACCATGAGACGGGCAGCACCATCATCTACGTCACCCACGACCAGGTGGAGGCCCTGACCATGTCCACCAAGATCGCCCTGTTCAGAGAGGGCGAGCTGGTCCAGGTGGATCAGCCCCTGGAGCTGTACAACAACCCCTGCAACCTCTACACCGCCGACTTCATCGGCAACCCCAGCATCAACTTCGTCAAGGCCTCCGGCACCGCGGATGCCTCCAGCCTCGTGGCGGAGGGCATCATGGGCAAGCTGGTCTTCCCGCGGGAGGACGCCACTGAAAAGGCCCCGACCTCCGGCAGCTTTGACGTGATCCTGGGCATCCGGCCCGAGCAGGTCACCATCTCCCGGGAGCGGACCGCGCCTGAGCAGGTGGAGGCCCATGTGTACGCGGGCATGCCCGCCGGTTCCGAGACCCTGGTCACCGTCCGGGTGGGCGAGCAGATGATCACGGTGAAGGAGCTGGGCTCCACCCACTACTCCGGCGACGAGAAGGTCTATCTCTCCTTCGATCCCAAGAAGATCAACGTCTTCGACGCCAAGACCGAGGAGCTGATCAAGTACTCCCGCTGACCCCACGGTATCCTGACGGCGCGAGCCGTTTCGATAGAGAGGCAAGATCCGAGGAAGAATTGATTAAAGGAGGAAAAGAACTATGTTAAAGCACAAGAAGCTGCTCAGCGCCCTGCTGGCCGCCATCATGCTGTTCACTGTGACGGGCTGCGGCGGAGGCTCCGACGAAGAAGCCGCCGGCGGCGAGACGGCCGGCGGTGAAGAGGGCGGCGCTGCCACCTCCTGGGAGGAGACCGCCAACATGAGCGCCACCGACGAGACCGACGAGGAGCTGTACGAGCAGGCCATCGCCGAGGGCGGCGAGGTCACCCTGTACTCCATCTCCTCCCGCTGCACCGCCGTGGCGGACGCCTTCATGGCCAAGTACCCCGAGATCACCTGCACCGCGTTCGACATCTCCACCAACGAGCTGCTGGACAAGGTCACCCGTGAGCACGAGGCCGGCCAGTACGTGGCCGATGTGGTCCACATCAAGGACCAGGACGGCTCTCTGTACAACGAGTACGTGAAGAACAAGATCTTCTATCTGTATCAGCCCGCTGATATCTTCGCGCACATCGACTCCAGCTACACCCAGACCCAGACCCCGCTCTACATCGAGCTGACCCAGCTGTTCTACAACGCCGAGACCTATCCCGACGGCTCCCCCATCACCAACATCTGGGAGCTGACGCTGCCTGAGTGGAAGGGCCGCATCATGATGCAGAACCCGCTGGACAACGTATCCTGGGGCTCCTGGATCACCGGCTTCTGCGTGGGCGATGTGCCCGACCAGCTGGCCGCCGCTTACAAGGAGCTGACCGGCGAGGAGCTGGAGCTCTCCGAGGGCTGCGCCAACGCCGGCTATGAGTTCCTCAAGCGCCTGCACGACAACGAGCCCATCTACACCTCCTCCTCCGATGAGATCGCCGAGTCCGTCGGCACGTCCGGTCAGTCCGATCCTCCCGTGGGCTTCTGCGCCTCCTCCAAGCTGCGCAAGAACGAGGACAACGGCTGGGTCCTGGCTCCCGTGAACCTGTATCCCACCACCGGTATCCCCGCCATCAACACCCTGTATGTGGTGGAAGGCTGTGCGCACCCCGCCGCCGCCAAGCTGCTGATCCGCTTCATGATGGGCGGCATCGACGGCGACACCAGCGGCTACGAGCCCTTCAACACCCTGGGCGGCTGGCCTGTCCGTGACGACATCGAGCCGGCTGAGGGCTCCACTCCCTACTCTGAGCTGAACGTGTCTCCCTTCGATCCCGACACGATCTATGTGGAGTACAACAACGTCCGTGACTTCTGGCAGCTGCTGGGCTGATCCCCTCGGCGCCTGAACCTCATGTCCGACAATAAGAGACCGGCGGGCGTATTTCCGCCCGCCGGCCTCTCCGTTCCTGACGGCCGTCCCATACAAGGAGCTGACCATGAGCTTATTCGTTGACAAAAACAACCGGAGAAAGAGCCCCATCGCCATTGCCGCGTTCTTCGCCGCGGTGGGATACCTGTGCGTGTACCTGGTGCTTTACGCGCTTCTGGCGGAGCCCCTGTACCGCAGCATATCCCTGCCGGGGACGGCGGCCACCAATGCCGTCCACACCCTGATCGTGGCGGTGATCGGCACGGCTGTGTGCTGCCTGCTGTTCCTGCTGCCGGACAAGCGGGTGGCGGCCTACGGCTTCGCGGGCCTGGCGGTGGCGCTGGTGATGTTCTACATCGGCGCGCTGCTGCTGGACGCGGACCAGCGGGACACCATGCTGCAGGTGATCACCCTGTACGGCCTGGCCCCCGCCCTGCTGGGCAATGCCGTGGCCTGGCCCCTCTATCTCCGGCTGCGGAAGACCCATCCCCTGCCGCAGCAGAAGACGCTGCGGGAGGAGATCCGGGAGGCGGCGGAGAAGTCGGGCGGCAGGGTGGTCCGCAAGGCACCGCAGGAGGAGCCCGCGGGCGCTGCCAGACGTGCCTCCCCGGAGGAGGACGCCATGCTGCTGTATGGAGACGACGGAGAAAATGCCGGCTGAGGCCATGCCGGCGGAACAGGAGAAAAACGGAAGGGAGAGGATCTGATGCTGACAACCGTGCTGTTCGACATGGGCGGGACCCTGGAGGACATCTGGTATAATGACGAGACGCGCCTGGAGGTGCGCCGGAAGCTGCTGGAGGTGCTGCGTGCCAACGGCCTGGAGCCCGGCTGCTCCGACTCGGAGTTCTGGGAGAGGCTGGCGGACGGCGTGCGGGCCTACAAGGCCTGGAGCGAGGGCAACATGCTGGAGAAAAAGCCGGAGGAGATCTGGCCCGACTGGTATCTGCGGGCGTTCAACTTCGACCGGGAGAAGCTGCTGCCCATCACGGAGGAGCTGGCCAACCTGTGGGAGGTCACCTATTACCACCGGGAGCTCCGCGCCGGCGCCAGGGAGATGCTCCAGGCCCTGAAGGACCGGGGCTACCACCTGGGCGTCATCTCCAACAACGCGTCCCTTTACAATGTGTTCAACGTGCTGGACGACTACGGCATCCGCGGCTTTATGGAGGATGTGACCGTCTCCAGCGTCACCGGCTACCGCAAGCCCCACCCGGAGATCTTCCGGATCTCCCTGCGGCAGATGCAGGCCCGGCCGGAGGAGTGCGTCTATGTGGGAGACACGGTCTCCCGGGACATCATCGGCCCCAAGCAGGTGGGCTTTGCCAGAGCGGTGCAGATCCGCTCCTTCCTCTCTGACCAGAAGGACGTGAACGTGTCCACGGACGCGGAGCGGCCCGACAAGGTCATCGGGAGCCTGCCGGAGCTGGTGACCTGGCTGGACCAGGTGAACCCCGCGCTGGCCCCCAGGGGCTGACGGACTCCGCTTTTTTCATTGCGTTTCACCTACTTTTCTCTTTCTTAACGGCAGGGCCCCGGCTGAAAAGCCGGGGCCCTGCCGTTCTCTGTGACCGATTCGGTGCCCGCCGCTCAGGCACGGCGCGGGTCAGGCGAATTGGGCGTCGTACAGCGCCCGGTAGACGCCGCCCTTTGCCAGCAGCTCCGCGTGGGTGCCCTGCTCCGCCACGGCGCCGTCCCGCAGGACCAGGATGCGGTCCGCAGTGCGCACAGTGGCCAGCCGGTGGGCGATGAGGAAGCAGGTGCGGCCCTGCCGCAGATGCTCCAGGGCTGCGCTGATCTGTTCCTCCGTCTCCGGGTCCACATCGGAGGTGGCCTCGTCCAGGATCACGATGTCCGCGTCAGAGAGGAAGCACCGGGCCAGGGCCAGCAGCTGCCGCTGCCCCTTGGACAGTCCGGCGCCGGTGTCGGTGAGCACGGTGTCATAGCCCTGGGGGAGCGAGGCGAGAAAGTCGTGGATGCAGGCGGCTCTGGCGGCCTCTTCCACCTGGGCCCGGGTGGCACCGGGGACGCCGTAGGCGATGTTCTCCGCGATGGTGCCGCCGCACAGCCAGCTGTCCTGGAGGACGATGGCCAGCCGCCGCCGCAGGCCGTCCCGGGTGTAGCGGTTCAGGGGCAGCCCGTCGATGGTGATGACGCCTCCCTGCGGCGCGTAGAACCGCAGCAGGAGGGACACCAGGGTGGTCTTGCCGGCCCCGGTGGGACCCACCACGGCCACCATGCTGCCGGCCGGGATATCCACGCTGAAATCCCGCAGAACCGGGTGCGAGGGGTCATATCCAAAGTCCACATGGCGGAAGGCGATGTTCCCGGAGAGGGGGCCGGGCTCCCGGGCGCCGGGCAGGTCCCCGGCCTCCGGCGGCTGGTCCAGCAGGTCCAGCACCCGCTCTGTGGCGGCGGCAGAGGCCTGGAGATCGCTGAGGAGCTCCGCCGTGGCCCGGATGGGGCCGGAGAATTTCCGGGAGTACAGCACGAAGGAGGACAGGGCCGCAAGGGACAGCGTGCCGGACAGGTACATCAGCGCCCCGAAGACGCTGATGGCTGCCAGGGACAGGTTGTTGATGAAGTTGACGGAGGGGCCCAGGGCGGCGCCGGCGCAGTCCGCCCGGTAGTAGGCACGGGAGGCGTCCTCGTTCTTCACCGCGAACTGAGCGAGATCCGCCTCCTCCACCTGATAGAGGCGCACCGCCCGCTGGCAGCCGACCCGTTCCTCCACAAAGCCGTTGAGCTCTCCCAGCCCCCGGGAGCGGAGGCGGTACAGGGGGTGGATGCGCTTCATCTGGAGCCAGGTCAGTGCCGCCGACAGGGGCACGGTCACGAAGAACACCCCGGCCAGGGAGGGGGACAGGAGCAGCAGCATCACAAAGGAGCCGGCCACCGTCAGCACGCTGGTGCCGATCTGCAGCAGATCCGTGGACAGGGCGGCATTCACCGTGTCCACGTCGTAGCACACCCGGCTGATGAGGTCGCCGGCCGGGTGGGTGTCAAAGTACTGGACCGGCAGTTCACTGATCCGCCGGAAGGCGGCCTTCCGCAGCTCGTAGGACACCGCCTGGGCCGCGCGGGTCAGCACGGCCGCGGCTCCGTACGCAAAGAGGGCAGACAGCGCCGCAGCCAGGGCCGCTCCGGCGCACCAGAGCGCCACACGGCCGAGATCCACCCGGCCGGCCTCGGTCCCCACGGCGCCCACGGCCCAGCCGGAGAACAGCGGCACCAGCAGGGCCAGCAGGCCGGAGGCGGCGGCCAGCGCGGCGGCTGCCGCCAGAGCGGGGGCATGGGGGCGCAGGAACCGCCACAGCCGCCGCAGCCATCCCTGCTTCATCCGGCAGCACCTCCCATCTGCAGCTCCGCCATCCGCCGGTAGCGGCTGCTGGAGCGCAGCAGCTCCTCATGGCTGCCCTGGGCGTCGATGCGGCCGTCCAGCAGCAGGAGGATGCGGTCCGCTGCCCGGACGGCGGAGATGCGTTCGGAGATCACAACCAGTGTCACGTCGGGGAACGCCGCCCGGACATCCCGCCGCAGAGCGGCGGCGGTGGCGTAGTCCAGGGCGCTGTCGGCGCTGTCCAGCACCAGGATCTCCGGTCGGCCCGCCAGGGCCCGGGCGATCAGCAGGCGCTGCCGCTGCCCGCCGGAGAGATTGGCCCCCCGGAGATCCAGGGGCGTGTCCAGCCCCTGGGGAAGCTCCGCGATGAAGGGCCAGGCCTGGGCGGCCCTGGCGGCGGACTCCACCGCCTCCCGGGAGAGCCCCCGGAGGAAGGAGATGTTCTCATAGACGGTGCCGCCGATGAGACTGTCATTCTGGAACACCACACCGAAACCGCTCTGGAGGGCGCGGCGGTCCTGGGCCTTCACATCGGCGCCGCCCACCCAGACCACGCCCCGGTCCGCGTCGTACAGCCGGGGCAGCAGGGCTGCCAGGGTGGACTTGCCGCTGCCGGTGGGACCCAGAATGCCCAGCATGCCGCCCCTGGGCAGGGAGAAGGACAGGTCAGACACGTCCGCCCGCTCCCCCAGATAGGAGAAGGACACACGCTCCATCCCCAGGTAGCCGGGGCCCGGCTCCCGGGGCGCCTCCCGGGTCTGGTCCTCCGGCGCCAGCAGGACCTCCTGGATCCGGCGGGCGGAGGCCACGCCCTTGCTGATCTTCACAAACACCTTGGCGATGCCCAGCGTTGCACTCTGGATCAGGGCAAAGTAGGTGGTAAAAGCCACGATCTGCCCCGCCGGCATGAGGCCGGCATTCACCCGGAAGGCGCCTGCCAGCACCACCAGAGCAAGGCCCGCATTGAGCAGCAGATCTGTGATGGGGTTGGCCAGAGCCATCACCAGGCCCGCCCGCTCCTCCGCCCGGCGGTTTTCCTGGTTGGCGGACTCAAAGCGGGCCCGCTCCCGCTCCTGGCAGACCAGGGCCTTGATGACCCGCACACCGGCCGCGTTCTCCCGCAGGATGCGGACCACCGTGTCCACTGCCGCCTGGGCCCGGGCGTAGTGGGGGATGCCCCGCCGGGTCACCAGGGTGACGGTGAGGATGGTCAGGGCGCTGACCGCCAGCTGGATGAGGGCCAGGGCCGGCTCCAGCAGGAAGGTCAGCACCAGTCCGCCCAGCACCAGCATGGGGGCCCGGATGCCGCCCCGCTGGACCTTGTCGAACATCTGGTGGACATTGTAGGTGTCATTGGTCAGGCGGGACACCAGGGAGGAGGGGGAGAACCGGTCCGCCTGGGCGCAGGAGAGCCCCTGTACCCGATGGTACAGGTCCTGCCGCAGAGTCTGGGTCATCCGCATGGACACCCAGGCGGCCATGCAGTTGGCGGTGACGTTGTACGCCAGAGCCCCGACAGCCAGGAGGGCCATCAGACCGCCGGCCCGCCAGATGGCCGGCAGATCCCCGGCGGGGACCAGCTCATCGATGATCCGGGCCAGCAGCAGCGGCAGGACCAGCTCCAGGATCGCCGCGGTGAACTTGATGGCGGCGCCCGCCGCCGCCCGCCAGGCATAGGGGCGCAGATATCCCAATACCGTGCGCATATTCCGCCTCTTTTCATGCTCAAACGTTTACGAAACTATTTTTATGATACCATCGGCCGGCGGGGAAGTCCATTCGCTTTTTGTAGGAAAAGCCGGCCGGACTTTCGGCGTTTTTTCACCTGCCCGGCGGACAGGACACAGAAAGGCCCGCGTGGGATGAGGAGCGCATCCCACGCGGGCAGAGGCCGGCGCCTCACTGATATTGGGCGCCGTCGCCATTGAGCAGGGCATCGTATGCCCGCTTGACCTTGTCGTAGTTCTTGTCCCGGTCCAGGATCACGCCCCGGCCCACGCCGTCCACGATCCGGCCCAGACCGATCTGGGCCAGCTGGCCGTCCAATTCCGCCAGCAGCGCCGGCGCGGAGCCGGGCTCCGTGGAGCGGCCGTCAAAGATGATGTGGAAGTACACCTCCGGCAGGCCCTCCGCCTTCGCCATCCGGCAGATGGCCAGGGGATAGTCGATGGAGCCGTGGGAGGACTTGTGGGTGAGATAGGCCAGCAGGTGCAGGGATCCGCCGCTGCGGCGGACGTGTTCCACCGCCTTCAGGAACACGGGATTGCGGGCAAAGGAGCCGTCCTGCACCGCCGCGTCCAGCCGCACGTCGTCCTGGGGGACCCGGCGGCCGGCGCCCAGATTGGAGTGGCCGGCCTCGGAGTTGCCGGCCTTGCCGGCGCCCAGGCCCACGGCGTCTCCGGAGGCCTGGAGGCGGCTCCAGGACCGCTCCGCCAGCAGGAAGTCCCAGTAGGGGGTGTCCGCCAGATGGATGGCGTCGCCGTCGTCGCCGGTGCCCAGGCCCCAGCCGTCGCAGATGATGAGGAGCATCTTCCGCTCCCCGCCCCAGTCATGGCCGGAGGCCAGGGAGCGGCCCGTCATCTCCGGGGGCTGGGGGATGCCCATCACGTCCAGCACCGTGGGGGCCACGTCGCCCAGCGTACCGTCCCGCAGGGCGATGGGACCCGGCCGGGCGGGGTCCATCAGGACAAAGGGGACCAGATTGGTGGTGTGGGCGCCGTCGGGCTTGCCGGCGGCGGTATAGAGCTTTTCGATGTTGCCGTGGTCCGCGGTGACGGCCACCACATACCCTGCGGCCAGAGCGGCCTCCACCACCTGCTCCAGAGCGCGGCTGACGTAGCCGCAGGCCTCCAGCTTGGCGCCGGTGTTCTGGGTGTGGCCGATGACATCGCCGTTTGCAAAGTTGGTGACGATGAAGTCGTATTTTCCCAGGGCCTCCCGCACGGTGCGGGCCACCTCCGGCAGAGACAGCTCCGGCTTCTGGTCAAAGTCGATGCCCTTGGGAGAGGGGATGCACACGTCGTCCTCGCCGGGGAAGGGCGCGTTCTCCCCGCCGTTGAAGAAGAAGGTCACATGGGCGAACTTCTCCGACTCGGCGCAGTGGAACTGGGTCTTTCCCGCCTGGGAGAGGACCTGGGCCAGGGGCAGCTTCACGTGCTCCGGAGCAAAGGCCACCGGAAGGTTCTTGAACTTGTCATGGTACAGCGTCAGAATGGAGAAGTACAGGTCGTCCAGACGGCGCCGCTCCACGACGGCGAGATCCGGATCCGTGAACATCTCCGTCAGCTCCACCTCCCGTTCGCCCCGGCGGCAGCAAAAGACCACGGCATCGTGGTCCCGGATGCGGCCCACGGGAACACCGTTCTCCGTCAGGACCATGGGCTCCAGGTGATAGTCGTCCAGACCGGCTGCATAGGCGCGTTTGACGGCCTCCGCAAGGCGGGCGCCGCCGCGATCAGCTGCAGACATCTCCAATGACCTCCTTTGGCTGCGGGGACTGTGCCCCGTGCGTGCAGCCCGCGCCGTGGACCGGGGAAAAGCACGGCAAAGGGCCTGCAAACGTTTACGTTTCTTCATGACCCTATTCTAAAGGATGCTTGTGAGATTTGTCAAGCAAATAGCTGCCAAAGAATTCCGGATATTTTCAACTAAATGACCAAAAGAGAAAATCTTTGAAGGATATTGACAAGTTTCCGAAAATTCTATATGCTAATGATAACGAATCAATTTGCGGAACGGGAGCGGCTTTTTCCCGTTTGCTGCACGGAAACGTTTGCAGCTCATTCCCGCAGCTGCGCCGGTTCCCGGCGGAAAGGACATACATCATGAAGAGTGTAACGCTGAAGGACGTGGCAAAGGCTGCCGGTGTCTCCTATGCCACGGTCTCCCGGGCCCTGTCCGGGAGCAACCAGATCGGCAAGGACACCCGGGAGCGGATCGTCCGCCTGTGCGATGAGATGGGCTACACGGGGAACTACGTGGCCCGCTCCATGGTGCGGAAGAAGACGGACCTCATCGGCCTGGTGGTGCCTGCCATCGAAAACGAGTTCATGTCCCAGCTGGCCTACTATGCGGAGATGAGCGCCCGCTCCCGGGGCTACAACATCATGCTGTGCGACTCCGAGCCGGATCTCCGGCAGGAGGAGAAGGTGGTCAAGCTGCTGCTGGGCCGCATGGTGGACGGCATCCTGATCGTCCCCCAGTCCCCCGCCACCTATGAAAAGCTGGGGAGCTATCTGGACCAGATCCCCATGGTGTTCCTCAGCGAGAATCTGCGTGACCAGCCCCAGAGCTATGTGTCCGTGGACAACAGCCGGGGGACGTATCTGGGGATGGAGCATCTCTACAGCCTGGGCCACCGGAATATCCTCTACTTCGGCCGGCGGGACTCCACCACCCACCAGCTCCGGGCGGAGGGGTATCTGCAGGCCTGCCGGAAGTTCGGCCTGGAGCCCCGGTTCTGCAACAGCGACTTTCCCCGCTCCTCCATCGAGAACGGGTACCACCTGGCCAGGGAGCTCTTCTCCAAGCCGGTGGACTACACGGCCATCTTCGCCTCCACGGACTCCAACGCCCTGGGCATCATGAAGGCGGCGGACGAGATCGGCCTGCGCATCCCGGAGGATATCTCCCTCATCGGCTTTGACGACATCCCCTCTGCGGCCCTGCCCCGGATCGATCTGACCACCATCCAGCAGCCCAAAAAGGGCATGGCCGTCCAGGCGGTGGAGATGCTGCTGGACAAGATCGAGAACGGCACCCAGGGCTATATCCACCAGATCCTGCTCCCGGCGCTGGTCCAGCGCGGGACCTGCCGGCAGGTCCGCTGAAGGGCAGATCCGCGCCGCGGAAGCGGCGATCCAGAGAAAGAGCATCCCCCGGAAGCGGGAGGGATACGGCGCGGGAGGGACCCGGAAGGGGCCCCTCCCGTTTTTCGCGCGGGGCGCCGGAACGATCCGCCGGCGGCGGAAAGGGCCCTCCGGCAAAGGGAAAAGCACCGCGGGAGCGGTGCTTTTCCTGCGGCCGGGCCGCGGATAAGAAGGAGACGGACGGTTCAGAATTTGACGATGATATCCAGCAGGATGTCGGCGCTGAAGTCTCCCTTGTCGGAGGCGTGGTTCATATGACTGTAGATCTCCCGGTACTTCAGGATATGCTTGAAGTCGTCGGAGCGGAAGAGCTCCGCGATGGACTGGTGGAACTGGACGTTCAGGGTGTTCTCCAGCTTCTTCACCCGGGTGGCCTCCTCGGAGACCTTGGCCGGGTTCTTCTCCAGGTTCTCCATGCACACCAGCAGGCCGTCGGCCATGTCCAGCAGGGTCCGGGCCATCCGCAGCAGGTGTTCGTCCGGCGCGATGTCGTAGATCCGCAGCTCCTTTACAGTCGTCCAGGCGTAGTCGGCCAGATCATCCACGGAGGAGGAGAGGCGGAACAGGTCCTCCCGGTCGATGGGGGTGATGAAGGTGCGGTTGATGTCCTCCACCAGCTCCCGGCGGACGGCATCGGCCTCCTTCTCCTTGATCTTGACGAAGTCGCCCTTCTCCTGGCTGGGCTCCTCGCAGTAATCGCACAGGGCGGCCACCGCGTCCCGGATCACCGTCATCTGGCGGATCAGCAGGGAGTAGAAATTGAGACTCTCTTTCCGCTTGCGCATACAGCAAGCCTCCTTTACACATTCAGAAAATCAGGGAGAACAGGAAGTACAGCACCGCTCCCAGGGTCCCGGCGATGGGGATGGTGATGAACCAGGACAGCAGGATCTTCTTGGCCACGGTCCAGCGGACCGCCTTGTACCGCTCCGCCGCCCCCACGCCCATGATGGAGGAGGAGACGATCTGGCTGGCGGACACCGGGGCGCCCACCAGGGAAGAGCTCAGGATCACGGTCCCCGCAGTCAGCTGGGACGCGAAGGAGTGGATAGGCTGGACCCGGTAGATGCCGGTCCCCACGGTCTTGATGATTTTGAAGCCGCCGAAGGCGATGCCGCTTGCCAGACAGGCGGCCGCGCAGAGGATGCTCCACACGGGGATGCCGCCGGACTCCCCGCCGTAGATGCCGATGAGGATCATGATGATGCCGATGGACTTCTGGGAGTCATTGAAGGAGTGGTTGAAGGCCAGGAAGGTCATGTTGACCCACTGGGCGTATGTAAAGAATTTGTTGACCCCCACCCCCGCGTGGCAGGTGAGCTGCCGCAGCAGCTTCAGGATCAGGAAGCCCAGGCAGAAGCTGATGAGCGGCGTCAGGAAGATCATCAGCACCACCCGTCTCCAGAAGTAGCCCCAGGAGATGGCGCCCGCGCCGAAGGCCGCGAGGCCCGCGCCCACCACGCCGCCGATCAGCGAGTGGGAGGAGGAGGCCGGGATGGCGAACTTCCAGGTAGTCAGGTTCCACAAGATCGCCGCCAGGATGCCGGCGGTGATGAAGGCCAGGGCCGTGCTCCGGGCGCCCGGGTCCGTATAGAACTGGGCCCCCACCAGCTTCTGGATGGTGTCGGAGACGCTGGAGCCCACCACCAGGATCACCAGAGGGGAGAGAAACTCCACCACCGCTGCCCAGGCCAGTGCCGGATGCGGTTTCATGGCGCGGCTGGCGATCAGCGTGGCCACCACATTGCAGCCGTCGTGGAATCCATTGACATAGGTGAACACAAAGACCAGGCAGGTCAGAATGATAAAGGAAAACTGCGACATGCTGGATTCCCCTCCGAAGGTTCGCAAACGTTTTCGAACAAAGGATAAAAAAATAAAGCGCCTTTTTACCGATTATCGGATAAATTCAGAGATCTGTCAATAGAGGAAATCAAAAACAAAAAAATATTGGGCAGTATAGAAGGATTTGACTGGAAAAACCTGTATGATCTCACAAAGATAAGATCAAACGTTTGCAGATATCCGCCGTCGAGAGCTCCCCTGTCCCGCCGGCGGACGATTGCCCGGAAGGCGGGGGCGCTTTACAAGGTCTGTGGGAAATGCTATACTGAGATCGATCAAAAATCCGGTTGATGAGACCTTGCAAACGTATCCGCAGTCTCTGCCGGTCCCGTGCCCGCAGGGCACGCCTGTGAGAGAAGAGGAAGTGACGTTCCCATGGAGACCAGCTGTGCCGCCCGGGCGGAACAGGCCCGATGAGCCGCCGGCAGGACCTGGAGGTCTTTGCCGCCGCCCCTGTCGGCAGAGCCGTCCTGGCGCAGATCGCACCCGCTGTGGCCAGCCAGATGATCACCCTGATCTACAACCTGGCGGACACCTATTTTGTCGGACTGCTGAACGATCCGGGTCAGACCGCGGCGGTCACGGTGGCCTATCCCTCCTTTGTCATGCTCACGGCCATCTCCAACCTGTTCGGCGTGGGCGGCGCCAGCGCCATGGCCCGGGCCCTGGGCCGGCGGGACGAGGAAGGCGCCCGGCGGACCGCCGCCGTCTCCCTGTACGGCGGGATCGCCTCCGCCCTGGCGTTCTCTCTGCTGTATCTGGCGCTGGCGGGGCCGGTGCTGCGCCTTTGCGGCGCGACGGCGGCGACCTTTGACGTGGCCTACGGCTATGCGCTGTGGGTGGTGATCCTGGGGGGACCCTGCACCATATTGAATACGCTCCTGGCAAACCTGATCCGGGCGGAGGGCGGCGCCGGTCCGGCGGCCTTCGGCGTTTCCCTGGGCGGCGTACTGAACCTGCTGCTGGATCCGCTGTTCGTCCTGCCCCGGTTCCTGGGCCTGGGAGCGGTGGGCGCCGGCATGGCAACTGCCCTCTCCAACGGGGCGGCGGTGATCTTCTTCGCCGTCTATCTGTTCCGCCGCAGGGGCGCCACATATCTGAGCCTGGCGCCGGCCCGGCTCCGGGGCGCCGGGGCGGAACTGTGGCCCATCCTGTCCATCGGGTTCCCCTCGGCGCTCCAGTACGCGCTGACGGTGGTGGCCACGGCGGCCCAGGCCCGGTTCGTGGCCCAGTATCCCACCGAGGCTGTGGCGGCGCTGGGCATCGTGAAGAAGCTGGACCAGCTGCCGCTGTACTTCTCCATCGGCGTGTCCAATGGACTGCTGCCCCTCCTGGCCTACAATCACGCCGCCGGGGACCACCGGCGCCGGGAGCGGGCCTTCCGGCTGGGGACTGCCATCTCCTTCGGCTTCGCCCTGGTGTGCCTGGTGTGCTATGAGATCTTCGCGGACCGGCTGACAGCCGTCTTTATCCAGGACCCGGCCACCGTGGCCTACGGAGCCGTGTTCCTGCGGTGCATGGTGACCGCCATGCCCCTGATGGCCCTCTGCTATCCCCTCATCATCCAGTTCCAGGCCATGGGCCGGGCGCGGGAGTCCCTGATCTGCTCCATCCTCCGGAAGGGCGTTTTGGACATCCCCCTGCTCTTCCTGCTGGACGGGCTCTTTCCCCTCTATGGCTGCATGTGGGTGCAGCCCATCGTGGATGCCGTATCTCTGGCGGTCTCCATCTGGTTTTACCGGCGGGTCCAGCGGGATCTGCTGCGCGGAGAGGAGGCGGGCGCATGACCCGTTCGGAACACGATTTTTCAAAAGGCAGCATCTCCCGGAACATTCTGACCCTGGCGGCCCCCATGACGGCGGCCCAGCTCATCAACGTCCTCTACAGCGTGGTGGACCGCATCTATCTGGGCCGGCTGCCCGGTCACCTGGCCCTGACGGGGCTGGGACTGGTGATGCCCATCATCTCCATCGTCATGGGCTTTGCCAACCTGTGCGGCACCGGCGGCGCGCCCCTGTGCTCCATCCAGCGGGGCAGGGGGGACACGGAGGAGGCGGAGCGGGTGATGGGCAACGCCTTCACGCTGCTGCTGATCTTCGGCGCCGCCGTGACGGCGGTGTTTCTGGCCCTCCAGCGGCCCATGCTCTACCTCTTCGGCGCCAGCGACGCCACCTACCCCTATGCCGCGGCCTATATGACCATCTATATGCTGGGGACGGTGTTCGTGATGATCGGCCTGGGGATGAATCCCTTCATCACCGCCCAGGGCTTCGGCGGCACCGGCATGATGACCGTGGGCCTCGGCGCCATCGTCAATATCGTGCTGGACCCGGTGTTCATCTTCGCGCTGGACATGGGCGTTCAGGGGGCGGCGCTGGCCACGGTGATCGCGCAGGCCTGCTCCGCCGTGTGGGCGCTGAAGTTCCTCACCGGGCGGCGGGCTCTCCTGCGGCTGCGGCTGAAGTACATGGCCCTGTCCGCCAAGCGGGTGCGGGACATCGTGGCCCTGGGCCTGTCCGGCTTCTTCATGAACTTCACCACCAGCGTGGTGCAGGTGGTGTGCAATGCCACCCTCCAGGCCTGGGGCGGAGATCTGTATGTGGGCGTGATGACCATTGTCAATTCCATCCGGGAGGTATTCTTCATGCCCATCCACGGGCTGACCAACGGCGCCCAGCCGGTGACGGGCTATAACTACGGCGCCCAGCTCTACTCCCGGGTGCGGGAGTCCGCCCGCTTCTCCGTGGTGGTGACGGTGGCCTACGCGGCCGCCTTCTGGGTGGTGGCCATGGTCTTCCCAGGGGCGCTGATCCGGATCTTCAACAGCGAGCCGGAGGTGGTGGCCGCCGGCATCCCCGCCCTGCGGATCTACTTCAGCATGTTCGTGTTCATGTCCCTCCACATGGCGGGGCAGGGCGTGTTCGTCAGCCTGAGGCGGTCCAGGCAGGCCATTTTCTTCTCCGTGCTGCGCAAGGCCGTCATCAACGCCCCGCTGACGGTGCTCCTGCCCATCTGGCTGGACACCACCGGCGTGTTCGTGGCGGAGGCCGTCTCCCAGCTCGTCAGCGGCATGGCCTGCATCCTCACTATGTACTTCACCGTATACCGGCCCCTGCGCCGTCTGCCGGATCAGCCCCGGCAGGAGGCGTGAGACAGGGACTCCGGAACGATGCCAAGGCGGCGGGCGCTCCTAAAGAGCGCCCGCCGCCTTCTGTGTCCGGTCCGTCAGTTCCCCGTCTCCAGGGAGATCCTGTTGAACATGGCCAGGATGTCGTCCATGGAGGTGGCGGCCTTCTCCGCCCCCGCCCGGTCCAGCACCACACGGCCCCGGTTCATCATCAGGATGCGGTCCCCGTACTCCACCGCGTAGCGGAGGTTGTGGGTGACCATCATGGCCGTCAGGCCCTTCTCCCGGACCAGCTTGTCGGTGAGGACCATGATGGTCTCCGCCGTCTTGGGGTCCAGGGCCGCCGTGTGTTCGTCCAGGATGAGGAATTTCAGGGGCGTCATGGTGGCCATCAGGAGCGCCACCGCCTGCCGCTGGCCGCCGGAGAGGGACCCCATCCGCACGTCCAGCTTGTCCTCCAGCCCCAGACCCAGGGCGGCGAGCTGATCCCGGTAGAAGCCGATGCGCTTTTTGTTGACGCCCCGGCCCAGGCCGTAGGGCCTGCCCTTGTTGTCCGCCAGGGACAGGTTCTCCAGCATGGTGAGATTCGGGCAGGTGCCGGCGGCGGGGTCCTGGTAGACCCGGCCCATGGTGGCGTAGCGCTGGTAGTCCTTCAGCCGGGAGATGCTCGTGCCTCCCACCAGCACGTCACCGCCCTCAATGGGGATGGAGCCGCAGATGATGTTCAGCAGGGAGGTCTTGCCGCTGCCGTTGCTGCCCACGATGGCCACGAACTCCCCGTCCTCCACGGTGAGGGAGAAGTCCTCGAACAGCCGCTGCTCCGTCAGCGTGCCGGGATTGTAGACCTTGGTGATGCTCCGCACCTCAAGCATGGATGATCGCCTCCCCCTTCCGTCCGGACAGCACCAGCACCAGCAAAAACAGCGCCGCCGTGATGAGCTTCATCATATTGGTGGGCAGCCCCAGGCTCATGGCGATCTGGATGCACAGCTTGTAGAGCACGCTGCCCAGCACCACCGCCGTGGTGCCCTGGGGCGAGGCCAGGAGGCGGAGGACGCCGCCCTTCCGCAGTCCCCGGGCCAGCCGGGAGCTGGAGTAGAAATTCATCAGCGACACGCCGATGATCACCGCCGCCAGACCGTACACCAGCTGGCCCGTGCCCATGGTGGCGGAGAAGCTGCGGGTCTCATGGCAGACGATGCAGCCGCCCAGGGCCACCAGGGCGTTGGAGATCACCAGCCCCAGGATCTTCACCGTGCCCCGGTCCTTGGCCAGGGTGGTGACCAGGGTGGCGTTGTCGCCCACCGCCCGCAGCAGCAGGCCGGACTTCGTGCGGAAGTAGGCGTCCAGCAGCAGCTTGATGACGATGACCAGCACCGCCGAGACGACCAGCTTCCGCCCTGTCAGGCTCAGGTCCCCCAGCAGGGCCATCACCGGGGCGGAGGTGAAGATGGTGTCCGTGCCCCGGTCGATGTTCAGATTGGACCCGGCGATCTGGAGGTTCACGGAGAACAGGGCCGTCATGGTGATGATGCCGGCCAGCAGGTTCCGCACCCCCAGCTTCACATGGACCACGCCGGTGAAAAGGCCGGCAAGCCCCCCCACCAGCAGGGAGATGGGCAGCGTCAGCCAGGCGTTGACGCCCCGGGTCATCAGTACCGCCGTGACGGCCGCCCCCAGGGGGAACGTGCCGTCCACCCCCAGGTCGGGAAAGTCCAGAATGGAGTAGGTGATATACACGCCGTAGGAGATCAGGGCGTAGATCAGCCCCTGGATCAGCGTGCTGGTCAGCAGTTCCATCACATCCATGAAACGGAAAGCCTCCTTGTGAAAAAGTCAGACCACGGTGCTGCGGAGAACGCCGATCCCCTCGATGGCGCACTCCACCGTGTCGCCGGACTGGAGAAATCTCGGCGGGTCGAAGCCCATGCCCACGCCCGCCGGGGTGCCGGTGGCGATGATGGTGCCCGGCAGCAGCGTCATGCCGGCGGTCAGCTCCTCCAGGATCTGACCGATGGGGGTGATCAGCAGGGAGGTGTTGGACTCCTGCCGCAGCTCCCCGTTGACGCGGCAGGTGATCTCCAGAGCCGGGGGCCAGGCGATCTCATCGGCGGTCACCAGCACGGGCCCCATGGGGGTGAAGCCGTCCAGGCTCTTGCCGAAGTACCACTGCTTGTGGCCGGTCTGCAGGTCCCGGGCGGAGACGTCGTTGAGGACCGTGTAGCCGAAGAGGTAATCCGCCGCGTCGGCGGCCTTCACGTCCCGGGCGGTCCTGCCCAGCACCACCGCCAGCTCCGCCTCGTAGTCCAGCCGGTCTGTCAGCCCCGCGTGGCGGGGGATGATGCCGTCGGGCCTTCCGGCCTCGCTGACCCGCTTGGAGAAATACACCGCCGCAGGCGTCTCCTTGGTGAAGGCGTCGGCATTGTAGCGGGCGGACTCCTCCTCGTGGGCCCGGTAATTCATGCCCAGGCAGACCACGTCCTGCCGGGGCCGGGGGATGGGGGCCAGCAGCTCCGCCTCGGACAGCGCCAGCGCGCTGCCGCGCTCCGCCGCGGCAACGGCGGAGCGCAGGGCGGGAAGGTCCATGGTCTCGATGAGGGTGTTCATGTCCGGAACGGGGAGGGGCAGGATGCCGCTCCCGTCCGGGGTGAGGGCGCCCACGTGTTCGGCGCCGCTGTGGCGATAGGTGACGAGTTTCATACAGGCCGCTCCTCTCTTCCGATCACTCCGCGCACTCCTGGGCCTCGGCGGCGATGTCCTCCGGGATGGTGATGCCCAGGTTGGCCGCGGCGTCGGAGTTCACATACAATCCGTAGTTCTCGATGGTCTCGTAGGGCAGATCCTCGCAGGCGGCCTCGCCGGTGAGGACCTTGGCGGCCATCAGGCCGGTCTGGATGCCCAGCTGCACATAGTCCAGACCCGCGCCGGCCACGCAGCCCAGCTTCACCTGCTCCACCTCGGAGCCGTAGACGGGCACGCCGGCCTCGTCGGTCTTTTCCAGGATGGCGCCCAGCACGCCCACCACGTTGTTGTCCGTCAGGTTGGACAGGCAGTCCACCCCGTGGGAGAGGAGGGTGTCCACCGCCTGGGTGACCTCGGACTGGGCAGTGACGCCCACCGCGTCGATGGTGAAGCCGTAGTCTGCCGCCAGCTCCTCATAGACGCTGATGGAGTAGACGGAGTTGGCCTCGCTGGTGGTGTAGACGATGCCGATGGTCTCCGCCTCCGGCTGCAGGGCCCGGATCAGCTCCAGCTGGCCGGCCACCGGCAGGGCGTCGGAGGTGCCGGTGATGTTGCCCTCGTCCAGGTGGGCGCCCACCGGGTCGGTGATGGCGGTGAAGATCACGGGGATGTCCTTGTCCTCCGCGGCGTTGAAGCAGGCCACGGCGGCGTTGGTGGCGATGCCCACCATCAGGTCCACGTCCTCGGCGGAGAACATCTGGCCGATCTGGGTGGCCTGGTTGTCGTCGAAGTTGGCGTTCTGGTAGTCCACCTCAAAGTCGGTGCCCTCCACCAGGCCGGCCTGCTCCAGACCCTGGAGGAAGCCCTCCCGGCAGTTGTCCAGGGAGCCGTGCTGGCCGTACTGGCTGATGCCGATCAGGTACTTGACGGCCTCGCCGTCACCGCCGTCGCCGGAGGCGTCATCGGAGCCGCCGCAGGCGGCCAGGGAGGCGGTCATGGCCAGCGCCAGCGCCAGGGCGGAGAGCTTCTTCAAAACGTTCAGATTCATCATATCAAAATACCAGCCTTTCTGTCAGTTAGAAATCAAAAATCAGGAGTTGGAAAATTTTTTCAGGCTCCGCCATCGTTTCGTATAGAGCTTCATGGACAATTCTCCTTTCCAAGGGCCAGAGGGCTCGAAACCATCGGAGAGATAAACAAAAAAGCCCTGTCCCAGATTTGGGACAAGACCTGAAACCGTCCTGCGGTACCACCCAAGTTGACGCAAAGCGCCCGCTCGTCTCACGTACTTCATACGTGCCGCCCGGATAACGGGTGCGGGTCCCGTCAGAGGCTACTGAAGGCGCTGCCCCGTTCGCTCTGCCCTCGCAAGTCCATTCGCCGGAGAGTTCGCTGCCGTGATCCCACCATCCACGGCTCTCTGAAAGGTGACCTGACCGGTTACTCCTCTTGCTCATCGGTTTTCCTTGATTGCTTGCATTATACGCAGGCGGCGGCCGATTGTCAACGGTCATTTTGCACAAAATCCATTTGACGCTTTAAAGGAATAAACTCAGCGGACAGAACGCCGCCCCGGCGGGGCCCGCCGGGGCGGCTGGGATTTCTGAAAACGACGGCTCAGGAGAGCAGCATCTTGTCGTCTGTCGTCGGCCTCGTCAGAGCCGCTGTGTCCCGGCCGGGCGGGGCCCGGCCGGGAGCCCTTCCGATGAAAACAGCCC
>CALWOF010000028.1 GCA_944382995.1 uncultured Oscillospiraceae bacterium | reverse complement strand
CGTCATTTGGTTTACATATTACCATATCCCCCGGCTCCCTGTCAATGACCGCCGGGGAGAAAGCGGGGCTTTACAAAATTTTCCCGACGGTGAATAATTTGGGCAGGCACACCCGTGTTATGGGTGAAAGGAGCTGAGGACCCTGACTTCGTTTGGTACCGACGAAACCATCCGCCGCGCTGTGGAATCCCACAGCCGGATGCTGCTGCGGATCGCCATGACCCGGCTGACGTCCCCCGCCGACGCGGAGGACGCGGTCCAGGACGTCTTTTTGAAGCTGCTGACCGCCCGACCACAGTTCCGGGACGATGAGCACGAGAAGGCGTGGCTGATCCGGGCCACCCTCCACCGGGCCTGTGACATGGCCCGCATGGCGGAGCGGCGGACGCTCCCCCTGGAGGACGCGGAGGTCCTGCCGGGCAGAGAGCTGCCGGAGCCCTCCCCCATCCTTTCCGCCGTGCGGGCCCTGCCGGCGAAATACAGCGCTGTGATCCACCTTTATTACTATGAGGGCTATTCCATCAAAGAGATTTCCCAACTGCTGCGCCTCCCCGTCCCCACCGTGGGGACCCGGCTCTCCCGGGGGCGGGAGCGGCTGCGCGAGCTTTTGAAGGAGGATGTGGAATGAACCGACGAGACTACCGCGCCGCCTTTGACGCCGTGGACTTCTCCGCGGATTTTGAGGAGCGGACCCTTCAACGGCTGGCGGCCGCGGGGCAGCCATCTGAAAAGGAGCAGACTATGATGCATATGACGCGCATGAAAAAAACCGCCCTGCTGACCGCCGCGGCCGTGGCCCTGCTGGCCGTGTCCGTATCCGCCGCCGTGGTGTGGCTGACCCCCGCCCAGGTGGCGGACCGCGTGGAGGAACCACTGCTGGCGGAGGCGTTCCAGAGTGAGGACGCCATCGTCCTGGACGAGAGCGTGACCGCCGGAGACTATCAGATCACCCTGGCGGGCATGGTGTCCGGTGAGGACTTGAGCGTCCCCACGGAGTACAACGGCGAGATCATCAACGACCGCACCTACGCTGTGTTCCGGGTGGCGCGGGCGGACGGCGAACCGCTGACGGATTACCCGAACCTGAGCTACAGCCCCCTGGTGGACGGCTACCATGTCAGATGCGTCAACGCCTGGACCCTGGGGACCACCACCCAGCAGTTCATCGAGGACGGCGTGATCTACTGCCTGTTTGACTGCCGGAACCTGGAGATGTTCGCGGATCATCCGGTGCGCTTTGCCATCTATGAGGGCGGCATCCCCAACACGGACCTCTTCTCCATGGCGGAGGACGGGACGATCTCCCTCCGGGAGAGCGTCGTGGGGGCCCTGTTCACCCTGCCCCTGGACGAGAGCAAGGCTGACCCCGCTGCCGCCCAGGCCTTCGTGGAGTCCACGGGCCTCGTCTGGGAGCCGGTGACCGACGCGGAGCTGGCGGCCCAGGAGCAGGAGGCCGCCGGCGCGGACACCCTGGAGTCTCTCTGCGGCGTGAACTATCGGTCCTACATTGTGGAGACCATCACCATGCAGATGGAAAACCGCATGGAGAAGGACCCGGAGATCGTCTACTTCCCCATCCGGGAGGACCGGCCCCTGACAGACTACGCCGCCATCGACGAGACCACAGCCTTCACGGTGGACGAGGACGGCAGCATCGTCATCACCTTCCCGGCGGGCACCGTCACAGACGCCGCCCACGGCCAGCAGACCTTCCGGCTGCCCCAGCCGTGACCCATCCTCCCGTGAGGTGAGGCCGGGACAAAGCCCGTTTATGCATCAATCGTCTCAAACAGGGCGGAGAGGAACTTCCTCTCCGCCCTTGTATTTTGGGGTCATGCCGCCTCTGTTTGTGAAGGCTGGGGCACCGGGGCGTCCCGGGCGATGGACTCCTCCCGGAGGACGGACAGCAGCAGGCCCAGCAGGGCGCAGTCCACCGCCAGGGCGGTGCCGCCGTCGGAAAGGAAGGGATAGGGAAAGCAGGTGAGCATTCCCCGCAGCCCCGCCAGATCCTGGACCAGAACGGCCGCCGCCTGCCAGGTCAGCGTCGCCAGCGCCGCCGTGCCCAGCAGCCGGCCCAGCAGGGACGCCTGGCGGCGGAGCTTCCGCCAGCCAAAGATCAGGATCGCTGCCGCCGGGGCCTGGATCAGCGCCAGCCCCAGCCAGCCGTAGTTGGCCAGGACCGCCAGCAGATAGCCGTGATATCTGCGGAAGTCCAGCTCGAGGCGCACATCTCCCATCAAAGCGGGGTCCAGTCCCACCATCCCGGCCAGCTTTGCGTGACTCACGATCTCCTGCGCCCAGGTCATCTCCTCCTGGGGCATATACAGCCACTGGCCGGGCCGCAGGAAGGTGACCGCCAGGCAGACCAGCACCGCCGCACCGTAAGCCGCCACCAGCAGCCAGTTCCGCCGCCGGGCGCCGAAGGCCCCCAGCCTCACCCCCGCCGCCAGGACGCCGGTGACGCCGAACAGGCTGACCCAGAGGACCGGCGGAGCGCCCCAGAGGGCCCAAAGGAATCGCAGCGGAGACCCCGGCAGATAGCACACCGCCGGCAGCAGCCCCAGCAGGCAGCAGAGGGCGAGCCCTCCCGTCCCCCGGGACCGCAGGCCGTAGACCGCCAACGCCATGGCCATCGGCAGCAGCAGGATGATGTACTGGCCCAGATCGTGGGTGCATCCCAGCTGGAACTGGAGCCTTCCGCCCAGGGCGGCCGCAGCAGTCAGAAGCACCGCCAGCGGCAGCGCCGCCTTTGCCAGAAGGGTGTAGTCCAGCAGATAGATCCCCGCCGCCAGGCCGGCGGCCAGCAGGACGATCCCTCCGAAGGACACCACATACTCGTTCCAATAGCTGACGCCCCAGCGTTCCGCCAGCCGGAGGACCAGCCACAGCCCCAGGGCAGCCGCCAGCAGGCACAGCATTTTCCACTGGGATTTCGGCCGGTGGAGGCGGTCCAGGTCCGTGCCCACGGCCACCGGGTCCCCCATCTCCTCCACTGCCAGGCGCTCCGCCTCCTCCGGGGAGTGGCCCTCCGCCTGGAACTCGTTCCGCTGGTCCTCCAGGTGGGTCCCCAGCTCCCGGACCGCCACGGCCCGGGCCCGCTTCCAGCGGATCTGGGCGGTCACCGTGTCCAGATAGTCCCGGATGGTCTCAGGTCCCGGCACTGCAGGCACCTCCCCTCAGCACCCGGCCCACGGCGTCGGCGTAGGTGTGCCACGCCGCCTCCTTCTCCCGCAGGACCGCCTGCCCCTCCTTGGTCAGGTGATAGTACCGCCGGGGCTTGCCGGCGGCGGCCTCCCGCTCATAGGCGGTGACCAGGCCCTTCTCCTCCAGCGTGTGCAGCAGAGGGTACAGGGTCCCCGCCTTCAGGTGGAACACATCCTCTGACCGGGCTTTCAGCTCGCTGGTCATCTGGTAGCCGTACTTGTCTCCGTCCTCCAGCAGCTTCAGGACCAGCAGGGCCATGCTGCCGCTGACCAGGCTCTTGTCCGCTTCCATAGGTCCGTCCTCCTTTTATATAGGCATTCGATATATCACTGTCCGCATTATATATCGGAAATTTATATAAGTCAAGGCCTCCGGCAAAAAAAGGGCCGCGGAAGCTCCGCGGCCCTGCCCTCACCCCTCCGGGTGTATTTTCAAATAAGTGAGGTACCCCTCCAGGATCAGGGACGCCGCCACGGCATCCACCACCTTCTTTCGCTTCCTGGCGTTCTTGCCGCTGTCCATGAGGATCTGATGGGCGTCGATGGTGGTCCGCCGCTCGTCCCAAAGGACCACCGGCAGGCCGACGGTCTCCTCCAGCAGCGCCTTCATGGCCTGGGCCTTCTCGGACCGGGGGCCCCGGGTGCCGTCCATGTTGATGGGGTTGCCCAGCACGATGCGCTCCGCCCCGTGCTCTCCGGCCAGGGCGGCGATCCGCTCCGCCACGGCCTCCGGGCGGTAGGCGTCGATGACGGTGGTGTAGCCGGCCAGAAGGCCGGTGGGGTCTGAGATGGCGACGCCGGTGTGGGCGTCTCCGTAGTCGATGGCCATGATGCGCATGGAGGTCTCCTTTCCCGGACACACTGAGGGCCGGTGCAGACAGGTTTCAGCCCCTACAGGATACCACGCCGCGGCCCGGGACGCAAGGCGAAAAAAGCCGCCGATTTTTTGCAAAAAGTGGTTGACCGGGGGCTTGACCTGTGGTACAATCACTCTTACCTGTGAAAAAGGGCTTTCTTTTCATGCGCATTTTTCGCTTTTCAGCCATGGGAGAAGGACCTGAGACAATCTGCAGGGAGGCAATCGGGACCGACCCGGACCGCCGGGCGGATGCCCAATAATAAGGAGGTGCCGTTAGAAAATGCGCGTGAAGGTCACTTTGAGATGCAACGAGTGCAAGCAGAGAAACTACAACACCATGAAGAACAAGAAGAACACTCCGGACAAGCTGGAACTGAACAAGTACTGCCCCTTCTGCAAGAAGCACACGCTCCACACCGAGACCAAGTAATGGCGAACGAACGATGAGAAAGGGCGTGTAAACGTTATGGCAGAAGAAGTCAAGAAGAGAAAGAGCCGGGGCCAGTGGTTCCGCGAGATGAAAAGCGAACTGAAGAAGGTCGTATGGCCTGAGCGGAAGACCGTTGTGAAGAATACCGGCACCGTGCTGCTGTGCTCTCTGGGCATCGGCGTGTGCATCTGGATCTTTGACTTTGTGATGGTCACCGCCGTCCAGATGATCCTCAGCCTGTTCGGCGCCTGATCGAGGTAGAGGACATGGCAGAGGAAGCCAAGTGGTATGTGGTGCATACCTATTCCGGCTATGAGAACGCGGTGAAGGCCAGCATTGAGAAGTTCGTCACCGGCCGCGGCATGGAGGACATGATCCTGCGGATCGAGGTCCCCATGGAGACCGTGACGGAGGTCACCGACTCCGGCGCCACCAAAGAGGTGGAGCGGAAGGTGTTCCCCGGCTACGTGCTGATCAAGATGGTCATGACCGACGACACCTGGCATCTGGTCCGGAATGTCCGCGGCGTCACCGGCTTCGTTGGCTCCGCCAACAAGCCCATCCCCCTGACGGAGGATGAGGTGCTGTCCATGGGCATGGAGAAGCACGAAATCGTGGTCAACTACCATGTGGGCGACCATGTGAAGATCGTGGACGGTCCCCTGGCCAGCTTCACCGGCGTGGTGGAGGAGATCGAGCCCGAGAAGAACCGGGTCAGCGTGATGGTGTCCATGTTCGGCCGGGAGACCCCAGTGGAACTGGAGCTGGACCAGGTCGAGGTCCAGGACTGAGAGATCACAAGCGCCCCTGGGCGCCGCCCCGCCGGGCGACACCGGCGGAAAGTGGGAGGGGCTTGAGCAGCCCCGCCAAAGACGGCCCTGTGCCGCCACCACATTATAGATTTAGGAGGTGCTACTGAAGTGGCACAGAAGATTACTGGTTATGTGAAGCTGCAGATCCCCGCAGGCAAGGCGACTCCCGCGCCCCCCGTCGGTCCCGCTCTGGGCCAGCACGGCGTGAACATCGCCGCTTTCACCAAGGAGTTCAATGAGCGCACCAAGAACGATGTGGGCATGATCATCCCCGTCGTCATCACCGTGTACGCCGACCGCTCCTTCTCCTTCATCACCAAGACGCCCCCCGCGGCCGTCCTGATCAAGAAGGAGTGCAACATCGAGTCCGGCTCCGGTGTCCCCAACAAGACCAAGGTGGCTACCATCTCCAAGGCCTCCATCCAGAAGATCGCCGAGATCAAGATGAAGGACCTGAACGCCGCCAACCTGGAGTCCGCCATGAGCATGATCGCCGGCACCTGCCGGTCCATGGGCGTCGTGGTGGGCGACTGAACGCCCGGCGCGCCTGACCGTTTCTAACACCACAGCGGCCCCGCGGCCGCACCATACAGTGGGAGGAACCATTTCCGAAGAACCACTATGAGGAGGAAGTAACATTGTTTAGAGGCAAGAAATATAAGGAAAGTGCCAAGCAGATCGACAAGTCTGCTCTGTACGAGGCCGCCGACGGCATGGCCCTCATCTGCAAGACCGCCAGCGCCAAGTTCGACGAGACCGTCGAGCTGCACGTGAAGCTGGGTGTCGACTCCCGTCACGCCGACCAGCAGGTCCGCGGCGCCATCGTCCTGCCCCACGGCACCGGCAAGACCGTCCGGGTCCTGGTGTTCGCCAAGGGCGACAAGGCCGACGCCGCCCGTGAGGCCGGCGCGGATTACGTGGGCGATATGGACATGGTGGAGAAGATCCAGAAGGAAAACTGGTTCGACTTCGACGTGGTGGTCGCCAGCCCCGACATGATGGGCGTTGTGGGCCGCCTCGGTAAGGTCCTGGGCCCCAAGGGCCTGATGCCCTCCCCCAAGGCCGGCACCGTCACCCCCGACGTGGCCAAGGCCGTGCAGGAGGTCAAGGCCGGTAAGATCGAGTACCGCCTGGACAAGACCAACATCATCCACTGCCCCATCGGCAAGGTGTCCTTCGGCCCCGAGAAGCTGACCGACAACTACAACGCTCTGATGGGCGCCATCGTGAAGGCGAAGCCCGCCTCCGCCAAGGGCCAGTATATCCGCTCCTGCGTCGCCGCCTCCACCATGGGCCCCGGCGTGAAGATGAACACCGCCAAGCTGATCTAAAGTAAAGTGGGGGACGCTGCCCCCCCCTTTAGATCCCCCCTCACCAGTCTGCGGACTGGTGGACGCCGCCCAAGGCGGCTGGGTCAATGAATTTTCGGCAGGAGGGTGTCCTGCCGAAAATGATTTGAATTCCTTGATTTGCCTTCGGCAAGTCAACCGGGGAAAACCGCAGGGCTTCCCCTGACCCCTTTTCCCGCTTTTCGGGAATTTGGGGGGAAAACTGATATTTGAGGGTTGACTTTTGTGACACCCTTGAATATAATACCAGATGCGTTCCAAAGACAGCAGGTGGCGTGCGCCGTAAATCCTGCCGAGGGCGGCAAACTCGATTTGCTATCCGTCCCTGTGTCTTTGCGCACAGGGACGGTTCCTTTTTTGAACGCACCTACAAATTTCCTGGAGGTGAACACAAGAATGCCTAACGCAAAGGTCTTATCCGAAAAGCAGGCCATCGTGGCCGAGCTGACTGAGAAGATCCAGAAGGCTTCCGCCGGCGTGCTCGTTGATTACAAGGGCATCACCGTTGAGGAGGACACTGCGCTGCGCAAGGAGTGCCGGGAGAACGGGATCCACTATGCCGTTGTCAAGAACACCCTGCTGCGCTTTGCCTTCAACAACACCGGCCTGAACGAGCTGGACGATCTGCTCAACGGCACCACGTCTCTGGCTCTGTGTGAGGAGGATGTAGTCGCTCCCGCCCGCGTCATGAGCGATTACGCCAAGAAGCTCAACGAGAAGTTCGAGATCAAGGGCGGCTTCATGGACGGCAAGCCCGTCTCCCTGGAGACCATCCACTCTCTGGCTTCCATCCCCGCTCTGCCCGTTCTGCAGGCCCAGTTCCTGGGCACCATGCTGGCCCCCATCACCGGCCTGGCTGTGGTCCTGAAGCAGATCGCCGAGAAGGGCGGCGAGCCCGTGGCCGCCGCTGCCGAGGAGGCTGCCCCCGCCGAGGAGGCCGCTCCCGCCCCCGCCGCTGAGTAAGTCAGCCGGCACCCTACTTTTTAAATTTTACAATTAGGAGGCTATTACAATGTCTGAGAAAGTTACCGCTATGATCGAAGAGATCAAGGGCCTGACCGTCCTGGAGCTGAGCGAGCTGGTGCACGCTCTGGAGGAGGAGTTCGGTGTCTCCGCCGCCGCCATGGCCGCTCCCGCCGCCGGCGCTGCCGCTCCCGCCGCCGAGGAGAAGACCTCCTTTGACGTGGTCCTGGCCGGCTTCGACGCCGCCGCCAAGATCAAGGTCATCAAGGCTGTCCGCGAGATCACCGGCCAGGGCCTGGCCGAGGCCAAGGCCACTGTCGAGGGCGCTCCCAAGACCCTGAAGGAGGGCGTGTCCAAGGACGAGGCCGAGACCCTGAAGAAGACTCTGGAAGAGGCCGGCGCCAAGGTCGAGCTGAAGTAATCAGCCCTTCCTTCCCCCGTGTCCGCAAAGGCTCGGACAATACCGCACCCCCGGGGCCACGGCCCCGGGGGTGTTTTTTCTCTCCCGCTCTGGAAGTGATTGACATTTCCGGCCGGCGCGCTACAATGGAGCCAGCGGGACATATCCCCGCAAGGAAAAGGAGGGAGCAATTTGAAAAAAGTCATTTCCGGTCTCCTGGCCGCCGTCCTGGCAGCCTCCCTGTGCGTCCCCGCCCTGGCGGCCGGCGGGTTCGAGAAGGTCAACTCCTACACGCCCGGCCAGTTCACCGACGTGCCGGCGGACCTCTGGTGCGCGGACAATGTGCGCACCGCCTATGAGTACGGCATCATGAGCGGCAAGAGCGCCACCTATTTTGACGTGGACAGCAGCGTCACCGTGGCCCAGACCATCGTGATGGCCTGCCGGCTCCACAGCGGCTATGCGGGCGACGGCGCGGAGTTCGCCGCCGGCGACCCCTGGTACCAGTCCTATCTGGACTATGCGGCGGAAAACGGCATCCTCTGGAAGTACGACGCCTACGACGTGCCCATCTCCCGGGCGGGCTTCGCCATGATCCTGGGCAGCGCCCTGCCGGACGAGGCCCTGCCGGTCATCAGCGACATCGAGGACGGCGCCATCCCCGACGTGCCGGCGGAGGCCAGCTACGCGGAGGCGGTGTACCGGCTCTACGACGCCGGCGTCCTCACCGGCAACGACGCCTACGGCACCTTCACCCCCTTCAGCTACATCACCCGGGGCGCCGCGGCGGCCATCGTCGGCCGCATGGCGGACGCCTCCCTGCGGAAGGCCGTCACCCTGGAAAAAGCGCCCTTCCGCCCCACGCCCATCGGCCAGCTCCAGAACCGGGCCAGCCTGAAGCGGAGCTGCACGGATGCGGAGCTCCAGGCGGCCTATGACGCCGCGCTGGAGGTCGTGACGCCCCTGGCGGACCTGAGCCGGGAGGAACAGCTCTACGGCATCGCGGTGGCCCTGCGGTACATGGTGGACAGCGGGAAGGTCACCTATACGACCTCTCAGGCCCATTACAATGACCCGTACGGCTATTTTGTGCTGGGAATCTCCTCCTGCGCCGGCTGCACCCGGGCCACGGGGCTGTGCCTGAATATGCTGGGCATCCCCTACGAGCATGTCAACGAAAACCAGTGGAGCCACCAGTGGTGCCGGGTCCCCATGGATGACGGCACCTACTGGATCTGCGACGCCTACGGCCTCTACTGCGGGCCGGAGCCGGCGCCCTATCAGCACCCCTATTTCTGATATCCAGAAGACAGGATGCCCCGCCGCCGGCGGGGCGTCTTTTCTCCCTTCGGGACATGCAATTTGAGGTTGAGAATCTCCGCGGCTTCTGGTATCATGGAAGAAACAGATGTTCGACAAGGGGGGATATCACGATGACCGATCTGCTCTCCGGCCTGAATACAGCGCAGCGGGAGGCGGTGACCGCCACGGAGGGGTACGTCCGGGTCATCGCCGGGGCCGGCTCCGGCAAGACCAGGGCCCTCTCCCGCCGGTTCGCCTTCCTGGTGAACGAGCTTGGCATCCTGCCGGGGAACATCCTCTGCGTCACCTTCACCAATAAATCGGCAAACGAGATGCGCCAGCGGATCCACGCCCTCACCGGGGACAACGACACCGGCTACATCAACACCTTCCACGGCTTCTGCGTCTCCGTGCTGCAGGAGGACAGCCACGCCGTCCAGTACCCCAGGAGCTTCCTGGTGCTGGACAACGCCGACATCGACGCCATGCTCCAGATCATCTACGAGGAGCGGGGCCTGACCCTGCGGGACATGACCTTCTCCGCCGCCCGGGACATGATCGAGGTGCAGAAGCTCTTCAAGCGGCCGGACTACTACCTGGACATGATCACCATGTCCCTGGACACCCTGAAGGAGAAGTACGACCAGGCGACGGCCGCCGCGGACATCATCTTCTACGGCTATCTCTACCAGGAGAAGAAGTGCTTCGGCCTGGACTACAACGACCTCATCAAGTTCTGCCTGTACATCTTCCAGGAGCAGCCGGACATCCGGCGCAAGTGGCAGCAGCGGCTGGAGTACATCATGATCGACGAGTTCCAGGACATCGACCAGCTCCAGTACCAGTTGATGGAGGTCCTCTGCGGCTACCACAAGAACCTCTTCATCGTGGGGGACCCGGACCAGACCATCTACACCTGGCGGGGCGCCAACGTGAAGTACCTGCTGGACTTTGACAAGCAGTTCCCCGGCACCAGGACCATCCTGATGATGGAGAACTACCGCTCCACGCCGGAGATCCTGGCGGCTGCCAACTCCCTGATTGACAAGAACCAGGACCGCATCAAGAAGGAGCTGCGGCCCACATTGCCCTCCGGAGCTCCGGTGGTCTGCCACCTTGCGGAGACCCAGGAGGCGGAGGCCAGGTGGATGGCGGAGGAGATGCGCCGGCTCCATGAGGCGGGGACACCTTACCGGGACATGACGGTGCTCTACCGGGCCCACTATGTGACCCGGGCGGTGGAGGAGGTGCTGCTGGGGGAGAAGATCCCCTACACCATCTACAGCGGCGTCCAGTTCTTCGACCGCATGGAGATCAAGGACGCCCTCTCCTACCTGCGGATGATCGCCTACAAGGACGACCTGTCCTTCCGGCGGATCGCCAATGTCCCCAAGCGGAACCTGGGGAAGCGGCGGATGGCGTTCCTGCAGGAATACGCGGAACAGCAGAGCTGCTCGCTGTACCAGGCGCTGACGGACAATCTGGAGGACCCCATCTTAAAGGGGACCGGAGCGCGGAAATTTGTCAGCCTCATCGAGTCCTTCGCTGCCGGATATGAGGGCCGGCCGGTGTCAGAGGTGCTTTCTGCCATCCTCAACGAGAGCGGCTATGAGAAGATGCTCCGCACCGAGGGCAGCCAGGAGCGGCTGGACGATCTGGCGGAGCTGAAGCAGTCTGTTTACGAATATGAGACCACCTGCGGGGAGGAGGTCACTCTGGAGCACTACCTGACCCATGTGGCCCTGTTCACCAACGCGGACACCGCCGGCCAGGGGGACCGGGTGCGGCTGATGACCGTCCACGCCGCCAAGGGCCTGGAATTCCCCTATGTGTTCCTCTGCGGCATGAACGAGGGCATCTTCCCCTCCCGGAAGGTGCGGACCCTCCAGGCCATGGAGGAGGAGCGGCGGCTGGCGTTCGTGGCGCTGACGCGGGCGGAGAAGGGGCTGTATCTCTCCGAGGCGGACGGGCGGAATTTCGACGGCTCACCGCGCTATCCCTCCCGCTTCATTCTGGACATTGACGAGCGGCTCCTGTACTTTACCCATCCGCCGGAGGAGGGGCTGCTCAGGGCGGCCAGGGCGCACATCGACCGCAGCCGGAGCTGGCTGCCGGAGGATGACGGGGACACGGTGATCCCTGCCGGTCAGCGGGTGCGGCACGCGCTGTTCGGCGCGGGGACGGTGCTGGATGTGGACATGGACAGGGGCGCCCATGTGGTGCAGTTCGATGAGATGGAGACGCCCCGCAGGATCTCCTTCCGGGCGAGGCTGGAGCGGATCACAGATTGAGGAATCACACCGCTCCGGGCGCCATATCCTGGGATATGCGGCCGTCCGGCGCCGCCGGCTTGCGCTCATCCTGCGGGTGTGGTATACTGGACCTGCCGCTGAACGGCGGGCGCTACAGGATGTTCCGGATGTCCAGCCGCTCCAGCTCCGCCAGGAGCCGGAGCTGGTCCCGGAGACCGGCGATCTCCGCCCGGAGCTCGTCCGGCTCTTGGCCGGCGGCAAAGGCCAGGGCGCGGCGGTACATGGCCTCCGCGTCGTCCACGGCGTCGTGCTCGGCGACGATGTGGAGATAGGTCTGGCTGGCGGTCCAGTCCGCATAGCTCTCCGCCAGCGCGTCCTCTGCCGCGGCCCAGTCCTCCGACCGGGCCAGGGCATCTGCCCGGGCCAGCTGCTCCCGCCACCGGGCGGTGTCGTCGGTCAGGGTGCTCCCGGTCCATACGGCGAAGGCCAGAAGGGCCGCCAGAAGGGTCAGGGGAAAGAGACAGGCTTTCACGTCCTCCCCTCCTTCCGGACGCAGAATACCCGCCCCTGCTCGTCCAGCGTCAGGAGAAAGACCTCTCCGGGGGAGGCGATCTTCTCCCGGGAGAGCTGTTTTCGCAGCCAGCTCTCATCCCGGCCGCAGGCTGTGAGATTGCGCCGGATCACCCGGCCGTCGTTGATGAGGACCGTGGGCAACGTCACATCGTCCTCCAGGTCCAGGCCCAGCTGCTCCGCGGTGGGCGGCTGCTGGGCCGTCCAGGGGAAGACCGTCAGTTGGCCGGAGTTTTCCAGCACGGCGTACTTCACGTCCTCCACCCGTGTGACGCCCTGCTCCCGCAGCTCCTCCAGCAGCTCGTCCACGGTGTAGCGGTTGCGCCGCATGGCGTCCTGCTGCAGCTCTCCGGCGCGGATCAGCACGGCCGGGGTGCCGCACACCAGCGCCCGGAACCGGAGGCTCCGCAGGGAGATCTGGCTCAGCAGCAGCGACAGGGCCAGCAGCGTCAGGATCGGGACCAGGCCAAAGAGCAGCGGGATGCCGAAGTCCTGCATGGGCACCGCGGCCAGGTCGGAGATCATCATGGTCAGCACCAGCTCGCCGGGCTCCAGCTCGCCGATCTGGCGTTTTCCCATCAGCCGCATGCCGGCCATGATAAAGAAGTAGAGTATGATCGTGCGGACAAAGGCGGTCATCATCAGGCATCCCTCCGTCCCGGTAGTATCTGCCGGAAGGGAGCTTTTATCCGGGAAGCAGGCCCCGCGGGGCTGTTTCATAGAGCCATCGCAAAACCGCAGATGTGAAAGGAGTTATGGGCCCGGCCCATCACAGCGCCAGCGCCCGCCGCTTTTTCGGCGGGACGACGAGGGGAAGGGAGTATCGAGGATTTCGGCGGATGCCCTTCCGTGCCCACGGGCGCGTACACAGCCGGCAAATATGCGGGCGACCGCAAAACAAAGGGGCTGTGACCGTGGTGAAAGTGACAAATGACTGCGCGTTTGTCCTTTTGAACCATTCAATCAGGATTCTTCAGGAGGATTTTTCAATATGTGCGGAATCATCGGATTTGTAGGGAAAGAGCCCGCTGCCCCCATTCTGCTGGATGGGCTGGCGCGGATGGAATACCGGGGCTACGACTCCGCCGGCGTGGCGGTGCGGTCTGAGACCGCGGGGCTCCAGATCCGCAAGACCAAGGGGCGGCTCCAGGTCCTGTCGGACCTGATCCACGGCGGCGCGGACCTGGACGGGAGCCTGGGCATCGGCCACACCCGCTGGGCCACCCACGGGGAGCCCAATGACATCAACGCCCACCCCCATGTCAGCGAGAACGGCCGGATCGCCCTGGTCCACAACGGCATCATCGAAAACTACATGGAGCTCAAGGAGCACCTGATGCGCCAGGGCGTCCACTTCACCTCCGACACGGACACGGAGGTGGTGGCCCAGCTGCTGGAGTTCCACTACAACGAGTGCCACAACATGCTGGAGGCCGTGGGCCGCTGCCTGCGGCGGATCGAGGGCTCCTATGCCTTCGGCATCATCTGCGCCGACTACCCCAACGCCCTCATCGCCGCCCGGAAGGACAGCCCCCTCATCATCGGCTACGGGAAAAACGGCAACTTCATCGCCTCCGACGTGACGGCCATCATCAAGTACACCCGGGACGTGGCCTATATGGACGACGGGGAGATCGCCGTCCTCACCGCCGACAGCGTGGACGTGTTCGACGACGAGATGTCCCCGGTGGAAAAGGCCCACAGCACCATCGACTGGGACGTGTCCGCGGCGGAGAAGGGCGGCTACGCCCACTTCATGGCCAAGGAGATCATGGAGCAGCCGGAGGCCATCCGCAAGACCGTCTCCCCCCGCATCCGGGACGGCCGGGTGGTGCTGGACGACCTGCACCTGCCGGAGGAGTACGTCCGCGGTCTCTCCCGGATCTTCGTGATCGCCTGCGGCTCCAGCTATCATGTGGGCGTGGTGAGCAAGTATATCTGGGAGAAGCTGCTGCGCCGGCCGGTGGAGGTGGTGCTGGCGTCGGAGTTCCGCTACTCCGATCCGCTGGTGGACGAAAGGACCCTGGTCATCGTCATCAGCCAGTCCGGCGAGACGCTGGACACCATGGCCGCCATGCGGGAGGCCAAGCGCCGGGGCGGCCGGACGCTGGCCATCGTCAACGTGGTGGGCTCCTCCATCGCCCGGGAGGCGGACGACGTGCTCTATACCTGGGCCGGGCCGGAGATCGCCGTGGCCACCACCAAGGCCTACTCCACCCAGCTGGTGCTGATGGATCTGGTGGGGCTGTACCTGGCGGAGAAGCTGGGCACCGTGGCAGAGGACGAGTACGAGGCCATCCTCTCCGAGATGCAGCTGCTGCCGGACAAGATGCAGCGGTTCCTCGACCACACCGAGGACATCCAGTACTTTGCCTCCCGGTACTTCAACCACGGCTCCGTGTTCTTCATCGGCCGGAACCTGGACTATGCCATGGGCCTGGAGGGCTCTCTGAAGCTCAAGGAGATCAGCTATATCCACTCGGAGGCCTACGCCTCCGGCGAGCTCAAGCACGGCACCATCTCCCTCATTGAGTCCGGCACTCTGGTGGTGGCCCTGGGGACCTATGCCCCGCTCTTCGACAAGGCCATGAGCAATGTGGTGGAGGTGAAGGCCCGGGGCGCCGAGGTGCTGGCCCTGACCACGGAGGATTTCCGGGAGAAGATGGAAAAGACCGCCGACGCCACCATCGCCGTACCGGTGACGCACCCCCTGCTCCAGCCCTCGCTGGGCGTGGTGCCGCTGCAGCTGTTCGCCTACTACGTGGCCCTCCAGCGGGGCTGCGACATCGACAAGCCCAGGAACCTGGCCAAGAGCGTCACCGTGGAGTGAGCGCAGCGCCTTCGGGCGCGGCCTCCCTGCCCCCGAGGACCCTTGAAAGAGACACGCCAGCCCGGACCAGATGGTCCGGGCTGGCGTTCGTGTGCGGCCGCTCTCTTTCGGCGTCCGCTCACTGTCCGCGCTTCCCACGCTTGAGCTTCAGCAGCTTCTCCACCAGCTCCTCCCGCCGGCGGCTGAACTTGGTCAGCAGATGGGCGCCGCCCGCCGCGAAGAACAGCACCGCCAAAAGCTCTGGCCGCTGAAAGCCCAGCCGGGCGAATAGGGGGACGCTGAGGGCGGCCACCAGTCCCAGAGCCGCCGCCATCACCAGAGCCATCCGCGCCAGCAGCCCGGCGGTGGAGATGGTCCGGAAATACTGCTCCCACCGCTCTCCCTCCATGTGCCCCAGCTTATGGGCCAGCCACATGAGGCCCAGCAGCAGCCCCACGAACACCAGCCCCGCCAGCACGGTCAATACCCGGCAGGCCACCGCGTACCCGATCAGCCGGGCCAGGGACATGCCGGCGCTCCAGGCCCGGTGGAACCAGACGCCCAGCAGCCCCGCCGCCACGGCGCCGGAGGCCAGGCCCCCGGCCAGGTACACGCCCTCCCGGTCCCGGCCGAATTTGTGGAAGCCCTTCACCGCGCCCCACACAAAGGTCAGCGACAGCAGCGCCAGCCAGGCCGGGTCGTCCTGGAGCAGGCAGGCGGCGGAGAGCAGCTGGCTCACCAGCACCACCGCGTTCCCGGCCCGGAGAGAGGCGTCCGCCTCTACCTCCCGGTCCCGCTCGTCCCGGACCAGGTGCAGGTCCCGGACCTGTTTGAGATCCTCGCTTCGTTCCATACAGTCTCCTTCTGCGTGGGGCCCGGGGCCTCACATCCGCTTTTCATAGTAGACATTGGCCCCCAGCAGGGCCAGGAAGGCGGCGATGGCCACCGCGTCCAGGGTGAGGGTCACCGCCAGGGCGGCCGGGGTCCGGGTGACGGCGTAGAGGACCATGACCCCGATGCCGGCGATCCAGCAGCCGTTGGCCACGATCCGGTAGGCCAGCCAGGCGCTCTTCCGGCTGACGGCCTCGTCCCGCTCATCCGCCCGGGGCAGCCGGGACTCCCGGGACAGGGACCACCACAGGTCAAAGCCGCCGGCGGCCAGCAGGAGCGCCAGGGCGATCAGCCATTTGGCCGCGAAGCCCGTCGTCAGCAGCACGACGCCGCAGGCCATGGCCAGCGCCAGGCTCAGGAGCCCGGCGGCAAAGCTCCGCTTATTGTAGATCTTCATCTCGCTCACCCCTTGCATTCATAGTAGAGATCGCTGACAATCCGGGTGACCCAGCCCACGATGAACAGCACCATGCAGGGCAGGGCCGTCTGGATATAGACCTCCTGTTCCCCCGACTTCCACCAGCCGATGAAGCACCCGGCCAGCATGATAAAGTTCAGCCAGAACAGCACCCGGAAGGTGAGGGCCCGGCCCCGGCAGCGGTTGTACCGGTCCCGCTCGTCCCGGTCCGCGTCCCGGTCCTGCCGGGCCGTCTCCCGGTCCAGGCTCCGGAGGATGGCGCTGGCGCCGCCCAGGACCATCAGCACCGTCAGCACGGCGTCCTTCAGGTCATACCGCTCCCAGCCAACGAAGAGGCAGGTCCCCGGCAGGGCCAGACCCAGCAGCAGGGCCCCCACGCCGGCCCAGAATTTCTTCTTATAGTAGATCTTCATCCGTTCTGCGCTCCTTTTCCGCGGACCGGCGGCTCCGTCAGGGCGGCACAGAGGGTCAGCAGGCCCGCCGTCACCGCGGTCACAGCCAGTATCGCCAGGCCCAGCTGGCGCCGGTCCGCCAGACAGACGTACAGGATCAGGCCCAGGCCCAGGGCCAGCACCAGCGCCCCGGCGGCCGCCCGCCGCTTATTCCCAGTCGTCATGTTCCCGGTCCTCCTGTTCCTTGTTCTCCGCCAGACAGTACAGCTCCTCCACCGTGGTGCCGAACACCAGCGCCAGCCGGTAGGCCAGCAGCAGCGACGGATTGTACTGCCCCTTTTCCAGGGAGATGATGGTCCGCGAGGAGACGTGGACCATCTCCGCCAGCTGCTGCTGGGTCAGCCCCGCCTCGGTCCGGAGCTCCCGCACCAGATTCTTCACGGCCCTCTCCCCCTTTCCGAAATATGAAGGTCCCTTCGCGTGAAGCGTCCTTCATGTGAAGGTTACTTCATATTATACACAGCTTCTCGCGGCTGTCAAGCCCCCGAAGGCATTTTTTCAGGACGCGGAAAAACCGGCGGAGCTGACGCTCCGCCGGTCCTGCTCCCCTATTCATTTCCGCTGCCAGGGATAGGGCTCGTAAAGCCGCTCCAGCCGCTTCACGGCCTCGTTGACGCCGCCGTGGACCATCACGTCGCCGCAGCCCTCCCGGGAGGTCAGCAGCACGCTCTTCCCGATGCCGAGGTCCGCCTTCAGCCGCTCCAGCATGGCCTGCCGGGAGGAGGCCCGGTCGTAGATGCGGATATAGCTGTACCCCGGAAACCCGGCGGCGAGGTCGATCCGGGCGCGGACCCGCTCCAGCAGGCCCTCCGCCTCCAACGCGCGGTACAGCTCCTCCACCCGCTCGGTCCGCTCAATGCCCGCCAGATAGAGGATCGGGCAGTCCCGGAAATAGATCCGGTTCACATAATTTCTGTATGGGGACGTCCGCAGCTTTTCAAAGCTCTCCCGCTCCACGTCGTTGTAGAACTCCCCGTAGTAGATCATCAGGTTGTCGTCCAGCACGCCGTTGAGGAAGCAGTGGACCCGCCGTTCCCGGAACACCGCCTCGCACCGGAGCACCGCGTCCGTCGGCAGCGGACAGGTGTAGAGATACCGCTTGTTCGCCATATCGTACAGGGCGGCTCCGTCCATGACCACCACCGGCAGCCGGAAGCGCAGGTCCCCCGCGGTCTCCCGGACGGAGGCCGGCGCCCGCATGGTGGCCAGGGTGAAGCGCATCCCGTCGTCGATCATCCGGTTCAGCCGGATCCGGCTGTTGGGGGTCAGCACGTCCTCGCCTGTCAGAAGCACGCCGTCCAGGCCGGAGACGAACAGCACGTCCCGCCGTTTGCGCCGGGGCAACTGGAAGGCGTTGACCGCGATGCCCACCGCGATGCCGGCCATGGTCTCCGACGCGCGGTACCAGGCGAAGATCCAGGGGCTGGCATCCGTCACATGGGTGACGGTGATGCTCAGAAACACGATGCCCGAGAGGGCCGCCGCGTTGGCGGACTTCAGCGCCACCGAGATCCACAGCACCGGCACGATCATCACCGCCACCAGCACATAGCCCGCCAGGGTGCCCCGGAAGTCCTGGAAGGACATCTCCAGCAGCAGCACCGCGATGCCGAACACCGAGCCGATGGCGGTGCCCACGGTCCGCTGGATGGCCATGCGCTTCGTGTCCTCCGCATAGGGCTGGATGCACAGCAGCGCCGCGATGGAGGAGTAGATCCGCATGTCCTCCCGGTCCACGAGCATGGAGATCAGCAGGCAGATCAGCACCGCCGCCGCGCTCTTCACCATTCGCATCCCGATGTGAGGGACCGCGTGGTCAGTCATATCCGGCCTCCTTCTCCCCGTCCGGCGGCCGGACCGGGGGCGTTTTCGCTGTCGGCGCGGGCTGCCGCCATGCGGCGCGTCCGCGCTTTACATAGATTTAACACTGATTTTACCAGCCCCGGCGGGATTTTGCAAGGAGGGCCCTCCGCCGCCCCCGGAAAATTTGTGTGGCATTTTTCCGGGAACCGTTCTATAATGGTCTGCGTGACAGGCCGGCCCCCCGCGGGCGGCCGGCTGTGAGACGGGCTGACCATCAGCCGGACGGAGGGTTTTTGCAAATGGACGTGGGAATGGTGCTCTTCTGCTTTTTCAGCATCGCGCTGGGCTTCATCATCAAGGGCCTGGTGGGCTTCGGGGACCCGCTGGTGTACACGCCGCTGCTGTCCGTGGCGCTGCCCAACAGCACCATCACACCGGGCATGCTTCCGGTGTCCCTGGTCCTCAACGCCCGGGTGGTGTGGCAGAACCGGGACCACTTCTCCCCCCGGCTGGTGCTGCCCATCGCCGCCTTCGTCATGCTGGGCATCATTCCCGGCACGCTGCTGCTGCGCTACGGCTCCCCCACCGTCCTCAAGCTGCTGCTGGGGCTGGTGATCATCGCCATGGGCGTGGAGATGCTCACCCGGAAGCCCGGCACCGGAAGGCCCAGCGCCCTGCTGCGCAGCGTCATGTCCTTCCTCTCCGGCGTCACGGCGGGCCTGTTCGGCATCGACCTGCTGTTCCTGGCGTATCTGGAGCGGGTCACCCAGAACCGGGAGGAGTTCCGCAGCAACGTGTGCTTCGTGTTCCTGCTGGAGTCGGTGTTCCGGGTGGTCCTCTATCTCTGGAACGGCATGTTCACCCGGGAGAGCCTGCTCCTCTGCGCCGTCGCCCTGCCCGCCGCCTTTCTGGGGATGTGGGCCGGCGCGGTGCTGGACAGGCGGGTCAGCGACCGTCTGTCCCACCGGTTCATCATCTATGTGTTCATCCTGGGGGGCGTCAGCAACTCCATCTACGCCCTGCTCCAGCTGATCTGACAGCTCTGAAAGCGGCCCCAGACACAGCAAGAGGCGCGGACCCTTCGGTCCGCGCCTCTTGCTGTCCTCTCTTACTCCTTCACGGTGCCGTCGGCGTTGAACAGGGGCAGCTTCTCCAGGAACCGGATGTCCGTCCGGTCCGCGGCGGCGCCCTCCGCCAGAACGGCCACCCGCCCGGCCACGGTGCCGCCGGCCAGAGCCACCAGCTCCTCCATGGCGTGGAGGGAGCCGCCGGTGGAGATCACATCGTCCATCAGCAAAATCCGCTTGCCCCGGATCAGGTCCGCGTCGTCCCGGCCCAGGTACAGCCGCTGGGTGCCGGCGGTGGTGATGGAGGTGTCCTCCACGTGGATGGGGTCGGGCATATAGGCCTTGGGACCCTTCCGGGCGATGAAGTACTTCTCCGCCCCGGACTGGCGGGCCATCTCGTGGATCAGGGGGATGCTCTTGGCCTCCGCCGTCAGCATGTAGTCATAGCTGTCCGCCGGGACCAGCTTCAGAAGGTCCCGGGCGCAGGCCACGGTCAGCTCCGCGTCGCCGAAGCAGATGAACGCGCCGATGTACAGGTCATCCGTCACTTTGCAGATGGGCAGGTCCCGGCGCAGGCCCGCCACGGTCATGGAATAGGTCATATCAGGTGCCTCCTCTTTTTCTTCCCTCAGATGGGTGGTGCCCGGGAGGCACCATCCCTATTATATGATCTGGGCGGGAAAAGTCAAGAAGGCTCACTCCGGCCGGATGCCCTTTTCCGCAAAGGCCGCCAGCAGACGGTCCATGTCGGAGGGGATGGAGATGGGCTCCCCGGCGGCCTTGATGGCGTTTGCCACGTCCTTGAGGCCGTTGCCGGTGACCACGCTGACCACGGT
>CALWOF010000027.1 GCA_944382995.1 uncultured Oscillospiraceae bacterium | reverse complement strand
CCCTACATCGGGGTGCTGAAGCCGGAGGTATACGAGAAGTAGCCCACCACAGCGGCCCAGACGGGCCGCCGCCGCGGAAGCGGCGTACAAGCGTTTTGCGGACGGCAAAACCTTGGGGAGGCCGGGCTCTGCCTGGCCGACCAGAATTTCATCCGGGGCCCCCGCCGGGCCTGCCCGGCGGGGCGGGCTACGGCCTGGACTACGGACAAAAGTACCGGAACATCCCCTACATCGGGGTGCTGAAGCCGGAGGTATACGAGAAGTAGCCCACCACAGCGGCCCAGACGGGCCGCCGCCGCGGCGGCCACGGGGATTCTGCTCCCGCAGGGGGCTTGTCCAGCGGGATGCGCCCCCCATTGTCGTCGTCGTAAAGTCCGCTAGGCTCTGTTTCCGCCTGCGGCGAAAACTGCGCCCGCTCCCTTGCGCCTCCTCTCCCCACCGCGCGGGGCGCGGCGGGGACCCCGGTTTGAAACATCAAAAAGAAACTGCGTCGCGCCCGGTGGAAAAGAAAAAATGTTTCGGCGGGTCGGTCTGCGCAGGCGCAGACCTCCTGCCGCCGGCGGGGGAAGGTTGGCTGTCGCTCGCGGCAGTCAGGGACGGAAACGCCCAGCCCTTGGGGAGACCTCCGGCCCGGGGAAGTTTGGGATACAGTTGCTTCTCTTTTCGCTGCCGCTGGCCGGTTGTCGATGAAGGCTTCAGCATAGGACAACGCAACAGCTCCTTTCGCTCGCCAGGGCAGCGCGTAGCAAAGCGGAACGCGCGGAAGGAGGAACCAGTGGAACACTGGTGACGGAAATACTGGGAGCGCCGCAGCGCGAGACAGTAAAAGAGAAGCTGGTCAAATGCGTCCTTGCGCCCCGTTGACCTCCGCACCTGCGCCGCGGGAATCCGCTATCAAGCCGGTATCGCACCACGCCGCGCCCGTCGGAAGGTCATCGCAAACACGCAGGCACTATCTCACGCCGACCCCCGTACAGCAACTTTGCACACATGTGCAAAGTTGCGACCAAAAGCGGCCTTTTCTTTTGGACCGTGCAATCGCGCAGCCGTTGGCGGCTTTGCCGCCTTACGGATGCGGCATACCCCTTGCGGGTACGGCCCATTTTCTTTTCCACAAGATGGAAAAGAAAATGGGGGGGTGCATTGCCCAGCTATCAACATAGCTGTTTTTCCGGCCAAACGGCCGCCACCCACACCTCGCCGCCGGAGCGGCGAAAAAGGAGGCTTTTGCTCGTGACGAAACAAACACGGCTCTCCAATCTGAGCTTCATCCTGCTGGCTGTGGTCATCGTGCTGTGCGTCAACTGGATCTGGCAGAACGACAGTCAGACGGAGCAGCTGGAGTACTCCCAGGTCCGCCAGCTGTTCCTGCAGGAGAAGGTGGAGACCTTTGACATCGATACCGGCGGCACCCTGACCATGCATCTGCGTGGACAGGAGGAGCCGGTGACATACGATCTCTATGACTTCCAGCTGTTCTATGACGACCTGAACGACCTGGTGCAGCAGCAGTCCGCCGAGGGGATCATCACCGACTACGACTATCCGGAGCCGGTGCGGACCAGCTGGCTGACGGAGCTGCTGCCCTTTGTGGTGGTGGCGCTGCTGCTGGGGGCCATGTGGTACTTCCTGGTGATCCGGGCCCAGGGCGGCGGCATGGGGCCGGACAAGATGGCCCGCTTCGGCTCCGCCCGGACCCGGACCCTGTCGGACAAGGACAAGAAGGTCACCTTCGCCGATGTGGCCGGCGCCGACGAGGAGAAGGAGGAGCTCCGGGAGATCGTGGAGTTTCTGAAGGAGCCCAAGAAGTACCTCTCCCTGGGGGCCCGCATCCCCAAGGGCGTGCTGCTGGTGGGCCCTCCGGGCACCGGCAAGACCCTGCTGGCCAAGGCCGTGGCCGGGGAGGCCGGGGTGGGCTTCCTCTCCATCTCCGGCTCCGACTTTGTGGAGCTGTATGTGGGCGTGGGCGCCAGCCGGGTGCGGGACCTGTTCGAGCAGGCCAAGAAGACCGCGCCGGCCATCGTGTTCATCGACGAGATCGACGCCGTGGGCCGCCAGCGGGGCACGGGCCTGGGCGGCGGCCACGACGAGCGGGAGCAGACCCTGAACCAGCTGCTGGTGGAGATGGACGGCTTCACCGCCAACGAGGGCGTGGTGGTCCTGGCGGCCACCAACCGGGCGGACGTGCTGGACCCGGCGCTGCTGCGGCCCGGCCGGTTCGACCGGCAGGTGTACGTGGGCCTGCCGGACATCCGGGGCCGGAAGGAGATCCTGGAGGTCCACGCCAAGGGCAAGCCCCTGGCGGAGGACGTGGACCTGGGTCAGCTGGCCCGGGGCACGCCGGGCTTCACCGGCGCGGATCTGGAGAACCTCATCAACGAGGGCGCCCTGCTGGCCGCTCGGCGGGGCCGGAAGTTCATCACCATGCAGGACCTGAAGGACGCCGAGATCAAGGTCATCGCCGGACCGGAGAAGAAGAGCCGGGTGATCCCGGAGCACGAGCGGAGGCTCACCGCCTATCACGAGGCGGGCCACGCCGTGGTGATGCACGCCCTGCCGGACCAGGACCCGGTGACCCAGATCACCATCGTCCCCCGGGGCCAGGCGGGGGGCATGACCATCTCCCTGCCGGAGGAGGACCGGTCCTACCTCTCCAAGCGGTATATGGAGGACCAGATCGTGGGCCTCTTGGGCGGCCGGGTGGCGGAGAAGCTGTGCCTGGGAGACATCTCCACCGGCGCCAGCAACGACATCCAGCGGGCCAGCCAGATCGCCCGGAAGATGGTGGCCACCTACGGCATGAGCGACCGGATCGGCACCGTGTCCTTCGAGTCCGGCCACGACGAGGTCTTCATCGGCCGCACCATGACCCAGGGCCGCAGCTACTCCGAGGCGGTGGCGGCCCAGATCGACGAGGAGGTCAAGCGGATGCTCGCAGATGCCTACAGCCGGTGCGAGGCCATCCTGCGGGACCAGCGGACCCAGCTGGAGACCGTGGCCCGGTATCTGCTGGACCACGAGACCATGGAGCAGGAGGCCTTCTATGCCGTCTTCGGCGAGACGCCCCCTGTCCCGCCGGAAGAGACCTGATCCCCGCGCCGCCCGGCTCGCCGGGCGGTGTTTTTTTCCCGCCGCCGGGGGAAACTACCCCGCGGAGGAGCGAAAAACACAAAGCCGCGGGAAAATTTTCCCGCCCTTCCGGGCAAAATCACCAAAGGAGGGCGTCTCTCAATCGCGGACAAATGAATGCGTTTTTATCCGGGATAACCGGGGGCAGTCCGCCCGAGGGGGACATTTGCGCGGCATGCGGGGAAAGAAAGCGGCCGGTCCCCGGCGGGACCCGGAAAACATTCTGTGGATTATTCATCTTGCAAACCACGGGAAAAGACGGTAAAATGCCATCTATATGTGAGAACAGAGGTTCTCGATCATTGATCAGGAGGAAAGATGATTATGAAGAAGTTTCTTGCGCTGATCCTGACGCTGGCCATGGCCATGAGCCTGGCCGCCTGCGGCGGCGACAGCGGCAGCGGCGACGCGGAGGAGGGCGGTACCTCCGAGAGCGGCAACCCTGTGGTCCGCATCGGCGTGTTCGAGCCCCAGACCGGCGACAACGGCGCCGGCGGCAAGCAGGAGATCCTGGGCATGCAGTACGCCAACTACGTCCAGCCCACCGTGACGATTGACGGCACCACCTACGACGTGAAGCTGGAGATCGTGGACAACCGCACCACCCCCGAGAACGGCCCCTCCGCGGCGGCCGAGCTGATGAACCGGGACGTGTCCGTGGTCCTGGGCTCCTACGGCTCCGGCGTGTCCTCTGCCGGCGGCGCCGTGTTTGAGGAGGCGGGCGTGCCCGCCATCGGCGTCACCTGCACGAACCCCCAGGTGACCACCGACTGCGACGTGTACTTCCGCATCTGCTTCACCGATCCCTTCCAGGGCCCCGCCCTGGCCAGCTACGCCTACAACACCCTGGGCGTGGACACCGCCTACACCCTGGCCATGCTGGGCAGCGACTATGACCAGGGCCTGGTGTACTACTTCACCGAGGCGTTCAAGGCCCTGGGCGGCACTGTGGTCTCCGAGGACTTCCCCGAGGGCAGCGCCAACTTCGTCTCCTATATCAACAACGCCAAGAGCGCCGGCGCCGGCGTCATCTTCGCCCCTGTCTCCACCAACTACGCACAGCTCATCATCGAGGCTGCCGGCGCCCAGGGCTTCGAGGGCTCCCTGCTGGGCTCTGACACCTGGGACAACAACATGGTGGTGGAGAGCACCGTGGGCAAGAACGTCAGCGTGGAGGTCACCACCTTCTATCAGGAGGGCGGCAACGCCGACTTCGACGCGGGCATCAAGGAGTGGATGAACGCCAACCCCGACGCCCTGACCAACAACGGCGGCAACGACATGGTCTCCGCCGTCACCGCCATGGGCTACGACGCCTACTTCACCGCCCTGGAGGCGCTGAAGCTGGCCGGCTCCACCGATCCCGCCGCCGTTCTGGAGGCCCTGCCCAACGTCAGCTATGAGGGCGTGTGCGGCCTGATCGAGTTCGACGAGATCGGCGACGCCAAGCGCGACCAGGCCTACATCAAGCAGGCCAACACCGAGACCGGCGCCTGGGACTTCGTCACGGTCCAGGGCGTGGAATAAGCCTGTAGTCTCAAGCCGGGGGATGGCGCGGGCCCCGCTCCGCCATCCCCCGCTTCCTCGCGTCCGGCTCCCGGGCCGCCTGGAAGAGGCGGGAACTGCGTTCCCGGCCCTTCAAGACGGCTCAAAGCCGACTCTCACCACAAGGAGGTCTTTCCATGCAGGAACTGTTTCCCTATCTGCTCAACGGCGTCTCCGTGGGCGGGCAGTACGCGCTGATCGCCATTGGCTACACCCTGGTCTACGGCATCCTGCGCCTGATCAACTTCGCCCACGGCGACGTGTTCATGGTGGCGGGCCTGGTGATGGTCTACGCCACCACCGCCATGCCCATGTATCTGGCGCTGCCGCTGGTGATCGCCGCTACGGTGGTGCTGGGCTTCGTCATCGAGCGGGCGGCCTACAAGCCCCTGCGCACGGCGCCCCGGATGTCCCTGATGATCTCGGCCATCGGCGTCAGCTACCTCATTCAGAACCTGGCCTTCTACATCACCGGCGGCGTGCCCCAGCCGGTGACCACGCCCATCCCCTGGATCTCCGACGATATCCTGGTGCTGGGGGCGTCCACCAAGCGGGTGACCATCGTCACCCCCATCCTCACCATCGCGCTGGTGGTGCTGCTGGTGTACCTGATCCAGAAGACCAAGATCGGCATGGCCATGCGGGCCGCCGCCCGGGACTTCGAGACCGCCCAGCTGATGGGCGTGAAGATCAACTCCGTCATCTCCATGACCTTTGTGATCGGCTCCTTCCTGGCGGCGGTGGGCGCCCTGCTCTACTTCACCAACTACCCCTCCGTGGCCATCACCTCCGGCGCCATGCCGGGGCTGAAGGCCTTCGTGGCGGCGGTGTTCGGCGGCATCGGGTCCATCCCCGGCGCCGTGGTGGGCGCCTTCGTCATCGGCCTTTGCGAGGAGGTCATCAAGGGCCTGGGCTACACCACCTTCTCCGACGCGTTCACCTTCGCCCTGCTGATCGTGGTGCTGTGCGTGAAGCCCACGGGCCTCTTCGGCGAGAAGGTCACCGACAAGGTGTGAGGAGGGATGAACATGACGAGAGATCGCAAGAAAACCATCTTCCTGGCGGCGGTGCTGCTGGTGATCCTGGCGGCCGGCGTGGCGGTGGACCTGGCTCTGCCCAGCTACCACATCGCCGTGAAGGTCATCAAGAAGGCCACGGTCTACGCCCTGGTGGCGGTGTCCATGAACCTGCTCAACGGGTTCACGGGCCTGTTCTCCCTGGGACAGGCGGGCTTCATGCTGCTGGGCGCCGTGGCCTACGGCGTGCTGACCATCCCGGTGGCGGACCGGCTGTCCGTCTACCAGTATTTTGACGGCGGCCTCATCCAGTTCTCCCTGCCGGAGCTGCTGGGCGGCGGCACGGTGGGCACCACCGTGGGCATGCTGCTGGCGCTGGCGGTGGGCGGCATCCTCTCCGCCCTGGTGGCCTGGCTCATCGGATTGCCGGTGCTGCGGCTCCGGAGCGACTATCTGGCCATCGCCACCCTGGGCTTCGCGGAGATCCTGCGGGCCTTCTTCCAGTGGAACGCCCTGGGCCCCATCACCAACGCGTCCAACCTGCTGCGGGGCTATCCGGACTTCCAGCATGTCACCAGCTACTTCCTTCTGGCGGGCGTACTGATCGCGGTGATCGTGCTGCTGATCAACTCCACCTACGGCCGGGCCTTCAAGGCCATCCGGGACGATGAGGTGGCCGCCGAGGCCATGGGCATCAACCTGGCCAAGCACAAGCGGATGGCCTTTATCATCAGCTCCTTCTTCGCCGGCGTGGGCGGCGGCATGCTGGCCATGTACAACGGCACCATCTCCTCCGCCTCCTTCAAGAGCTCCATGACCTATGAGATCCTGCTGATCGTGGTCATCGGCGGCATCGGGTCCATCTCCGGGTCTGTCATCGCCAGCTTCCTGTATATCTTCAGCTCCGAATGGCTGCTGCGGGGCCTGGACTCCGGGTCCTTCCTGGGCATCAACGCCCCGGGCCTGTTCAAGAACGGCTTCCGCATGGCGGTGTTCTCCGTCATCATCATGCTGATCGTGCTGTTCTTCCGGCGCGGCATCATGGGCGACAAGGAGCTGCCGGATCTCTTGGGCAGGCGGCCGAAACGCCGCAGGAAGGAGGCCGCTGACAAATGAGCGAGCAGGTATTGAAAGTCGAAAACGTCACCATGCAGTTCGGCGGCGTGGTGGCGGTGGACAACCTGAACCTGGAGATCGACCGGGGGGAGATCGTGGCGCTGATCGGCCCCAACGGCGCCGGCAAGACCACGGCCTTCAACGTGGTCACCGGCGTGTACCAGCCCACCAACGGCGCGGTCTGGTTCCAGGGGGAGAAGATCATCGAGAACCACCCCCAGGGCAAGATGAAGGCCCTCTACAAGGGCGAGCACGCCGGGGAGTACACCCACGCCCTGGCGCCCACCCCCGACAGGATCACCCGCATGGGCATGGCCCGGACCTTCCAGAACATCCGGCTGTGGAAGTCCCAGACCGTGTTCGACAATGTGCTCACGGCCATGCACTGCCGCACCACCGGCAACCTTTTCACCGCCACCTTCCGCCTGAACCGGAAGGAGGAGGCACAGCAGCGCCGCCGGGTGGAGGAGCTGCTGGAGGAGGTCGGCCTTACCGACCTGCGGAACGAGCGGGCCGACGCCCTGCCCTACGGCAAGCAGCGGCGGCTGGAGATCGCCCGGGCCCTGGCCACCGACCCGAAGCTGCTGCTGCTGGACGAGCCGGCGGCGGGCATGAATCCCCAGGAGACCGATGAGCTGACGGCCTTCATCGGGGAGATCCGCGGAAAATTCGGCCTGACGGTGTTCCTGATCGAGCACCACATGGACCTGGTCATGGACATCTCCGACCGCATCTATGTGCTGGACTTCGGCAGACTGATCGCCGAGGGCACGCCGGCGGAGATCCAGAACAATCAGCGCGTCATCGACGCGTATCTGGGGGTGGCGGAGGATGCTTAAGATTCAAGACCTGCGGGTGTCCTACGGCGGCATCCACGCCCTCCGGGGCATCGACCTGGAGGTGCCCGACGGAAAGATCGTCACCCTCATCGGCGCCAACGGAGCCGGCAAGTCCACCACCCTGCGGACCATCACCGGTCTGGTGAAGGCGGAGGGCGGCTCCATCCAGTGGAACGGAGAGGAGCTGCTGGGCAAGTCCATTGACAAGATCGTCTCCGCCGGCATCGCCATGAGCCCCGAGGGACGGCGGGTATTCGCCGACCTGACCGTGCTGGAGAACCTGCGCATCGGCGCCTACCTGCGCCGCGACAAGGACGGCATCGCCAAGGACCTGAAGCGGGTCTACGAGCTGTTCCCCCGGCTGGAGGAGCGCAGCTGGCAGCTGGCGGGCACCCTCTCCGGCGGCGAGCAGCAGATGCTGGCCGTGGGCCGGGCCCTCATGTCCCGCCCCAAGCTGATGATGCTGGATGAGCCCTCCCTGGGCCTTGCGCCGCTGGTGGTGCAGGACATCTTCTCCATCATCCGGGAGATCAACCGCCAGGGCATGACGGTGCTGCTGATCGAGCAGAACGCCAACATGGCGCTGAAGATCGCGGATCTCGCGTATGTGCTGGAGACCGGGCGGATCACCATGTCCGGCACCGGCGCGGAGCTGCTGGCCGACGAGAAGGTCAAGGAGGCCTATCTGGGCAAGCACCGGTAAAGCGATCCCATATGAAAGCAGAAGGAGAGAGGCAGTGCCTCTCTCCTTTTTTTGCGCGGAGGCGGGACGGGACGGTCGGAGCGGCGCACGGAGCCCGCGCCGGGACGGCTCCAAAGTTTTTTGCGCCGTTTTCCGTTTGCGCGCATGAAAATCCGAAATCCAGGGACCCTAATCCCGAATCGATCCACCAAAGGAGTGAGCTTTTTGGAAACAGCGATCCATAACACCTCCGAGATCGGCCGGCTGCGGCGGGTGCTGCTCCACCGCCCCGGCGGCGAGCTGGAGAACCTGATGCCCGAGTACCTGGAGCGGCTGCTCTTCGACGACATCCCCTACCTCAAGGAGGCCCAGCGGGAGCACGATGCCTTTGCCGACTGCCTCCGTCAGCAGGGGGTGGAGGTGGTGTACCTGACGGACCTGGTGACGGAGGCCATCACCGACGGCGACGCCCGCGCCGAGCTGCTCCGCCTCTTTCTGGAGGAGTCCGGCGTCCGGGACGACCGGGTGCGCCGGAGCCTGGAGGAGTACCTCTCCGCCCTGCCGGACCGGGAGATGGTCTCCGCCATGATGGCCGGCGTCCGCAAGACGCAGCTCCGGACGGGCAGCGTCCGGCTGGGGGACTTCCTCACCGCCGCGGAGGACAGCTACCCCTTCGCCGTGGACCCACTGCCCAATCTCTACTTCACCCGGGATCCCTTCGCCACCATCGGCACCGGCGTGTCCCTCCACAAGATGCACACCGCAACGAGAAACCGGGAGACGCTCTTCGGCAAGTTCATCTTCGAGCACCACCCCCGCTACCGCACCGCCCCGCGGTGGTATGACCGGGGGCTCACCTCCTCCCTGGAGGGGGGCGACATCCTGGTGCTCTCCCCTCAGGTGCTGGCGGTGGGCATCTCCCAGCGGACGGAGGAGGACTCCATCGACACCCTGGCGGAGACGGTCCTCTCCCAGAGCAGGACCTTCCGGAAGGTGCTGGCCTTCGACATCCCCAAGAGCCGGTCCTTCATGCACCTGGACACGGTGTTCACGATGGTGGACCGGGACAAGTTCACTGTCCACCCCAACATCCTCAGGTCCATCACCGTGTTTGTCATGGAGCTGGACGGGGAGCGGAAAATGACCATCCGCCAGGAGGACGGCCGGCTGGAGGACATCCTGAAGGAGCACCTGGAGCTGGATCACGTCACCCTGATCCCCTGCGGCTCCGGCAGTGAGATCGACGCCGCCCGGGAGCAGTGGAGCGACGGGTCCAATACCCTGGCCATCGCCCCCGGCGAGGTGGTGGTGTACGCCCGGAACGCCGTCACCAACCGCTGCCTGGAGGAGGCGGGCATCTGGCTCCACACAATCCCCAGCGCGGAGCTGTCCCGGGGCCGGGGCGGCCCCCGGTGCATGTCCATGCCCCTGTGGCGGGAGGACCCGTGAGCACCCGCGGGGGGCGTGGATGGACAGCCGGATGACAGCCATCTCCGCCCCGCAAAGATCCCATCCTGAACATGAAAAAAGGAGTGCATACTATGGCAATCAATCTGAAAGGCCGGAGCTTCCTGACGCTCCAGGACTTCACCCCGGCGGAGATCCGCTACCTGCTGGACCTGGGCCACGACCTGAAGGCCAAGCGGCGGGCGGGCATCTGCGACCCGGTCCTCGCCGGCAAGCACATCGTGCTGCTCTTTGAGAAGACCTCCACCCGCACCCGCTGCTCCTTCGAGGTGGCGGCCACCCAGGAGGGGGCCCACGTCACCTACCTGGACGCCGGCAGCAGCCAGATGGGGAAGAAGGAGTCCCTGGAGGACTCCGCCAAGGTCCTGGGCCGGTTCTTCGACGGCATCGAGTACCGGGGCTATGACCAAAGGACGGTGGAGGACCTGGCGAAGTTCTCCGGCGTGCCGGTGTGGAACGGCCTCACCGACGCGGACCACCCCACCCAGATCCTGGCGGACATGATGACCATCGAGGAGCACTGCAACAAGCCGCTGAACCAGGTGAAGGTGGTGTTCCCCGGAGACGTGCGCAACAACATGTGCTACGCCTGGATGATCGGCGCCGCCAAGATGGGCATGCACTTTGTGGGCATCGGCCCGGAGAAGCTGGCCCGGGAGATGGACCCGGAGATCGTCAAGACCACCTTTGCCACCGCAAGGGAGAACGGCGGTCTCATCGAGATCACCGACAATCTCAAGGACGTGAAGGGGGCGGATGTGATCTACGGCGACATCTGGGCCTCCATGGGCGAGGAGGACCTGATCCCCGAGCGGGCGGAGCTCCTCTCCCCCTACCGGGTGACGGAAGAGGTCCTCAAGGCCGCCGGTAACCCCAACGTGCTGTATATGCACTGCCTGCCCTCCTTCCACGACTTCGAGACGAAGCTGGCCAGGGAGTGGCACGACAAGGGCGTGGACATCCGGGAGGTCACCGACGAGGTGTTCCGGGGCAAGCACTCGGTGGTCTTTGACGAAGCGGAGAACCGGATGCACTCCATCAAGGCCGTGCTGGCGGCCACCATCGGAACGTAATTCCTGGAAAAGGCAGGGCCTTTTCCAGGAGAGGGTTTACAGCTATCTGCATGCACTCGCTTCGCTGGCACACTGGATAGCTGAGAAGTATGTCTGCCGACGCGCATGTCGCCGGCAAACATGATGGAAATGATTTTGACGCCGCGGCGTCAAAACAGAAGCGGGGTAGATATTTTGCGTGAGAAAAAATTCCACATGCCCACGGCGTACACCATTCTGTTCCTGCTGCTGATCCTGGTGGCCGCCGCCACCTGGATCATCCCGGCGGGCAGCTACGACTACGCGGACGGCGTGCCCATCGCCGGCACCTACCACGCCGTGGAGCAGAACCCCCAGGGCCCCGGCGACGTGCTGCGGGCCGCCTTCTCCGGCTTCTACGACGCGGTGGACGTGTGCGTGTTCATCCTGATGGTGGGCGGCTTTCTGGGCGTGGTGATGAAGACCGGCGCCGTGGACGCAGGCGTTGCCGACATCATCCGCCGCCTGGGGGGCCGGGAGAAGTGGCTGATCCCCATCCTCATGGTCCTCTTTGGCCTGGGGGGGACCACCTACGGCATGTGGGAGGAGACCATGGCCTTCTACCCCCTGCTGATCCCGGTGTTCCTGGCCGCCGGCTATGACGCGGTGGTGGGGATCTCCGTCATCCTGCTGGGGGCCGGGGCCGGCGTCATCGCCTCCACGGTGAACCCCTTCGCCACCGGCATCGCCGCGGGCTTTGCCGGCGTCTCCCTGGGGGATGGCATCCTGCTGCGGCTGCTGGAGCTGGTGGCCTTTGAGGCGGCGGCCATCTGGTTCGTCATGGCCTACGCCGCGAAAGTCAAGCGGGACCCCGCCCGGTCCGTGGTGGGCGTGGGGGCCGGCAAGATCCAGGTGGCGGTGGACGGGCAGGTGGACTTCACCCCCCGGCGAAAGCTCATCATGGTCCTCTTCACGGCCACCTTCCTGCTGATGGTCTACGCGGTGATCCCCTTTGACGAGATGGGCCTGCCCCTGCCGGTGCTGGGCTGGTGGTTCCCGGAGCTCTCGGCCCTGTTCCTGGCCGCCGGCGTGATCATCGGCCTCATCGGCCGGATGGGAGAGGAGGAGCTGGCGGAGACCTATGTGGCCGGCTGCGCGGATCTGCTGGGAGTGGCCTTCATCATCGGCATCAGCCGCGGTATCACCGTGCTCATGCGGGACGGCGCCATCACCGACACCATTCTCCACTGGGGGGAGGGGGCCCTGTCCGGCACTGGGCCCGTTGCCTTCACGCTGCTGGTGTTCCTGCTGTACCTGCCCCTCACCATCCTGATCCCCTCCTCCTCGGGCCTTGCCACCTTGTCCATCCCCGTGGTGGCGCCCCTGGGCAAGTTCGCCGGGGTGGGGGGCGACCTGGTGGTGACGGCCTTCCAGTCTGCCTCCGGCCTTGTGAACATCCTGACTCCCACGGCGGCGGTGGTGATGGGGGCTCTGGCCCTGGGCCATGTGTCCTATGACCGGTGGCTGAAGTACGTCTGGAAGCTGATGGCTGTGTTTTTCCTGCTGGCCCTGGCCTTTCTCGCGGCGGGGACCGCGCTGGGATAGGATCTGCGAAGGCTCCGCGCAAAGCAAGGCGCGCACGGTTCTCCGTGCGCGCCTTTTTGCAGCAGAAAATTGCGGGGGCGGCCTGCGGCCGCCCGGGAGACACAGCCCCGGCGGTCCGGCCCATCAGTATCCCACGATCAGTCCCTTCTCCATGGCGTAGAAGCTGGTGAGCCCCCGGCAGGAGAGCAGGTCCACCCGCCCCACCGGCAGGTCCTCCAGGATCTGCCGCTTCAGGGCAAGAGCCCCCTCCAGATTCTCGCAGTGGGAGATGATGACCTCCGCCCCGGCGCAGTCCTTGCTGGCGGCCATGAGCCGGGTGATGGCCCGGTAGGTCTTCTCCACGCCCCGGGCCTTGTCCGCCACATGGATGGTGCCCTCGGCCGTGGCATCGGCGATGACGTGGATGCCCAGGGTGTGGAGCAGCGTCCCCACGATGGGCTTCATGCGGCCGTTCTTGATCAGGTTGTCGAAGTTCTCCAGGGTGAAGCAGGTCCGCAGGGAGGTCTGGTACTGCCGCAGGTCCCGGCAGATGGCCTCAAAGTCCCCGTCCGCCCCGGCCGCCTCCATCAGCTGCCGGGCCCGGCGGACCAGCAGGGCCATGGTCCCGGAGGCCGCCCGGGAGTCGATGACGCAGATCTGCCTGTCCGGGTGCTCCTCCAGCACCATGTCCCGGGCGATGCAGGCCGCGTGGTAGGTGCCGGAGAGCTGGGAGGAGATGGTGAAGCACACCGTCCGGTCCCCCGCCTCGAAGGCCCGGACGAAATCCGCCGGCGAGGGGCAGGCGGTGGAGGCGGCGGACTTCTCCGCCCCCATGGCGGCCAGAAGCCCCGGCACCGACAGCTCATCGCTGTCCACAAACGTCTCCTCCCCCACATGGATATGCAGAGGCACGGTCTCGAACCGGACGGCATCGCTGTGGAAGGAGGCGGCCCGCAGGTCGCAGCTGCTGTCGCTGACAATGTTCCACGTCATATCATACACCCCGAAATCCGATTTTAGAAATCATATTAACACCATCATACCGGAAGGGTGCGGAAATGTCAAGGACAACCGGCTTGACAGGGCGGCCGCCGTGTGCTATGCTGGAACAGTTCTGAAATAAACTGTTCTAAAAGGAACGGAAGGGGGCGCGGACGTGGCGCTGAATACGACGCTGCTGCTGCGGGGCGTGCAGCAGTTCAAGCGGTACTATGCCCGGCAGTTCGCCGGGGTCCTGGAGGGAACGGATCTCACCATGCGGGAGATGGACGTGGTGCTGTTCCTGGCCAACAACCCCCGGTGCGACACCGCACGGGAGGTGACGGAGCTCCGGGGGCTGGCGAAGTCCCAGGTGTCGGGAGCGGTGGAGCTGCTGGCCCGGAAGGGCCTGCTGCGGCGGGAGCCGGACCCGGCGGACCGGCGGGTGGTGCATCTGTCCCTGACGGACGGGGGACAGGCGCTGGCCCGGGAGGGGCGGCAGGTCCAGGCGGCCTGCCTGGAGACGCTCCTCTCCGGCCTGACGGCGGAGGAGGCGGCCATGTTCCAGATCCTGCTGGAGAAGGTGTTGGCCGCGGCACAGACGCAGTTCCAAGAGGAGGCGGACGGATGAGAGGCTCGAAAAACGTGGATCTTGGCAGCGGCAGCGTGGGGAAGATGCTGTTCTCCCTGGCGGTGCCCACCATCACCTCCCAGATCGTCAATATGCTCTACAACCTGGTGGACCGCATCTACATCGGCCACATGCAGCCGGCGGAGACCGTGGGCAAGCTGGCCCTCACCGGCGTGGGCGTCTGCCTGCCCATCATCATGGTGATCTCCGCCTTCGCGGCGTTGCTGGCCTTCGGCGGCGCGCCCCGGGCCTCCATCGCCGAGGGGCGGGGAGACCCGCGGGAGTCCGAGCGGATCATGGGCAACAGCCTCACCCTGCTGGTGGGCGCGTCCGTGGTGCTGACGGCGGTGTTCCTCGCCTTCGCGGAGCCCATGCTGCTGCTCTTCGGCGCCAGCGGCAACACCGTGGGCTATGCTTTGGACTACATGCGCATCTACGCCCTTGGCACCATCTTCGTCCAGGTGACCCTGGGCATGAACGCCTACATCACCGCCCAGGGCTTCACCACGGTGAGCATGAAGACCGTGCTGATCGGCGCGGTGCTCAACACCATCCTGGACCCCATCTTCATCTTTGCCTTCGGCATGGGCGTGCGGGGCGCGGCCCTGGCCACCATTTTGTCCCAGGCGGTGTCGGCGGCGTGGGTGCTGCGGTTCCTCACCGGGCCGAGGACCAAGTGGCGCCTGCGGCGGGAGAACCTCCGCCCCCGGGCGAAGGTGGTGCTGCCGGCCCTGGCCCTGGGCCTCTCGCCCTTCGTCATGCAGTCCACGGAGAGCCTGATCACCGTCTGCTTCAACTCCTCCCTCCAGACCTACGGGGGAGACCTGGCCGTGGGGGCCATGACGGTGCTCTCCAGCATCATGCAGTTCGCCATGATGCCCCTCCAGGGACTGACCCAGGGGGCCCAGCCCATCATCAGCTACAACTACGGCGCCCGGGACCCCGACCGGGTGCGGCGGGCCTTCCGGGTGCTGCTGACGGCCTGCGTCGCCTACTCCCTGGCGCTCTGGGCCCTGGTGCACCTGTTCCCGGAGCTCTTCGCCCTGATGTTCACCCCGGACGATGAGCTGGTGGCCTATGCCGCCTGGGCCCTGCCCATCTACATGGGGGCCACCGGCATCTTCGGCATCCAGACCGCCTGCCAGCAGACCTTCGTGGCCCTGGGCAACGCCCGCATCTCCCTGTTCCTGGCTATTCTGCGGAAGATCATCCTGCTGATCCCCCTCATCTATATCCTGCCCAACTTCTTTGCCGACAAGTGCTTCGCCGTATTCCTGGCGGAGCCGGCGGCGGACCTTCTGGCGGTGTGCACCACGGCCACCATGTTCTTCTTCCACTTCCGGAGGACCATGGCCGCCCTGGAGGAGCCCGCCGCCGGCTGAGGGCCGCAGCCACCGGACGAAAACCGGAGACCGTCCAGACGGACAGGCTCCGGTTTTCCTGTGAGAGGGCCGCCGGGCGGGAGGCCTCCGGCTCCCGCTAGGAGAGGGCGAGCGCCCGGGCCAGCAGGTCCACGGCCTCCGGCAGGGCAGCCGGGTCCAGCCCCGCGTAGTTGACCACCAGGGTGTGGTCATAGGCGGGGGAGGGGACGGCGGCATACTCCGACAGAAAGCCCAGCCGCACCCCCAGGGCCGCCGCCCGGTCCCGGAGGATGGGATCGGGCTCTTTCGTGTCCAGCCTCAGCAGAAAGTGGAGGCCCGCCCCCTGCTCGGAGATGGAGATCCGGTCCCGGAAGGGGCCGGAGCGGAAGGCGGCGAGCACCGCGTCCCGTCGCTGGCGGTACTCCTTGCGCATCCGGGAGAGATGCTGCTCATAGGCGCCGCAGGCCAGGAACCGGGCCAGCACGTGCTGGTCCAGGGCCGGCACCGTGCAGGCGTAGAAGTCCAGCTCCCGGCGGTAGCGCTCCAGCAGCCGGGGCGGCAGCACCATGAACCCCACCCGCATGGAGGGGGAGATGGTCTGGGAGAAGGTGTTCATATACACCACCCGCCCGGCGGGATCGATGCTCTGGAGCGTGGGGATGGGCCGGCCGGTAAAGTGGAATTCGCTGTCATAGTCGTCCTCGATGACGATGCCGTCCGCCCGCTCCGCCCACCGCAGCAGGGCCTGCCGCCGGCCGATGGGGGTCACCAGCCCGGTGGGGTAGTGGTGGGCCGGGGAGAGGTGGACCGCGCCGGCCCCCGCCGCATCCAGCGCCTCCGGCGGCACGCCCTGGCTGTCCAGAGGCACCGGGCGGCAGACCGCCCCCCACTTGCCGTACACCTGGCGGATGCGGGGATAGCCCGGGTCCTCCACGGCCAGCACCGCGTCCCGGCCCAGCAGCTGGGCCAGCAGGAGGTACAGGTACTCCGCCCCGGCGCCCACCACGATCTGTTCCGGCGACACCGCCATGCCCTTGTACTCCCGCAGATCCCGGGCGATGGCCTGCCGCAGGACGGTGAGCCCCTGATGGGGCACCGGCTGGAGCAGGGACTCGATGTCCTCCGTCAGCACCCGGCGGGTGAGGCGGGCCCAGGCGGAGACGGGAAAGCGGGAGGCGTCCACCCGGTTGCTCCGCAGATCCAGCCGCCAGGCGGGAGCCTCCGGCACCTCCGGCGGGACCGGGGCGGAGGCGGCGGGGAGAGGCAGCTGCTCCACCGGGGCGGCAAAAAAGCCCCGCTGGGGGCGGACGGTCAGGTATCCCTCCGCCTCCAGCTGGCGGTAGGCCGCCTCCACCGTCATGACGGAGATATGCAGATGCTCCGCCAGGGCCCGCTTGGAGGGCAGCCGCTCCCCGGCGGCCAGGGTGCCGTCCAGAATGTCCCGCCGGATGCAGCGGTACAGGTGCTCGTAAAGGGGCAGACCGTTCCGGTCCTCCATCACATAGGTGCGCACGGCGTCTCCTCCTCTGACCTGATAAAATTATCAGAAACTGGCTATTTTCATCATACCACGCCGGCGCTATAATGGCAACAACGAACGGGGCGGGAGGCACCGGGAAAAGGAGCGGATGCGCGTATGGAACAGACCGGAAGACGGGCGGCGCGGGCCGCCGGCCGGACGCGGATGATGGCGCTGACGGCGGCCTTCGCCGCGCTGGCCTGTGTGGCCACCATGGTGGTGAAGGTGCCGTCTCCCACCGGGGGATACATGAATCTGGGGGACACGGCGGTGCTGCTGGGCGGGTACCTGCTGGGGCCGGCTTGGGGCGCCCTGGCGGGGAGCATCGGCCCGGCCATGGCGGACGTGCTGCTGGGGGCCCCGGCATACGCTCCCGCCACCCTGGCGATCAAGGCCGTCATGGCGGCGCTGGCGGCAGTGTGCTATCAGAGCTTCGGAAGAGGCCGGGGCCCACTGGGCCTCGCGGCCTGCGGCGTGGTGGGAGAGCTGCCCATGGTGCTGGGCTACTGGTTCTATGACGGACTTCTGATGGGGAGTCTGGCCGGCGCCGCGGCGGGGATCCCCAGCAACCTGGTGCAGGCGGTGTTCGGGATCGCGGCCTCCGCTCTGCTGGCGGCGGCTCTGGGCCGCAGCGCCTACATCCGGCGGGAGTTCCCACGGCTGTGAGGCGCAGAGCGGGACCGGAGGAACGGAAAACGGCCCCCCGGCGGGTTCTAAAACCCGCCGGGGGGCCGTACGTTTACGAAGACGCGCTCAAAATCCGCCCCAGCCGCTGTCCGGGCCGTCAGACATCGTGGGCGCCGCGTCCCGGCCCACGCCGGAGGTGCGCTTGGCGATGTCGAAGTAGCCCAGCTCCGTGCACTGGTAGACAGGCAGATAGAAGAGGGCCACCAGCAGGGGCCACACGCTGCCGATCAGGATCTGGAGCCCCACGGGCATGGGCAGATAGATGGAGTACACCAGCGCCGGGTCCGCTATGTAAACGCTCAGATTTTGAAAGATGACGGAGTAGATGTAGGCCAGCTGGACGAAGCCGGCCACCGAGCCCAGCAGGTGCCAGCCCAGATAGCTGAGGTCCAGCATGAAGAGCTGGCCCTTGTAGCCCAGGGTCTGCTGCTTGCTCATCTCCAGGGCCTCCATGACGCCGATGCCGGGGTTCTCATAGAGATTGTACAGGGCAAAGCGGTAGCGGTAGGCGGCGATGATGCCGGGGATCACGAACAGCATCGTCCACAGGAGCGTGAAGAGATAGATCACGATGTTCAGCAGGATCACCTTGCCCACGAAGGAGAACCCGTCGAACAGCGTCAGGTACTCCGCCCGCTCTCCCCGGCGGATGGCCATGCAGTAGAGCACGTACCCGCAGGTGAGGACCATGCCCATCAGCCCCGTCAGGATGGAGACGAAGGTGCCCAGCAGGCCGGTGCCCAGTGCGCTGAGAAAGCTGTCCGCCAGATTCAGCACCAGCGTCAGCGCCAGATACAGGCAGGTCATCCCTCTGGGGCTCACCTGGGCGCAGCGCAGCATCTCCTTCATCTGCGCCTTCAGCTGCCTGCGGTCGATCAGTTGTGCCATCATATCTTGTCGAGGCCTCCTGCCTTTTCAGAGTCCGGCCGGGGCGCCCGGCCGGGGGTATGAGACAGCATATCATGTTTTCCCGCGGTTGACAAGTGCGCCGCACGGGGCGGAACGGTCCCCCGGGGCTGGAAAAATGCCCCGGAACGTGCAAAGATTTCGCAAAAAAACGTCGTATTTTTTTCAAAAGTTGTCGTTCACAGTCTGGACATTTTTCGAAATAGGGTGTAGAATGAAGCGCAGTATGTGATAGTGTCGCCGAGCGGAGATGCGCCTCCCCGCGCCAGCGGAGGAGGCCTGTCCCTGTTCCGGTCGGCTATCAAGGAGTAAAAATGAGGTGAAGACAATGGCACAAGCTTTCTTTGGCGGCGTTCATCCCCATGACATGAAGGCCGCGACCAATGAAAAGGCCATCGAGCAGCTGGCTCCGCCGGCTCAAGTGGTCATCCCCATGTCGATGCACTTCGGCGCGCCCTGCACGCCCCTGGTCAAGGCCGGGGACCACGTGAAGGTGGGCCAGAAGATCGGCGAGTTCCACGGCCTCGGCGCTCCCATCCACGCAAGCGTCTCCGGCACGGTGAAAGCGGTGGAGCCCCGTCCCTACTCCATGGGCGGCAACATCACTTCCGTGGTCATCGAGAACGACATGCAGGACGAGGTGAGCGAGGAGGTCCAGGCCCCCGCCGACCCCAACGCCCTGAGCGTTGAGGAGATGATCGAGCGGGTGAAGAACGCCGGCATCGTCGGTATGGGCGGCGCCACGTTCCCCACCCACGTGAAGATCACCAGCGGCATCGGCAAGGTCAGCACCGTCATCATCAACGGCGCGGAGTGCGAGCCCTACATCACCGGCGACCACCGCACCATGCTGGAGCGGCCCGAGGAGATCATCGGCGGCGCCAAGTTCCTGGCCAAGATGTTCGGCGTGGACAAGGTCATCATCGGCGTGGAGGACAACAAGCAAAACGGCATCGACGCCATGAACAAGGTCATCGCGGCCGAGAAGGCCCCCGTGGTGGTGGAGCCCCTGCGCTGCCGCTACCCCCAGGGCGGTGAGAAGCAGCTCTGCCAGGCCATCACCGGCCGGCAGGTGCCCCCCGGCGGACTGCCCGCCGACATCGGCTGCGCCGTGTTCAACATCAACACCACCTGCGCCATCTTCCGGGCGCTGACCACCGGCATGCCCGTGGTGCGCAAGATCGTCACCGTCTCCGGCTCCGGCATCGAGGAGCCCAAGAACCTGGAGTGCCCCATCGGCACCCCCGTCTCCGCCCTGCTGGACGCCTGCGGCGGCGTGAAGGAGAACACCTTCAAGCTGATCGCCGGCGGCCCCATGATGGGTATGGCCCAGTACACCGCGGACATCCCCGTGGCCAAGGGCACCGGCGCCATCCTGGCCTTCGCCGCCGACGAGGAGAAGACCGTGGAGAATCCCCAGTGCATCCGCTGCGGCAAGTGCGTGTCCGTCTGCCCCATGCACCTGGAGCCCCTGTTCATGTATCAGTACGCCTCCAAGGGCATGGTGGAGGAGCTCAACGCCGCCCACATCATGGACTGCATGGAGTGCGGCGCCTGCTCTTACATCTGCCCGGCCCGGATGCACCTGACCCACATGTTCAAGACCGGCAAGCAGCTGGTGAAGGACAAGGCGGCCGCCGACCGCGCTGCCGCTGAGGCGAAGAAAAAGGCCGAAGAAGCAAAGGAGGCCGCTGCGAAATGACTGACTACAAGAATCTCAAACTGATCGCCACCTCTTCCCCCCACATCCGGGCGGCGGAGAACACCCGCTCCATCATGCTGGACGTGATCATCGCCATGCTGCCCGCGCTGGTGTTCGCGGTGATCAAGTTCGGCTTCAAGGCCCTGACGCTGACCGCCGTGTCCGTGGTGGGCTGCATGATCTTCGAGTGGGGCTACCGCAAGCTGATGAAGAAGCCCCAGTCCGTGGGCGACCTGTCCGCCGTGGTCACCGGCATGCTGCTGGCATTCGTGTGCCCCGTGACGCTGCCCCACTGGACCATCCTGGTGGGCGACTTCTTCGCCATCGTGGTGGTCAAGCAGCTCTTCGGCGGCATCGGCAAGAACTTCATCAACCCCGCCCTGGCGGGCCGTGCCGCTCTGGTGGCCAGCTACGCCGGTTCCATGAGCTCCTCCTGGATCGACCCCGCCTCCGGCTGGGCGCCCATCCTGGGCGGCTCCGCTGACGTGGTCACCACCGCCACCCCCATGGCCCTGATGAAGACCGGGGACATGGAGGCCCTCACCGGCACCTACAGCATGGCGGACATGTTCATCGGCAACATCCCCGGCTCCCTGGGCGAGATTTCCGCGCTGATGCTGCTGATCGGCGGCCTGTACCTGATCTGGCGCAAGGTCATCAGCTGGCACACCCCCGTGGCCTATATCGCCACCGTGGCCGTGCTGACCTTCCTGTTCCCCCGCGGCGGCGCCTCCAACATCGAGTGGATGCTCTACAGCGTGCTGGGCGGCGGCCTGTTCCTGGGCGCCTTCTTCATGGCCACCGACTACACCACCTCCCCCGTCACCAAGGCCGGCCAGCTGATCTTCGGCGTGGGCTGCGGCCTGCTGACCGTGTTCATCCGCTACTTCGGCTC
>CALWOF010000026.1 GCA_944382995.1 uncultured Oscillospiraceae bacterium | reverse complement strand
ACGGCGGAGACGAAGGCGGACTTGGCCGCCTTCTCCGGGGAGCCGCCGTGCTCCAGCCAGGAGGAGTTGTGGTAGTGCTCGATGACATTGACCTTGTTGGAAAAGCAGAAGGCCACGCTGAGCTTCACCTTGTACTCCGGCTTGTCCGCCCGGTCCCGGCCCTTTTTCTCCGTCTGCCAGAACACCGGGGCCGTCAGGGTGTCCTCCCCGGCCAGCTCCGCCACATAGTCCCGGATGCCGTTTTCGTAGAGGAACTCCGTCTCCTCGAACGTCCCAGGCTCCGCCTCGTTCCGGAACCGGAAGGTGACGCCCTCATTCACCACCGCCTGGCGCTTCATCACGTCGGCGAAGTAGTCCGCCGGGATGGCGATGTCCGTGAACACGTCCAGGTCCGGCAGCCACCGGGTCCGGGTGCCGGTCTTTTTCGCCTGGGACTTGGGCAGGGGCGTCCTCCCCAGCTCCCCCACGATCTCTCCCCGCTCAAAGTGCAGGGTGTACTCGAACCCGTCCCGCCATACCGTCACGTCCATATACCGGGAGGCGTACTGGGTGGCGCAGGCGCCCAGGCCGTTGAGGCCCAGGGAGTACTCATAGTTGTTGCCGGAGACGTTGTCGTACTTGCCGCCGGCGTAGAGCTCACAGTACACCAGCTCCCAGTTGTACCGCTGCTCCTTCTCGTTCCAGTCCACCGGGCAGCCCCGGCCGGCGTCCTCCACCTGGATGGACCGGTCCGCGAACCGGGTGACGGTGATGACTCTGCCGTGGCCCTCCCGGGCCTCGTCGATGGAGTTGGAGAGGATCTCGAACACCGCGTGCTCGCAGCCCTCCAGCCCGTCGGAGCCGAAAATGACACCGGGCCGCTTCCGGACCCGGTCCGCGCCCTTCAGCGATGAGATGCTGTCGTTGCCATAGTCCTGTTTCTTGCTTGCCATCTGTTCCTCCGTAAAGGCGGGGCCTCCGCTCCCGCCGGTCTGTCTGCGATTTAGGGTATTTTATCACATCCCGCCCGGTGGTTCAAGGCCTCCGCCAAAAGCCGCCTCCCCTCCTCCTTTTCTCTCCCCCGGCGCCGTTTTTCCGAAAAAGGTTGTTGCGTAAAATTTCCCATAATCCGGCCGCCACCGGCATAAACAGTGCTGTACCAGAGGTTTTGCACATTCTCCACAGAGTTTTCCACACCGTTATGTCAACTCTGTAATGGCTTGAAAAATACCGGGGCTGGATCTGCGCCCCTCTCCGGCAGGCCTCCTCGGCGGAGGGCCTGATCTTTGCGGGACCCCAGGTCAGATTCCGGCGGCAGCACAAAAGCGGGCGGAGGGGGTGCTCCCCCCTCCGCTCCTCCTGCTTCTCAAGCCGCTCCTATGCCCCGCCGATGAGCATCAGGAGCACGCCGTAGATCACAGATGCCAGGGTGCCGAAGACGATCACCGGCCCGGCGATGACGAACATCCGGGCCGCCATGCCGGTGACGAGCCCCTCGCTGCGGAAGTCCATGGCCGGGGATACCACGGCGTTGGCAAAGCCGGTGATGGGCACCAGGGTGCCGGCGCCGCCGAACCGGGCCAGGCGGCTGTAGAGCCCCAGCCCCGTCAGCAGGGCCGAGAGGAACACCAGGGTGCAGGAGGCGGCGGTGCCCGCTGCCTCCTCCCCCAGCCCGGCGGCGGACCACCCGTTCCGGATCAGCTGGCCCAGGGCGCAGATGGCCCCGCCCACCGTGAAGGCCAGGACCGTGTTCTTCACCAGCGGCGACTTCTTCGCCATGCCCTTTACATACTGCTGATACGCCTCGGGCGTCATGTCCATGGCGGATCCCTCCTTTTCCCCTAGCGTCTCCCGGCGGGAAAAAACTATGCGCCTCTTGCAAACCGGCGGGAAAACAGGTACACTGGAGAGCACAGAAATGACCTGTCGAGCTGGAGGAATGACCATGAAGCCCACGCCGGCCCCGCTGGGGCTGTATATCCACATCCCCTTCTGCAAGAGCAAGTGCGCCTACTGCGACTTTTACTCCCTGCCCCGGTCCGAGGACCGGATGGACGACTACACCGACGCCCTGTGCGCCCATCTGGCGGAGACCGCCCCCTTCGCATCGGACCGTCTGGTGGACACGGTGTACTTCGGCGGCGGCACTCCCAGCTATCTGGGCGTGAAGCGGCTGGAGAAGATCCTGAAGGTCATCCTGAAAAAATACAAGGTGGCGAAGGACGCGGAGATCACCCTGGAGGCCAACCCGGACTCCGCCGGAGACTGGAAGGCCCTTCGTTCCCTTCGCAAATGCGGCTTCAACCGCCTCTCCCTGGGGATGCAGTCCGCTGACGACGCGGAGCTGGCGGAGATCGGCCGGGTCCACACCATGGCCCAGGTGACCGATGCCGTGGAGGCCGCCCGGAAGGCCAAATTCGAGAATCTCTCCCTGGACCTGATCTACGGCCTGCCCCGCCAGACGGCGGAACGGTGGCAGGCCAGCCTGTCCGCCGCCGCGGATCTGGGGCCGGAGCACCTGAGCTGCTACGGTCTCAAGGTGGAGGAGGGCACGCCCCTCTTCGCCCGGCGGGACACCGCCGGCCTCCCCGGGGACGAGGCCCAGGCGGACATGTATCTCTATACTGTAGAATTTCTGAGGGCCCACGGCTACGAACAGTACGAGATCTCCAACTTCGCAAAGCCCGGCTTTGCCTCCCGGCACAACCTGAAGTACTGGACCCTGGGGGAGTACGCCGGCTTCGGCCCCGGCGCCCACTCGGACTTTGGCGGCGTCCGCTACGCCTATGAGAAGGACCTGGAGGGGTACATCCGGGGCGTCCGGAGCCACGCCCCCATGCTGGCGGAGAGCGAGCGCATCCCGCCCCTGGACCGGGACACGGAGTGGATCATGCTGGGCCTGCGGACTGCCGCCGGCCTGGACCCCAAGGTGTTCGAGAACCGGTTCCGCCGGCGCTTCTCCTGCTTCCTGCCCTTCCTGGACCAGTGCGTCCGGGCGGGCTACGCGGAGGAGACGGATGGCCGCTGGCACCTGACCCCCAGGGGCTTCCTGGTGTCCAACCAGATCATCGGCGGCATGCTGGACGCCCTGGCGGAGGACAAGCGCCGCCGGGCGGAGGCCGCCGCCCGCGGGGACTTCCGGGTGGAGCTGGACTGAGCGGATCTGAGGCAAAGGAGCCCGGCGCAATGCGCCGGGCTCCTTTTCTCTTCTGTCTTACCGTCGGATCCTGATGGCGTTCACCGGGCAGCCGTTGGCCGCATCGAAGACCCTGGCCTCCTCCGCCGCTGTCCGGGGCTGGGACAGGACCGTGGAGACCCGCCCCCGGATCCCAAACACCGCCGGCACCGCCGCGGCGCACATCCCGCAGCCGATGCAGCGGGCGCCGTCCACCTGCACTGTCATGGCGCTCCTCCTTTCCCCGGGGCCGTGCCCGGCCTTTTTTCCATTGTAATACAAAGCGGCCGATCCTCCAAGTCCTTTGTTCCGCAAAAGAAGGAGAAATTTTCAGCCGCGCGGCTGCGGTGCGGCCTCCCGCCGGCGGAACCTTTTTCCGGCAGGCGCCGTCTTTTCAAAGGAAGGATCTGTCGTTTCCGGCGGATTTTGTTACCGCTTTGCCATTTACTTTTTCCGCAGTTTGTGGTATGGTGATTGGGATTATGTAGACTGCTTTGATCGCTGTATGGAGGTATGACATGAAAAAATTCCTGTGCAAGACCCTGTCGCTGTTCCTGGTGTTTTCGCTCCTATGCTCTCTGGGGCTCACCGCCGCCGCGTCCGACGCTCTGGGCGACGATCTGACCGCCCGGGACACCCTGCTCAACCGGGAGACGGAGCTGTCCACCAACGTGTTCTGGAGCTCCTCCTATTCCGACCTGCGGACGGAGAACCTGGTGACCTACACCCCCAACCGGGATGTGACGCCCCTGGTCACCTTCGGCGGTTCCCTGACGGCCCGCACCACGGTCACCGCCGCCGCCCGGGAGCTGGAGGCCCAGGGCTACCGGGTGGTGGCCGGCATCAACGGCGACTTCTTCAACACCTCCAACGGCCTGCCCATCGGCATCCTGGTGTCTGACGGAAAGCTGCTCAGCAGTGATGCCGGCTACTACGCCATCGGCTTCCGGGAGGACGGCTCCGCCGTCATCGGAAAGCCCGGCCTCTCCGTCACCGCCGACCTGGGCTACCAGCTGGCGGACAGCTCCGGCTACGCCTCCCAGGTCATCCGCACCATCACCGGCGTCAACAAGGCCCGGGTGTCCACCGGCGGCATCTACCTCTATACATACGAGTTCAACGACCGCCACACCACCGGCAACACCGAGGCCGGCGTGGATGTGATCTGCACCGTCACCGACGGGTCCCTGGCCATCGGCTCCACCCTCACCGCAGTGGTGGAGCAGGTGACGGAGACCGCCGGCACCGCCACCGCCATCGGCCCGGACCAGATCGTCCTCTCCGCCAACGCCCTCTCCAGCGCCTATCATACCGACGCCCTGCGGAACATCCCCGCGGGCGCGGAGATCACCCTGACCATCACTGCCGCCGACGAGGACTGGAACGACGTGGTCTACGCCTCCGGCGCCCTGTACTCCCTGGTGGAGGACGGCTCCGTGGTGTCCGGTCTGCCCTCCGGCCAGAACCCCCGCACCGCCGTGGGCGTGAAGCGGGACGGCACCGTCATCTTCTACACTATCGACGGCCGGCGCTCCGGCCACTCCATCGGCGCCACCCTCTCCCAGGTGGCCCAGCGGCTCATCGAGCTGGGCTGCGTGGCCGCCGTGGGCCTGGACGGCGGCGGCTCCACCACCCTGACCGTCACGCAGCCGGACGACACCGCCGTCTCCACGGTGAACCGCCCCTCCGACGGCAGCGAGCGGAAGGTGACCAACCACCTGTTCCTGGTGGCAAACAGCGAACCCTCCGGCCGTCTGGACCACTTCTATGTCCAGGCTGACTACGACTACGTCCTAGCCGGCAGCAGGGTGGAGATCTCCGCCGCCGCCGTGGACACCAACTTCATCCCCATGGACGGGGACTACCGTCTGGACGCCTCCGCCGGGGAGCTGGACGGCAGCATCCTCACCACCCCGGCCCGGGGCGGCGACATCACCGTCACCGCCTCCCACGGCCGGCAGGAGGGCTCCACTGTGGTCCACGCCATCGCCGACCCCACGGACCTGGCCATCCGCAATGCCAGCGGCACCGCCCTTACCTCTCTGGAGACCACCCTGGGCGCCGTCACGGCGCTGACCGCCACCGCCGCCTGGAACCACATCTCCCTGAAGGCGGACGCCGAGGCCTTCACCTGGGAGGTGGACGGGAAGATCGGCACCATCGACGAGAAGGGGAACTTCACCGCCACGGCCCCCGGCAGCGGCACCATCACCGTCTCCGCCGGCCGGACGGAGCTGAGCATCCCCGTCACCGTCTCCGGAACCGTGTCCTCCGGCGGCGTCATGGCGGTGGAGGACTTCGAGGGCTCCACCACCATCTTCCGGGGCTCCGGCAGCAGCATGGACTTCAGCCTGAACCACACCGCCGACACCGTGCGGATGGGCAGGGGCTCCGCCAGGGTGGACTATACCCTGACAGAGACCGGTGCCTCCCAGGGCGCTTACACCGCCGAGTGGCGGGCCTCCCGGACCACCAGCATCGACACCGGCGCCTACACGGCTCTGCATATGTGGGTCTATGGCGACGGCTCCGGCAATCAGCTCTCCCTGCTCTGCGGCAGCGGGGCCGAGGCCTATTCCGTGCAGCCTGTCACCACACTGGATTTCACAGGCTGGAAACAGGTGACGGTCCCCATTGCCGCCGGAGCCTTTGCGATCCAGGGCCTGCAGGTCAGCGGCGCCGCTCCGGCGGAGGGCACCGTCTATATCGACCAGATCACCGCCACCGCCTCTGCTGTGCCGGACAACACGCCTCCCGCCATCACCCTGACGCCCGGCAGCAGCACGCTGACCGCCACCGTGGCAGACGACGTGGACGGCCTCCTGTCCCGGTCCGCCATCTCCGTCACCTGGGACGGCGCGGAGCAGGACTTCACCTACGATCCCGACACCGGTGCCCTCAGCACCTCCCTGATCTCCGACGGCCGGCCCCACCGGGTCACCGTCACCGCCTATGACGCCTCCGGCAACATCGGCCGGGCCTCCTACGACGTGCCCACCAGTGCCGACTGGACCCCCTCCTTCACGGACACCCAGGGCTACTGGGCGGCCACCTATGTGGACTTCCTGTACAGCGCCGGCATCACCACCGGCTATGACGACGGCACCTTCCGGCCCAACCAGAACATCTCCCGCCAGCAGTTCGCGGTGATGCTCTTCCGCTACCTGGGTCTGGATGGCAGCCAGTACGCGAACGTGACCCTGCCCTTTGCCGACAGCGGCTCCATCGGGGACTACGCCCTGACGGCGGTGAAGGCCCTGTATTCCGAGGGCATCATCAGCGGCTCCGCCGGCTCCGACGGGAAGCTGTACTTCAACCCCGGCGCCAGCCTGACCCGGGCCCAGGCGGCCGCCATGATCGGCCGCACCCAGGAAAAGGGCTACGCCACCGTGGAGCTGACCTTCTCCGACGCCGCCTCCATCCCCGCCTACGCCGCCTTCTACATCCAGACCATGGCGGCCCAGGGGGTCCTCAGCGGCTACGCCGACGGCACCTTCCTCCCCGGCGCCAACATCACCCGGGGCCAGATGGCCAAGATCCTCTACAATCTCATGTGATGCCGGAACGCCGGACCCTCTCGGGTCCGGCGTTCTTCTCTGCTCCGCGCGGAGGCTCAGTCCGGGAACCGGAACCGCTGCCCCGGCCGCTCCACCGGAACGGTGCGCTCCCGGAACTGCGGGCAGGCGTTCAGGAACCTCTCCGTGAAGGCGAAGTCCCCCCACTGGTGCATGGGCAGAAAGCGGCGGATGTCCGCCGTCTCCAAAAAATACCCCGGTCCCCGGAAGCCGTCCTCCCCCAGCCGGGGGTCCAGAGGCAGCATGGCCAGGTCGATCCGCCGGCCCCGGAGTGGCTCCGCGTACCGTTTGAAATTGACCTCCATGTTCCGGTTCCAGGCGGGGTCCTCTCCCTCCCAGTGCCACCAGTTCAGATCCCCGGCGTGGAAGATCGTCCTTTCGTCGGCGCTGACCAGAAAGGCCGCGCCCTCGTCGGTGGAGGGCAGCGCCTCCACCGCGACGCCGGGCAGGGGCGCCACGCGCTCGCCGCCGGAGAGGACCCGGCATTTTGCGGCAGTCCCGTCGGAGAGGCCCCATCTGGTCCGGTTCCTGTCTGTCAGGCGGATCCCGTGCCCCAGCAGGAAGCGGATCTCCCGCCGCCCGTCGTCCAGGGCGAAGATCCCGGGGGTGAAGTGGTCCGGGTGGCGATGGCTGGCAAACACCAGGAGCGGCTTGTCGGGAAGCGGCGGCAGCTCTCCCCTCCACCAGTCAAACAGCAGCGCGGCCGACGGCAGCTCCGCCAGAAAGCCGCTGTGGTCCAGAAAGGTGACGGTCATCATTCGGCTCTCCTCCTCTCTACTCTTCGGATCGGCGGCGAAGATCCCGCCGGTCTGACATTCTCAAAAACGCCGTGCCCCCATGATACCGTATCTCCCCGCCCCTGGCAAGGCCGGGACGGGTATTTTCCCGGCCGGCGGCACGCTGTCCGGAGCCCCGCCGCCCTGGCAGCGGAATTTTTTTGTCCCCGGTGCAATAAAACGGGCCCCGACCGCGTTATATGGATGAGAAGACACGGGCCGAGACGGCCCGCATCCTGAGGATCGGAGGTCCTGCCTTATGAAAAACCTGTCTGTGAAGAAGATCACCGCCATCGTGATCGGCGCCGCGGCTGCGCTGGCCGTCGTGGCCCTGATCGCCGTGTTCGCCCTGCGGATCGACGCCGCCGAGGCCCGGCAGATCGCCCTGGACACCGCCGGCGGCGGCGAGGTGATCGGCCAGGAGATCAGCAGCGAGGGACTGTGGAACGAGTACAGCTACGTCATCGTCAACGGCAGCACCTGGTACGACATCGAGGTCAGCGGCTTCGGCCGCGTCACCGAGCTGGAGAGCGGTACCGGGACCTATCGGGACTGACGCTTGCGCCGCCGGGCGGCGGCCTGTATAATGGGCTCATCACACGCCCCGCTCTGCGGGGCCGTCAGGAGGCGCTGAGATGACAGAGCGTGAAAAAATGGTGCGGGGCCTGCTCTACTGGCCCGGCGACGGGGAACTGGCGGAGGCCCGGGATCGCTGCAAGACCCTGTGCCAGCAGTTCAATCAGCTGGTGTACCGGGACATGGACGCGGCCTGCGCCGCGCTGAACGAGGCGCTGCCTCACGCCGGGCAGGGCTTCTGGATGGAGCCCCCCTTCTGGTGCGACTACGGCTGGAACATCACCGCCGGCAAAAACCTCTACATGAACCACGGCTGCGTCATCCTGGATGCTGGCGGCGTCACCTTCGGGGATGACGTGCAGGTGGGACCTCAGTGCGGCTTCCACACCTCCGGCCACCCTCTGGACGCGGAGGAGCGGCGGCAGGGTCTGGAGTTCGCCAAGCCCATCCGGGTGGGCAGCGGTGTGTGGTTCGGCGCCGGCTGCCATGTGATGCCCGGCGTCACCATCGGCGACGGGGCGGTGATCGCCGCCGGCAGCGTGGTGACCCATGACATCCCCGCCCGGGTACTGGCCGCCGGGGTCCCCTGCCGGGTGCTGCGTCCCATCACGGAGGCGGACCGGCTGTGCCCGTGAGCCCTGCCCGCCGGCCGGAAATTTCTCCGCCGGGGTTGGAACCGGAGCGGGAATGTGCTATGATTGGATGCAAATGAACCGCAGGCGTCCCGCCGCCGGAACCGGACACCCCGGAGGCCGCCGGGGCGCCGCCTGCGTGAACAGGAGGATGTCCCATGGTATTCTGCATGACCGTGGCGGAGCCCGACCCGGAGGCGGACGCCGTCCTGGAAGCATCCATCGCCCGCATCGCCGGAGGGGACCAGGAGGCCCTGGCGGACCTGTACGCCCACACCCGCTCCGCCATCTACGGCTTTGCCCTTTCCATCGTGAAAAACGCCCACGACGCGGAGGATATCCTCCACGACGCGTATCTGCAGGTGTGGAACGCCGCCGGCGGCTACCGGGCCCAGGGCAAGCCCATGGCCTGGCTGCTGACCATCACCCGGAATCTGGCCCTCAGCCGCCTGCGGGAGCACGGGAGGACCGAGCCCCTGGTCCAGGAGGACTGGCAGGACCATCTGGCGGACGCTCCCGCCGTCACCCACGAGGACCGGATGACGCTGGAGGCGCTGCTCTCCGCCCTTGGAGATGAGGAGCGTCAGATCGTCACCCTCCACGCCCTGACGGGCCTGAAGCACCGGGAGATCGCCCAGGTGCTGGGCCTGCCCCTGGCCACGGTCCTCTCCAAGTACAGCCGTGCCCTGAAAAAACTGCAGCTCGCATGGAAGGAGGCTGAGTGACAATGGATGAACGCACTGTGGAACAGCGGATCCGCACCGCCGTGGACCACGCCGCGCCGGACGTGCTGGACCGGATCCTGGCGGACTGCGGCCCTCAGACCGCCAGTGTGGTCCCCTTTGCCGCCCCCCGGAAAAGGCGCCGCTGGGCCCCTATGGCCGCGGCGGCCGTCCTGGCCCTGGTGGTGTGCGCGGGCGCCTTCGGCGTCACCGGCTGGCGCGCCGCCAACGCGGTGGACTCCGTGGTGATGCTGGACGTGAACCCCAGCGTCTCCATGTCCGTCAACGCCAGGGAGCGGGTACTCTCCGTCACCGCCCTCAACCAGGACGCGGTGACCATCATCGGGGATATGGACCTGACGGGCACGGATCTGGACGTGGCGGTGAACGCCCTGATCGGCTCCATGCTCCAGAACGGCTATCTCAGTGAACTGCAGAACGCCATCCTGGTATCCGTGGAAAATCAGGATGCCGCCAGATCTGCCCAGCTCCAGCAGCAGCTGACCGACACCATCAACTCCGTCTTTCAGGGCGGGCATCTGGAGGGGGCGGTCCTCACCCAGACCGTCACCGAGACGGCGGATCTGAACGACCTCGCCCGCCAGTACGGCATCTCCGTGGGCAAGGCGGCGCTGATCCAGGACGTGACCGCCCAGGACGCCACGCTGACCTTCGCCTCCCTGGCTCCCCTGTCGGTCAATGAGATCGCCCTCATCGCCGAGTCCCGGCATCTGGCCGCCCAGTCCGTCACCCAGACGGGCACCGCCAGCGCCAAAGCCTATATCACGGCGGAGGAGGCCCAGACGGCCGCCTACACCCACGCCGGCGTCTCCGCCGGGGACGTGGTCCAGCTGGAGATCGAGTTCGACAGCGAGGACGGGCTGATGGTCTATGAGGTGGAGTTCTACGCGGCCGGCATTGAGTATGACTATGATGTGGACGCCCGCACCGGCGAGGTGGTGAAGTTCTCCCGGGAGGGGGGCTCCGGCAGCTACCCGGCGGTGAACACCGCCGACTTCATCGGCGAGGAGGCGGCCGCCGCCGCGGCCCTGGCCCATGCCGGCGTCACCGAGGCGGAGACCACCTGGTTTCGCTGCTGGCTGGAGCATGACGACGGCAGGCCGGAGTGCTACGAGGTGGAGTTCCTGGCGGGCTCCACGGAGTACAGCTACGAGATCGACCTGACCACCGGCGCCATCCTCCAGAGCGAGCAGGAGGACCACGGCGCTCCCGCCGCTCCCGCCGGCGGAAACAGCGGCAGCCTGATCGGCGACGCGGCGGCCAAATCCGCGGCCCTGGCCCACGCCGGCGTCAGCGAGAGCGAGATCTCCCGCTTTGAGATCGAGCTGGACCGGGACGACGGCCGGACCCTCTACGAGATCGAGTTCCACGTGGGATGGACGGAGTACAGCTATGAGATCGACGCCTTCTCCGGCGCCGTTATCCAGGCGGAGCGGGAGATCGACGACTGACAGCGCGAAAAAAGCGGCTGGCCAAACGGCCAGCCGCTTTCTGCGTCTCGCGGTATTTTGATGGAGGGACCAGCTCAGGTCCCCTCCGCCTTCTCCGGTGCGGAGGGCTCCGGAGCGGGAGACTGCGGCTCCTCCTGCCGGACCTCCTCCAGCGCCTGGCGGAGGTAATCCCGGTCCGCCGTCTTTTTGCTGGGGACGAAGCTCTGGGCGGCGGACTTCTTCCGCCCCTTGTGCCGGGCATAGAAGAAGCCGGTGAGGGAGAACACCACCGCGCCGATGAAGTTCACGAACAGGTCCTTCATGGTGTCGATGATGCCGATATCCAGATACCCGCCCAGGCCCAGGCTCTCGCCGTTGACGGTCACGTCCGTGATATTCGGGATGGTCACCACCTTGTTGGAGAGGGTGGGGTCCAGCGTCACAGTGTGGATGGCGTGGATGACGGTGTCCTTCTGCATGTCCGTGCCGAAGAACAGATCCATCCCGAACTCAAAGAACTCCCACAGCACGCCGATGGTCATGGAGAAGCAGAAGGCCACCAGGGCCAGGAACGCCGGGGACAGGCGGAAGGTGATCCGCTGGTCCTCGTTGAGCAGCATCACCATGGAGGACCCCACCGCCGCGGCCAGGAAGCCGTTGAGGGTGTGGAGCATGGTGTCCCACCCGGGGATCACCACGTAGAAGGCGTTGACCTCCCCCAGGATCTCCGCCGCGAAGATGAAGCAGAAAATGGTGATCTCCAAAGGCGGGGGCAGCTCGATCCGCAGCTTCACCTGGATCCAGCTGGGCAGGTACAGCAGCAGGATGGTCAGGATGCAGAAAAACGCACCCTCGTAGTTGGCCAGCGTCAGCTGGCGCACCAGCACCACCAGCACCAGCAGCCGCAGGATATAGAAGACGATGAAGGAGCTCCTGTGCTCCCGCAGCTCCTTGTACATGGCCTCCCGAAAGGCCTTCTTGTACTGCCGCTTCTCGTGGGTCTTCTCACGTCGCGTCTTGTTCAACGATGTCCTCCTTCTCCGTCTCCTCAAAGATGGGCAGGGCGCCCTCCCGCTCCGCCCGGGCCACCTGGGCCGGGCTCTTCAGCGTCCAGTATGCGGTCCGCGCCCCGAACCGGCGGCACAGCCGCACCGCCAGCCGGTCCCGGTCCTGGAAGCGGTAGGCGATGAAGTCCGGCCGGGTGAATACGTTGTAGAAGAGGTTCGTCAGCGCCAGCCGGTTCCAGGCGTTCTGATCCCCTGGGTCCCGGCGGAAGTCCTTGGCCAGCTGGCCCCGCAGGATGTCCGGCCGGTGGCGGCGCAGCCACAGCAGGGGCCGGGGGTCGAAGCTCTCCAGGCAGTGATCCACATGAAAGCGGTCCAGGCAGGCGGCCACAGCCGCCGCCAGGGCGGCGTCGTTGCTCCGGTCCGTCTTCAGCTCCACGATGAGGGGACCCCGCCCCTCGAACAGGGGCAGCACCTCCTCCAGAAGGGGGATGCGCTCCTCCGTCCCCGCCAGACGGAGCGCTTTCAGCTCCGCCGCCGTCAGGTCCTCTACCCGCCCCGGCACGCCGCACATCCGGGTGAGGTCCGAGTCGTGGATCACCGCCAGGCGGCCGTCCTTCGTCAGATGGACGTCCAGCTCCGCGCCGTACCCGGCCTCCGCCGCCCGGTGAAAGGCGGCCAGGGAGTTCTCCGGTATGCCGGGGCCGTGGAGCCCCCGGTGGGCGTAGCGGACGCCCTCCAGGCGTCCCCAGCCCTCCCCGTCCCGCCGGCCGTGGAGCACGGCCCAGGGCAGCAGGGCCGCCGCGCCGGCGGCGGCAGCGGCGGTAAAGAACAGTCGTCTCTTGGACATGGGTCCTCCTTCCGGCGGACACGGCCTCAGGGTCTGCCGCCAATGCTCTCAGAATGAGACCAGCATACCACAAAGCCGGCCCGCTGACAAGCGGGCCGGCTCTGCAAAAAAATGTGCGGGCGTCACGCCTTTTCCCGTTTTTCGCTCAGCCGCATACACTCCAGGATATACGTCACCTCCAGCACCGCCCACACCGCCAGCACGGACACCATGGGCAGCAGCCCGATGGGAAACACATAGCTCAGGAGCAGCAGCGCCAGCCACAGGAACGGGCAGAACACGTTCACCGCCCGGAAGGCCCGGTAGGACGCCTGGCCGATCTGAGCCCGCTCCGCCTCGTCGCAGAGCTCGTACCACTTCTTCTGGAACTTTCGGTCATAGGCGCTGACCTGCTTCTCCGGGTTCATCCGCCGGGTCAGGTCCACGGTCTTCTGCTGAGCCAGGACCACCAGAGCCACGGAGACCAGCATCTCCGCCACGGTGATGATGGCGACGATGGCCCCGTCCGTGTACAGGACCCCCATCCCCAGGAACAGGAAGTCCAGGATCATGGCCAGGGACGAGCACAGCAGCACCACGTTCAGCCTCCGGTCCGCCTCCTCAGGGGCGGTCTCGTCCTCCCCGTCCCATCGGTCGCAGAGCGTTTTCGCGGAGCGGTACTGCGCCAGACAGATGCCAAGCAGGATCACAGAGCTCACGGGAATGCCCCAGGGCGCGATCGTCCCCAGCAGGGCCGGGAGCCGGACAGAGGCCCACTCCCCTGCGTTCAGTCCCCGCAGGACACCGCTGGCGAGGCCGGCGCAGAAGCCCACCAGGGCGCCGGCGCCCACCCACAGCAGAAATTTCGGAAATGCCTTGCGGTTGAGATCCTTGTCACTTGCTTTCATCGCGTTCATCCTCCTGATACGAAAAAATGTCCTCCACGGTCACCCCGCAGATCCTGGCCAGCTTCAGCGCCAGGGTCACCGATGGGGAGTAGTCCCCCCGCTCGATCTGGCTGATGGTCTGGCGGGACACCCCCGCCAGGGCCCCCATCTCCTGCTGGTTCACCCCCAGCCGGGCCCGGTGCTCCTTCAGCCGGTTGTACAGCGGCATTCCTCTCAGCTCCTCTCTTCCTGACAACTATCCAGGTCAAGTTGACAACTATTTTTGTCAATTAGAGGATAGCACTGACAAGAATAGTTGTCAATATGCAAATTCAAAAATTTTTCAAAATGAAAAACGGCCGCCCGTTCGGGCGGCCGTCAGCGGTCCTCGTTTTACTTTTTGGTCCCCTTCCGCGCCGGTGCCCGGGTCTTCTTCCGGGGAGGGGCCACCGGAGGCGGCGGGTCCCGCCACTTCTCCGCCGGCACGTTCCGCGCCGTCAGCCGGTCCTTCACATAGGCCCGGAACAGGCTGTAGACCACGGAGCACAGCGGGATGAAGAGCAGCATCCCCAGCACGCCCATCAGACTGCCGCCCAGGGTGACGGCGGCCAGCACCCAGATGGAGGGCAGGCCCACAGAGGAGCCCACCACATGGGGATAGATCAGATTCCCCTCGATCTGCTGGAGCACCAGGAACATCACCACGAACCACAGCGCCTTCCAGGGGTCGTCGATGGCGATGAGCAGCGCCCCCACGCCGCAGCCGATGAAGGCCCCCACGATGGGGATCAGGGCCGTCAGGGCGATGAGGACGCCCACCAGCAGCGCGTAGGGCATCCGGAAGATGGTCATGGCCACCGCGAAGAGTGTGCCCAGGATGCAGGCCTCCAGGCACTGGCCGGAGAGGAAGCTGGAGAAGGTCCGGTTGGCCAGCCGCAGGATCTCCAGTGTCCGGTCCGCCTTCTCCAGGGGCAGCAGGCCGTAGATCACCTGCCGGCCGTGGCGGGAGAGCTTCTCCTTCTGCAGCAGGATGTAGAAGGAGAAGATCAGGCCGATGACAAAGGTGCTCACGCCGCTGACCACCCCGCCGATGAACCCGCCGCCGGAGGAGACGATGCGGCCCCCCACCGTCTGCATGTACTCCAGGGCGTTTTGTGTGAGGCTCTCCCAGTCGATCTGCTGCTCCGCCAGCCACTCCTGGATGGCGGGCAGGACATCGGAGAGGTCATTGATCTGGGTCTGGAGCCGGGCAAAGGCGGCGGGGATCTGATTCACGACGGACATGGCCGCCTCGCCCACGCCGGGACCGATGACGAGGCCCGCCAGTGCCAGCACACCGATGACGGCCAGCAGCGTCAGCACCAGTGCCACCGGCCGCCGGAGCCTGGCCGTCCGGCCGCCGCCGGAGCCCATGTGCCGCTCGATGGCCCGCATGGGCACATTCAGCACGAAGGCCAGCGCCCCGCCCAGCAGGAAGGGCGAGAGGATGCCGAAGATCCGCCGGGCCGCGCCCCATACCACATCCAGATTCTGCAGGACACAGTAAAATGCCACGCCGCCGCAGACCACCAGCAGAAGGCCCTTGATGCTCTGTTTGTTCCACTCCATGAACGGTAAACTCACTTTCCGGCCCGGGGCCTTTTTCAGCGGGCCTCCCGCTCCTCGCGGTAGCGGGCGGCGGCCTCCAGATACTCCTCCATAGCCGCCCGGTTGCCGGCGATCTCCTCCGGCTTCAGGGGGCGGACCACCTTGGCGGGGCTCCCCAGGATCATGGACCCGTCTGGGGCGTCCATCTTCCCGGTGACCAGGGCCCCGGCCCCCACGATGCAGTCATTGCCGATCCGGGCGCCGTTGAGCACCGTGGCCCCCATGCCGATGAGGGTGTTGTCCCCCACGGTGCAGCCGTGGACGATGGCGCCGTGGCCGATGGTGCATCCCCGGCCCACATGGGTCTCCTCGTGGAGGATGGCCCCATCCTGGATGTTGGTGTCCTCCCCGATGGTGATGGCGCCCATGTCCCCCCGCAGGACGGCGCCGTACCAGACGCTGACGCCGCGGGCGAGCGTCACGTCGCCGGTGACGAAGGCCCCCTCGGTGATGAGCGCGTTCTCGTCAGTCTTTTTCAGTTCATAGATCATGGTCATTTCCTCCTATGTGCCGCTTGAGATAAGAGATAAAAGCGAAAAGATAAAAGCTATGGTGTCCGGCTCCGCCGGACGGATCAGATCATCTTCTATCTTTTATCTCTTATCTCTTCACTCTTATCTCTTCACTTTTATCTGCTCAGATCCCTTCCGCGAAGTTTCCGTTCACGAACACCGGGATCTCCCGGTCGTCGTGGGTGGTGCCCACGATGGACAGGTCCGGCGTGCCCACCATGAAGTCCACGTGGGTGATGGAGTCGTTGAGGCCATGGGCCTTCAGCTCGTCCTTTGTCATCTGCTGGCCGCCCTCCAGGCAGGGATACGCCTCGCCGAAGGCGATGTGGCAGGCGGCGTTCTCGTCGAACAGGGTGTTGTAATAGAGGATCCTCTGGTTGGAGATGGGGCTGTCATAGGGCACCAGGGCCACCTCGCCGAAGTAGCTGGCCCCCTCGTCCACGGTGACGGCGGCCTTCAGGGCCTCCTCCCCCTGCTCCGCGCGGACCTCCACGATCTTCCCGTCCTTCACGGTGAAGCGGAACTTGTCGATGATGGTGCCGTTGTGGCTCAGAGGCAGGGCGGAGCACACCACGCCGTTGACGCCGGTCTTCAGGGGGGAGGTGAACACCTCCTCCGTGGGGATGTTGGCGATATAGGTCCGGCCGGCGAGGGTCACGTCGTTGCCGGCCTCCCAGATGTGGCCCTCCGGCAGCTCCACCGTCAGGTCCGTGCCCAGGGAATTGGTGTAGTGCAGGGACTTGAAGTTCATCTGGTTGAGCTTTTTCACCCGGCGCTCCAGCGTGGCGATGTGCGCCTGCCACTGCTCCACACAGTCCCCCGCCCCGGTGATGCGGACCGCGGCGAAGATGGCGTCCCACAGCCGCTCCTGCGCCTGGTCCGCCGGCAGGTCCGGGAACACCTTCTTCGCCCAGCTGGGGATGGGGATGGAGGCGATGCACCAGGGGAAGCCGCCGCACATCTGCAGCCGGTCAAAGTCCTTCAGCGCCGCGCCGCTGGCCTGCTGGGCCCGGACGATGCGGCCGTGGTCCACGCCCCTGAGGTTCTCCGGGTCGCTGGCGGAGATGGCCAGATACGCCGCCCCCTCCAGGGCGTAGTCGTTGTAGAAGTGGCGCCGCCACAGCGGCACGGTGTCGAACACATCGTCGGCGGCGTGGAGGTACTTCATCCGTCCCAGTTCATCGTCGCTCCAGTTCATCACCACCTCCCGGCAGCCGGCGTCGTAGGCCTCCGCCGCGCAGAGCCGGGCGAAGAAGGCGCACTCCACCGGAGAGGAGATCACCAGGGTCTGGCCCTGTTCCACGTTGAGGCCCACCCGCACCAGCAGCCGGGCGTATTCCTTCAGCTTTTCTTCCATCTTGGGATCCATGTCATTCCGTCCTTTCCGGGTCTTTCCAGATTCAGCTTCTATTGTAGAGCATCCCGCCGGCAAAGTAAAGGCGGGGCGGCCGGGATTCAAAAATCGTTCACGAATCCCCGGCCCGGTCCTTCCGCAGGGAGATCAGCGTGGCGTTGAACTCCGCCCCCATGATGAGGGTCACGGCGCTCATGTACAGCCAGATCAGCAGGGCGATGGCCGTGCCGATGGAGCCGTAGAGCAGGGAGTAGTCGGCGAAGTTCTCCACATAGGTGGCGTACAGCCAGTTGAGGGCCAGCCAGACTGCCAGGGCCGTCAGGGTACCGGGCCAGATGTTCCGCCAGGGCTGGCGGCCGTCCTGGGACAGGGCGTACAGGAAGAACAGGGCGAAGTACCCCGCCGCGCCCGCCACCGGGAACCGGAGCCGGGCCCACAGGGACGCCCAGAAATAGGGCAGGCCGAAGTGCTCCACCGCATAGAGCAGCACCCGGTCCCCCACGGTCATCAGCGTCAGGGTCAGGGCGATGGCGGCGATGAGCACCGCCGTGTACACCAGGGTCTTGATGAGCTGCACGAAGGCCCCCCGGGGCGGGCCCAGGTGGTAGGCGATCCGCACGGAGCGCATCAGGGCGTTGGTGGCCCGCATGGGGAAGTACAGGGAGAAGAACAGGCCGAAGAGCAGCAGCTTCATACTGGGGTTGGCGGCCACATAGTTGAGATACACCTCGATGAAGGACACCACCTGCCGGGGCAGGAACTCCCCCGCCGCTTCCAGGATGCCGTTCACATCCAGATGCAGCAGGCCCAGCAGGGCGCTGACGAAGATCAGCAGGGGAAAGATCATGAACAGCAGATAGAAGGCCAGCGCCGCTCCCTGCATCCCCACGTTGTGCCGCAGGAACCGCTGGATCAGCAGGTAGACTCCCCGCAGAAAGCGGTTTTGGGGCAGCTCCATCCAGTCCCGCCGGTGCAGTTTTCGCATGGGTCCTCCCTCCTCTCCCCGCGGTCTCCCGCTCTATAGTATGCGCCGAAAGGCGCGTCTCTGTCGGGCTTTTTCCGGCTTATTCCCAGGTCTGCCACACCTCCGGGCAGTAGCCCACCGTGGCCTCTCTCCCGTTGCGGACGATGGGCGTCACGAACAGCTCCGGGTGCTCCAGTAGCTTCTCCTCCCGGGCTTCCGGGGTGATGTGGGCCATATACAGTTCCTCATAGGCCCGGCATTTTGTGTTCACCAGGGCGTCAAAGCCCACTTTCTGCTTGACGGACTGGTACTCCCGGGGGGATAATCCCTTTGAGGGCAGGTCGATATACTGGTACTTGATGCGGCGCTCCTTGAACCACCGCTCCGCCTTTTTGGAGTCAAAGGACTTGGATGAGCCGAAGATCTGGATATTCATGACCGCGCTCCTTTAAGATCAAGATCGAAATGGGGGTTCACCATGACGGATCAGGTGAGGAAGCTGAAGGACCTGGTGGACGGGTCCGACAACATCGTGTTTTTCGGCGGGGCCGGCGTCTCCACGGAGTCGGGTATCCCGGACTTCCGCAGCACCGGCGGTCTGTACCACCAGCAGTGGAAATACCCGCCTGAGGTGATTTTAAGCCATACGTTTTACGAAAGCAACCCCGAAGAATTTTTCCGCTTCTACCGGGCCAAGATGCTGGCCCCGGACGCCAGGCCCAACGCCGCCCATAAGAAGCTGGCGGAGTGGGAGGCAGAGGGCAGGCTGAAGGCCGTCATCACCCAGAACATCGACGGGCTCCACCAGGCCGCCGGCAGCAAAAACGTCCTGGAGCTCCACGGCAGCGTGCACCGGAACCACTGTGAGAAGTGCGGGAGGTTCTACGGCCTGGACTACATCCTCTCCACCGAGGGGGTTCCCCGGTGCAGCTGCGGCGGCATCATCAAGCCGGATGTGGTGCTCTATGAGGAGGGACTGGACCAGAGGACCCTGGAGGATTCCGTGATGTACCTGTCCCGGGCGGACATGCTGATCATCGGCGGCACCTCCCTGAACGTCTACCCCGCGGCGGGCCTCATCCGCTATTACGGAGGGCACAAGCTGGTGCTCATCAACAAGTCGCCGGTGGCCCAGGACCTGGCGGCGGATCTGGTGATCACCGACCCCATCGGCGAGACCCTGGCCCAGCTGTAGTTCGTCAATATGTCCCAACAGGCGGCCGTCCGCAGACGGCCGCCTGTCATTTTCTCCAAATATGCAAGTTATAAAGTGTCAAAATTCAAATTTCAAAAAATTTTTTTATTTTTAACGGAAATCAGCATTGAAAATGAAAGTTATCTGTGGTAATATTGCATACAATACAAACAGCAACAGCTGCCGAAAGGAGCGCGCGCCATGGTCTGGAAAGAGAACCGCGAGAACGCCTATTGTGAGATCACCCCTGCCATTCTGTCGCTGAAGGAGCAGTGGGAGAAAAAGAACTACATCGACCCCAAGCTGTACAAGGAGTACAACGTGAAGCGCGGCCTCCGCGACGAGGACGGCCGGGGCGTGCTGACCGGACTCACCCGGGTGGGCGAGATCCAGTCCTACAGCGTCACGGAGGGGGAGCACATCATCCCGCAGGACGGTGTGCTCTACTACCGGGGCATCGACACCCGGGAGATCGTGAAGGGGTCTGTGGGCCGCCGGTTCGCCTTTGAGGAGACCGCGTACCTGCTGCTCTTCGGCGAGCTGCCCACCGCCGCCCAGCTGGAGGACTTCTGCGCCCAGCTGGCGTCCTACCGGACGCTGCCCACCAACTTCTTCCGAGACGTCATCATGAAGGCGCCGCCCCGGGATCTGATGAACACCATGCAGCGGGGCATCCTGACGCTGTTCTGCTATGACGACAAGCCCAACGACATCGGTCTGGAGAATGTGCTGCGCCAGTGCCTGCAGCTGATGAGCAATATGCCCGTGCTGGCCATCTACGCCTACCAGGCCTGGCGGTTCAGCCAGGGAGAGAGCCTGTTCATCCACAAGCCCCACGCGGAGCTCAGCACGGCGGAGAACTTCCTGCGGATGCTGCGGGAGGACCGCAGCTACACGGAGCTGGAGGCCCGGGTGCTGGATGTGGCGCTGGTGCTCCACGCGGACAACGGCGGCGGCAACAACTCCACCTTCACCAACCACGTGGTCACCTCCTCCGGGACGGACACCTACTCCGCCATCGCCGCGGCCATGGCCTCTTTGAAGGGCCCACGCCACGGCGGCGCCAACAACAAGGTCATGGCCATGATGGACGACGTGAAGGAGCACGTGGAGAACTGGAACGACGAGGGCTGCGTCGCCGACTATCTGACCAAGCTCCTAAACAAAGAGGCCTTCGACCGCAGCGGACTGATCTACGGTCTGGGCCATGCGGTCTACACCAAGACCGACCCCCGGTGCGAGGTGTTCCGGAACTATGTGGAGCGTCTGGCGGCGGAGAAGGGCCTGGAAGACGAGCTGAAGCTCTATCAGAGCGTGGAGAAGATCGGCAAGCAGCTGCTGATGGAGCGGCAGCACAAGTCCGTGCTCTCCACCAACATCGACTTCTACAGCGGCTTTGTCTACGAGATGCTGGGTCTTCCCCTGGAGCTGTACACCCCCCTCTTTGCCGTGGCCCGGATCGCCGGCTGGAGCGCCCACCGGATGGAGGAGCTGTCTGTGGGCGGCAAGCTGATCCGTCCCCGGTATGAGTGTGTGGAGGAGCACCGCCCCTATACCGCCATGGACCAGCGGCAGGAATAAGCGCACTGCCCGCGCGTCTCCGGCCGGGGCCGCCTGAGGGCGGCCCCGGCCCTGCCGCAGCCTCTCCGGAAAATTTTTCACCAGTCTCCGGAAAAAGCAGTTGACAATCCGGTCTCTTCCCGTTATAATAATCGAGCAGTCTTTTTTAAGGGACAAACATTTGCGGCTGTGCTGGAACTGGTAGACAGGCCAGCTTGAGGTGCTGGTGTCCGAATCGACGTGTGGGTTCAAATCCCGTCAGCCGCACCATTTGGCATCCTTGAAAGAGATGCCGCTCTATGCGCGAGTGGTGGAATTGGCAGACTCGCTAGATTCAGGTTCTAGTGTGCATTACGCACGTGCGGGTTCAAGTCCCGCCTCGCGCACCACGTTTCGCCGGAGGGCTCCCCTCCGGCGGAACACCCCAGCAGTTCGGGAGCAAAAAATCGTATAGATGTGCGCGAGTGGTGGAATTGGCAGACTCGCTAGATTCAGGTTCTAGTGTGCATTACGCACGTGCGGGTTCAAGTCCCG